>CAZRZN010000093.1:0-14536 GCA_964604565.1 uncultured Rhodobacterales bacterium
GGGTTCTTCCGCAACGAAGACTGTGTCAGCCGCATGGGCGAGCCGCAAAGGGTCTTGGGGTTGAAACGCGATCTTCCCGTCTTCCAGACAGTAGGCAACGGCTTCGTGCGTTTGTGACAGTCATGTCGGGGCGTCCCAGGGCGGGACACGGCAGATCATGTTGGCGGCGGCTGCATTGGCGGCCTGAACAGCTTCGACTTCGGTGGCGCCGCGGGCGAGTGTCAACGCGAAGGCCCCGTGCCAGGTGTCGCCAGCGCCCAGGGTGTCAGTCGGTGTGACCTCCGGGACCGGCACCTCGATCAGCGTGCCGCCGTCGTGGCACAACACGGGTGCTGGCCCCCGCGTGACGCTGACCCAGTTGCCAAGATGTAAGCGCGCCTCCGCAAGGGCGCGACCGTCCGTTCCGCCTGCAAAGTCTTGCAATCCCTGCGAAGAGAACGCGGTATGGCTTGCCTCTCGCAGCGCGAGGGCGGCGGGCGCGACCGGCGCTTCTGCGTCCATGATGCCCGGAACCCCTGCGCGCCGCGCCGCACACATCAGCGCCGCGGCCATGGCAGGAAAGCGGGTGTCGGACAAAGCGGCGCCAAAGGACAGGCCGTCGGAAAGCGGGCAGGGGGTGTCCATGGCCGTGTCGTCACGGAAATTGACGATCGTGCGCTCCCCGTCGGGAGTGATGGTTATGGCGGAATAGGCCGTTCTGGTCTTTTTCGACGTGTGCAAAAGGCTGTCGTCGATCCCGAGGGCCCTGATCTGCGCGCGCAGGATTTCGCCGAGGGCGTCATCGCCGAGGGTCCCCGCCAGCATAGCATGCCCACCCAGCCGGACGATGGCTGCGGCCGCGTTGCAAGCGCCCCCGCCCGCTGAAAGACGTGAGGCCGTGGCCCGGTGTTTTTCCCCCGCGGTCGGATGCGCGACCACGTCCATCACGAGGTCAAGGGCAACCAGCCCGCCACAGACAACCCGGGTCACGAACTGCGGCCCCTCAGCCGAGATTTTCTGCGCATGCGTTGCGTGCAATCCGTGCTGCACTGCCCAACAAGGAAATGTCGTTGGGTCCGACGATGAAGCGGTAGCCGTCGTTGCGCAGCGTCGCATAGTCCCGACCGGCACCCTCGATCGTGCCGAGCATCAGACCGCCGGCGGTTGCCGTGGATTCAACATGCGCGGTTGCCTTGCGCACATCGCCGTGGGTCAGATCCTCCAGATGTCCCATTGATGCGGCAAGGTCGTTGGGACCGACGAATGCCATGTCGATCCCGTCGATGTCGGCAATCTTGGCGACCTCTCCCACCGCGTCCGCATGTTCGATCTGGACCATCAGAAGCAATTCGTCATGTGCGACGGCGCTGGCATAGTTTGTGACGGCACCGAAACCCGTCGCCCGCACGATCGGGGCTGCATAGCCGCGTCGGCCCCGCGGCGGGTAGAGACACGCCTGCGCGATGTCGCGAGCCATCGCCGCGGATTGCACCATCGGCACCATGATCGACCGTGCGCCGCGATCGAGGGCGCGCTTCAGCGTAGCCTCGGACGGATCGGGAACCCGCACCACGGCCTGCCCTCCCGCAGCCTCGACCGCACGTATCAGTCCCAGCCCCTCTTCCAGACCGGCGACCCCGTGTTCGCAGTCAATCACCAGAACGTCCCAGCCGGCATGCACCAGCAATTCGGCGACATCGGGTGAGCCGAGTTCCAGCCAGGCGGCTGCCACCGTCTCACCCGCCTTCAGCCGTTGCTTGAGCGTATTCTGTCCTGTCATGGTATTAGGTTTCCTTCCTGCCTCTTGCCCGGTTCGGGCCAAACATGTCCAAGATTGCGCGCCCCAGAAGGACTGCCCAGACGATCATCGTGATCGTGCCCAGAACGGCCGCTGCGTCCCGGTCGAAAAACTGGGTCATGTCGCCCTGCGCCTTCATCATCGAGACCATGAAATTGTCCTCGACCACCTGGCCAAGCACGATGCCAAGGATGGCGGGTGCCAGCGGGATTCCCGCGCGGGCCATACCATATCCGACGATCCCCAGCACGAGGATGATCCAGATCGCCATCGTGCTGCCCATGATCGCGTAGCCGCCGATCATCGACAACATCAGGACCAACGGCATCAGAACCGAGCGCGGCACGCGCAAAAGCTGTGTCGCCATCATGACCGCCAAGCCGCCGGTAAAAAGCATCAGAAGGTTGGCGAGCAGGAACGCCCCGAACAGCGTGTAGACCAAGGTGGCGTCATTGGTGAAAATGTCGGGCCCCGGCGTCAGGCCCTTCATCAGCAGGACGCCGATGGCGATGGCGGTCACACTGTCCCCGGGAATGCCAAAGACGAGGGCCGGCGTCCATGCACCGGCCACAGCGGCGTTGTTGGCCGCGCCACCGTCGACGATGCCCTCCAGATGGCCCTTGCCGAATTTTTCCGGCGTGCGGGAGAAGCGGCGTGAGAGGGCATAGGCGATCCAGGCCGCCACGTCCGCACCCGCCCCCGGCAAGGCGCCGATCACGGTGCCCCCTGTGCCCGAACGAAAAATGCCCACCCACCGGCGCCGGATTTCGGCGGCCGCGTTGCGCAGGGCCTGAAACACCGGCTCCACGGTAAGTTTTCCAAGATGGGTGTCGGTGCCCGTGACCGCGTTGCGCAACAATTCCGACAGGGCGAACAGCCCGATCATGGCGGGGATGAAGCTGACACCGTCATAGAGTTCGTCAAATCCAAAGGTGTAACGCGGATGCCCGACCGCCACGTCAATTCCGACTGAGGCAACTGCCAAGCCAATGAACAGGCTGGCAAAGTTGCGCGGCACCGAAGACCCGCCAACAAAGACCGCGCAGCTGAGTCCCAATGACGCAAGCCAGAACGCCTCGTCGCTGGAGAAACTGGCAGACAGACGGGCCAGTTGCGGGGAGGCTGCCGCAAGGATCAAGACGCCGATCACCCCGCCCGATACGGCCGCGAAAAGCGATACGAACAGCGTCGTGCGCGGTTGCCCGCCATGTGCCAGCGCATAACTGTCCTCCACATAGGCGGCGGAGGCAGGCGTGCCGGGCATTTTCAACAGCGCGCCCGAGATATCCCCGGCGAAGATCGCCGTCGTTGTTGTCGCGACGATCGCGGCGACGGCCTGCACCGGTTCCATGAAATAGGTGAAAGGCACAAGCAGGGCGACGGCCATCGTGGCCGTCAGGCCGGGCATCGCGCCAACGAAAGCGCCGTAGAGCGTGCAGGCAAGAACCGTTGTGATGATCAACGGATCCGCTACGGCGGAAAGAATTGCCACGATATCCATCGGCGCTTTCCCTTACCAGGCCACGGGCGTCAACACGCCCCAGGGCAGTGTCACACGCAAGATGGAGTAGAACACGTAGTGCAAGGCGAACGGCGCAATAACCGCAAGGCAGATCGTTACCGGCCAGCCGCCGCCAAAGACCCGGACCGCCACCACGAAGGCGAGGGCGGCCGAGATATGAAACCCGAGCCACGGCAGGACCAGTGTGAAAGCCGCCACAAGCCCTATCAACGTGATGAAGGGAAGGGCGGCAGTGGCCCGCCTGTCTTCCTGTTCCGGCGCGGTGCCCCGTCGGGCTTCGAGAAGGATGCCAAGTCCGGACAGGACAAGCCCGGTGGCGATGATGTTCGGGAACAGATCCGGGCCATAGGCCATGGCGGGGATCTGTGGAAAGCCCCGCGCGTTCCATGCCATTGCAATGGCGAGGGCGATCAGCGCCGCCCCCGTCACCACATCGCGGTTGATGTTCATCTTTTATGCCAGGCGGTCACTTCGCAAGACCGACAGCCTTGATCGTTTCACCCAAAGCCTCATCCGAGGCTTCCATGTAGGCCACAAGCTCATCCGAAGGCATGGATACGACTTCCGCGCCGCGGCTGGCCTTGAACTCGGCCCATTCGTCAGTCGCGACAATCTCTGCCACGGCCTTTTCATAGGAACAGGTGATCTCTTCGGGCAGATCGTCGGGGCCCGATATCGTGATGTAGGCGGCCAGCGTCCAGCCGCTGTCCAGCACATTGGCCGTCAGCGGGACATCCGGCAGCGCGGCCATCGGAGAATCGTGCATATAGGCGAGCGCGCGCAGTTCGCCCGCCTCGATCAAGGCCTTGCCTTCGGAGAGGGCAGGCGTTGCCACGTCCACACCCCCGGCCAGAAGTTCCTGCATGGCAGGTGCGGCACCTTGGGACGGGATCCAGCGGATGGCGTCGGGCGCCAGACCTTCGGCGTTCAGCATCCCCGCCAGAGCGAGGTGCCAGATGCCCCCCAGTGACGTGCCCGAACCGGTCAGATCGCCGGGGTTCTCACGCGCGTGGTCCAGCAACGCCTCGAGCGAGTCGAAGGGGCTGTCCTTGCCGACCAGAACGCTGGACGGGACGATGTCGACCAGAGCGATCGGCGTGATGTCCTCCATCGTCATTTCGGTCAGGCCGACCCAATGCATCGTGTTGATCTCGACCGTGACCGCGCCCACCGTGTAGCCATCCGGGTCAGCACGCGAAATCGCGGAGTGACCTGTCACGCCGTTGCCGCCCGTGCGGTTCACCACGTTGAAGGGGACATCCCATTTCTGTTCCAGCATGCTGGCCAGCATGCGGGAGTTCGCGTCGGTCCCGCCGCCGGCGCCCCATGGCACGATGTAAGTCACGGTCCGATCGGGCTGCCAGTCACAGGACTGGGCCTGCGCCGCGCCGCCAATTCCCGCGGCGATTGCTGCCATTGCGAATGCATTCACGACAGTTTTCATGATGTCTCCTCCCTTTGTTTGGCAACGCGGCGACCATGACAGTCACCGCGTTCGCCCACCCTTTGAAACATAGCTGAAGGCACCTAGTCAATCGATTGAATAGAGTTGGCAGCCCATCACTTTGTTGGATAGGGTCTGCGGATGAACAGGCGTATCAAACTACGCGACATCGCCGATGACCTGGGCCTTTCGGTTTCCACGGTTTCGCTGGCATTGCGGCGCGATCCCCGGATTCCTTTCGAGACGGCCGAACGGGTGCGACGGACCGCTGCGCGGTTGGGCTATATTTACAACCGCGCCGCCGCCGATCTCAGGCAATCCAGAAGCAGCCTTGTTGCCGTCGCGCTGAGCGATCTTGCGAACCCTGTTTTCAATGAGTTCCTTGAACATATTCAGGACGAACTGACCCGACACGGCCGCCATGTCTTTCTCGGTGTGGCCCGCGAGGATCCAGAGCTTCAGCGCGCGTTTCTCCAGACTGCGCTGGAACAAGGCGTCGGTGGCGTGATTCTTTGCCCGGTTCGAGGCACGAAGCCGCAGGATCTGGACGTTCTGCTGCCCGGCGGCGCGCCATCGGCGGCGATCCCGACGGTGTTGTTTTCTCGCGCCATGCCTGACCTGCCGGTGCCTCAATTCGTGAATGACGACCTGATGGCGGGACGTCTGGCGGCGGAAGTTCTGATTTCGGCGGGCCACAAGCGTATTTGCTGGCTGGGCGGTGGTCACGAGTCGTCAACGGCACGGAACCGGTTGCAGGGCTGTCTGGACGCGCTGTCGGCTGCGGGTCTTCCGCCCCCTCGCGTCTTGCATGGCCCCACATTGCGCCGCTTTGGACTTGAGGCTGCGCGCGCCGAAATTGCGGGGCTTGATCCACCGACGGGGTTTGTCTGCTTCAGCGACCTGATCGCGTTCGGGGTTGTCGCAGCCTGCCATGATGCCGGAATGATGCCCGGGCGGGACTTTGCGATCGTCGGGTGCGATGACATGGAAGAAGCCGCCTTTACCTTTCCGGGACTCACGACTGTTCAAGTCGACAAGCGCGGCATCGGTCGCGCCGCGGCCCGGCAGATCATCTCCGGCAGTTCGCCGGCCGAAGTGACGGTTTTCGCCCCAAGGCTGATCCACCGTGGAACTGTCGGTCCTGCCGACGACTAGGCCAACCAAGGGGGCAGCTCGGTCAGTAAATGAACCATGATCCCGCACGGCGGAGCGTCTTTGGACGGCAACACCCCTATAGGGGACGTCGCCCTATGTCGATCATTCTGCTGGCTGAAACCCGACGATAAGCTGGCGCAGCCCCAGTGCGGCGCCGGCAAAGATCGCGGCAAATGTCACCGGCGCAGAGATCGCCAAGACAGAAAAGGCAGACAAGCCCTGCCCAATGGAACATCCCAGCGCGACAACCGCGCCGCCCCCCATGAGAGCCGCGCCGATGATCTGACGGCGTAATTCGCGCGGATCTTCGCAGGCTTCCCAGCGGAACTGGCCCTTTATCAACGATCCGATGAACGCTCCCGCCCAGACTCCGGCAACAGAACCCACGGCAAAGCTCAGGGGCCGTGCCGAGCCTGTCATCCACCACAGGATGGAGTCGCCGAGCGGCGCGGCGAAACTGTGCGACACCACGGGCAGCGCCTCGAACCCGGTGTGGGCCACCCATGAAGTGCCCGCCCATGCGCCCACGACAGCAAGGCCGACCGCCACCGCCCAGCCGATCTGTGACGGCCGCTTCCAGACCGCGAAAGAGGCTGCCGAGCCGATCAGGATGATCGCGCCGATTATCATGCCCAGAACGTTTGCCGGAATCCCGCTCATCGCCGAGAGTTGATGCGCGATCCCCGGTGCAACCTCCGTGGTCACCGGTGTCTGGGGAAAGATCATGTCGCGCAGCGGCGCCAAGGGGCCGGACAGCACGACAAAGGTCGCCACCCCCATGACCAGGACGATGACGAAACTGCGCAGATCACCGCCCCCCAGCCGGGCGATTGCGCCATATCCACACATCCCCGAAAGCGCCATGCCGTATCCAAAGACCAATCCACCGAGGATCGACGCGGCGGGCATCCAGCGGATCGACAGGTAATAGGTCTCCGCCCCCGCCAGCAGGCCCATGGCCATCAACCCGAAACTGCCCATGACCGCAAGTCCGATCGCCATGCCCCACATCCGCAACCGCACCGTGGACCCGCCGTAAAGGGCGTCTTCGATCGCGCCCAGCGTGCAAAATCGGCCCAGTCTGGCGGCCAGACCCAGCAATATCCCCGTCGAAAGCCCGATCAGGGCAACAATATGCTGTTCGGTGAGAATATCACTCATCGACGGACCCTCCTCCTGACCCGCTGCGGTGTTTCGGGCTCAGTATGCGGTCGTATTCAGAACATCGCAAGCGAAGTGATCGAGGTTGCGCGTCAGGCCGCGTCATCCCGGCAAAACAGGTCGTAGACGCATTCCAGCATCTTGCGGGGCCGGTCATCCGCAAGCCGGTAATAGATCGCCTTGCCATCGCGCCGTGGCACCACCAACCCCTCCAGCCGAAGCCGCGAGAGTTGCTGGCTGACGGCGGCCTGACGGGCGGTAAGAAGCTCTTCCAGTTCGGTCACGGATTTCTCGCCGGTGACCAGATGACAGAGAATCATCAACCTGCCCTCATGGCTGATTGCCTTGAGAAAGGACGAGGCCGCGGTTGCCTTTTCCACGATCGCGTCCAGTTCCTCGTCGCTCAGATCGTCATTCAATACTGGAAGGGACATCTTTGTTCCGCCAATTCATTCACCGCCGGACGGCGCGTAGGTCGTGTGTCGTTTCAGCAATTCGGCATAGACAGGCCAGAAGAAATCTTCGCCGACGTATCCTTCCATGCGGGCAATTTCCGCACCGTTCTTCACAAGAATGAAAGTCGGGGTAAAGGTCACTTTTCGGGCGTAGGTCACCCCCTCCGGCGGTCCCATGTGCAGATCCGCTCTGACCAGGGGCGCAAATTGCCCCTCGTCCGTTTTGGGGTAGGCCGGAGCGATCTGGTCGTCCCAGGCGGCGCAATAGGCACAGCCCGGCTGTTCGACCAGAACAAGCTGGATGTCGTTCGCGGATGCGGTTGACGCCATCAGAAAGACGGCGCTCAGACCGGCAAGGAGGATTTTCAAGGATTTCATGGTGTACCGAATTGACGCGCGTTTGATGATCAACGTAATATGAATATGTGAATTTTTCAAGCAAAGGCATCCCAGGTGTTCGACATTTCCTTCGCCGGTGCAGCATTTGCGGGACTATTAAGCTTTTTCACGCCCTGCATCCTACCCATGGTGCCCTTCTACCTGTGTTACATGGCGGGGATTTCCATGTCGGAACTCCGGGACGACGCGGGCATCACGCCGGGGGCGCAACGCCGCTTGTTGATCTCGGCCGCGTTCTTTGCGGCCGGAGTCACGACGATTTTTGTCCTTTTGGGGATGGGGGCGACGGCGGTCGGTCAGGCCTTTGCGGACTACATGGACTACCTGAAGTGGATCGCTGTCGTCATCCTTGGTGTTTTCGGCCTGCATTTTCTCGGGGTCATTCGCATCGGGTTGCTCTATCGAGAGGCCAAGGTCGAAAGCAGCGCCGAACCCACGACCATCATGGGGGCGTATCTGATGGGCCTCGCCTTCGGTTTTGGCTGGACGCCTTGCGTTGGACCGGCTCTGGCGTCGATCCTGATGATCGCCAGCGGCATGGGCGACATCTATCGCGGCGGACTGCTGCTGCTGGTCTACGGCGTGGGCATGACCGCGCCCTTTGTCATCGCGGCGCTGTTTTCGGGTCCGTTTCTGCGCTGGACCGCGCGGCACCGGGACAAGCTGCAATACGTCGAAAAGCTGATGGGCGGCATGCTGATCCTCTTTGCGGTCCTCATTGCGACCGATACGGTGAACCTGATCGCCCAATGGATGATCGACACGTTTCCGTCATGGACGGCCTTGAGCTGAACGAATTGATAGGATCGCGGTTGCGGGCACTCCCGGCCACCGCGTCATAACGGGGAGGAGAACCGGAATGAAAACATGGATCGGAGCAATGCTGGCCGTTGTCATGGCGCTGCCCGTGGCGGCACAGCAGATCGGCGACGACGGCTTGCACAAGCAACCCTGGATGCGCGACACTTTCAAGGATATGCGGGATGATCTGGCGGAGGCGAACGACGAAGGAAAGCGCCTTGTTCTGTTCTTTGAGCAGCGCGGATGCCTCTACTGCAAGAAGATGCATGAGGAGGTCTTCTCGGATCCCGAGGTTTCCGACTACATAGACGAGAATTTTTTCGTCGTTCAGTTGAACCTGCACGGCAGCACAGAAGTCAGCGACTTCGACGGGGATATGCGCGGCGAAAAGGACATGGCGCGCAAGTGGCGTGTTCTGTTCACGCCGACAATCATGTTTCTCCCGGAGGAGGTCCCCGAGACCGACAGCGCGATTGACGCCGCCGTGGCGGTCATGCCGGGCGCTTTCAGCAAGAGCACGTCGCTCGACATGTTCACATGGGTGGCTGAGAAACGCTACGAGATGATCGATGAGACCGGCGAGGATTTTCAACGCTACCACGCGCGCAGGATAACGGAGCGCGGCGGCAGCGATCTGGACTGACCAAGCCACCCGAATCGGCGGAGCCGCCATCGCGAGATCGGTCAGGCGGCCGATTCGGGTGAGCAGGAGCTGCGCCAAAAGCCGTGGTGTCCCGCCCGGCAAAGCGCCGAGTCTCTGGCGGCGAGGGCGCGGTGGTCCCATGATTTTGCACGAAAAAGCGCCTTGGCCAGGGTGGCCCTAGCCGTGGACCGACTGATCGTCCCGCGTAAGTGCAGGCCAAAACAGACCGCAAAGCCTTGTTCGCATGAGAGATTTGGGCCGACCTGATGCCAGGGGCAGGGCGATGCGGCGCCGTGGGCGGAAATTGCGATGACCGCTGCGCGCGGCTACGATGTTTCGCATGTGCGATTTCCGACAAAAGACGCCGCAAGAGCGTATAGAAATTCATATCCGTGAATTTGTTGTTGCGTTACAGGTGTGCAGTGGCCTACGGTATACCGAAGAAACGATGAGCAAGGGCCTTCTTCCGGAGGCCATCATGCCAAGGGAGGGAATATGAGGCTTACAGCACTGACGGCGGTGGCAGCCCTGACGGCAAGTGCCGCACTTGCGGACACGACTGCACCGGGGGACGTCCAATTCGGTGAGTATGGCGCGGTGGAAGCTTCGCTGACCGGGCAGCCCGGTGATGCAGAGAACGGACGCGAGATCATGATCATTCGCGGCAAGGGCAATTGCATCGCCTGCCATGAGGTGACGGCCCTCAAGGACGCGCCCTTCCATGGCGAAGTTGGGCCGATGCTGGATGGCGTCGGCGGATATCGCACGGCGGAAGAGCTTCGCGGTATCGTGGTCGATGCCAAGATGACGTTCCCGGAGTCGGTGATGCCCGGTTTCTACAAGACCAGCGGATTTGTCCGCCCGGGCGACGGCTACACCGGCAAAGCCGCGGAAGAAGAAGACCTGGAGCCGATCCTGACGGCGCAGGAAGTGGAAGACGTGGTTGCTTACCTGCTGACCCTGCAGGACAGCTGATCATCCGAGAGATAGGAGAATGACAATGGAATTCACGCGTCGCGAAACGCTGGCCATGGGTGCCGGTGCTGCGTTGCTGACCGTTCTGCCGTTCCGCGCGAACGCTGCTTCGGTTGACGAACTGATCAACGAATTCACTGGCGGTGCGGCGGTTGCCGACAGCGGTGTGGACCTGATCGCGCCCGAAATCGCCGAGAACGGCAACACCGTTCCGATCGAGGTCGCCGCAGAGGGCGCGTCGGCCATCATGGTGCTGGCCGCCGGAAACCCGACCCCGCCGGTCGCCACCTTCAATTTCGGTCCGCTTGCCGGGTCCCATGCGGCATCCACGCGGATCCGTCTGGCTGGCACGCAGGACGTGATCGCCGTCGCCCGGTTGGCCGACGGATCCTATGCCCGCACATCGAAGACCGTGAAGGTCACCATCGGCGGCTGCGGCGGCTAATCTAGAGGAGTTTTGAGAAATGGCATCTGGTGTCAAACCCCGCGTCAAGGCCCCGAGTTCAGCGACAGCTGGCGAGGTTGTGACGATCAAGACCCTGATTTCGCACAAGATGGAATCCGGTCAACGCAAGGACAGCTCCGGCAACGTCATCCCGCGGTCGATCATCAATCGTTTCACCTGTGACTACAACGGTGAGAACGTGATCGACGTCAAGATGGAGCCGGCGATCTCGACCAATCCCTACTTCGAATTCGAAGCGAAAATCCCGGAAACCGGTGAGTTCAAGTTCACCTGGTACGACGATGACGGTGACGTCTACGAAGATTCCAAAGCGGTTACCGTCGGCTGACATGGCAAGCCAAATCCTGCCCCGCAATCCGCGGGGCAGGAACGCCAATTGGGAGGGATATCTATGAATTTCAAGGCAATGACGGCAATGGCCGCGCTGCTGTTTGCCCCCGCAGCCTACGCGGGTGGCGCTGACGACGACACTCTGATCGTCAACGACGAGATCGAGATGGTCACCAAGACGGCCGCGCCGGAGCACCTTGACGGGGCGCTGGATCAGATCATTTCCGGCTGGCACTTCCGCGCGGACGAGACCCAGCAGCTTCAGACCGACGACTTCGAAAACCAGGGCATGATCTTTGTCGACCAAGCCATGGACACGTGGAACACTGCCGAAGGGTCCGAAGACAAATCCTGCGCGGACTGCCACAACGACCCGGCCGAAAGCATGAAGGGCGTCGCGGCCACCTATCCCAAGTGGAACGAGGAAGCGGGCGAATTGCGGACCGTTCAGATGCAAGTGAACGATTGCCGCGAGAGCCGCATGGGCGCAGAAGCGTGGAAATACGACGCGGGCGAAGCCATCAACATGGAAGCAATGATTGCGTCTCACTCGCGTGGCATGCCTGTGGATGTCGCCATTGACGGCCCCGTGGCAGAGCAATGGGAGAAGGGCAAGGACATCTACTATACCCGGTATGGCCAGCTCGAACTCGCCTGCGCGTCCTGCCATGAGGAGAATTACGGCAACTACATCCGTGCCGATCACCTCAGCCAGGGCCAGATCAACGGTTTCCCGACCTACCGTCTGAAGAACGCGAGGCTGAACGGCGTGCACTCGCGCTTCCGTGGATGCATCCGCGACACCCGTGCCGAGACCTTCCCGACAGGGTCGCCCGAATTCGTGGCGCTGGAGCTTTACGTGAAATCACGTGGCAACGGCCTTTCGGTCGAGGGGCCCTCGGTCCGCAACTGACCACCTAACCCCGCGTCGGCTGACCGGCGCGGGGTTCTTCGCACGTAATTCATTCACACATGCGCATGTGTGTCATGAGACAGAAAGCCATTCCCATGATCTCAAGACGCGATTTCCTGCAAGTGTCCATGGCGGCCTCGGCGATGCTGGGTGCCTCCGGCTTTGGCAACTGGTCGCGCCTCGGCGCGCAACAGAGCCTGACCCAGGATCAGCTCCTGCAATTCGATACGTTCGGCAATGTCAGCTTGATCCATGTGACAGACATCCATGCGCAGATGGTGCCGATCTATTTCCGCGAGCCATCGATCAACATCGGTGTGGGGGGCAATCGTGGCGAGGTCCCGCATGTCACCGGGGCCGATTTCCGCAGGCTTTACGGTATCGAAGATGGCTCACCCTCGCATTACGCGCTGTCTTCGGGAGATTTCAGCGCGCTGGCGCAGGCTTATGGCCGGGTAGGCGGGTTGGACCGCGTGTCGACCGTGATCAATGCCATTCGCGCGGACCGGCCAGACGCGCTGCTGCTGGATGGCGGCGACACGTGGCACGGATCCTACACCTGCTTCCAGACCGAGGGGCAGGACATGGTCAACGTCATGAACGGGTTGAAACCCGATGCCATGACCTTTCACTGGGAATTCACCCTTGGGTCGGAACGGGTGCAGGAAATCGTGGAGGGTCTGCCCTTTGCCGCTTTGGGTCAGAACATCTTCGACGCCGAATGGGACGAACCGGCGGAACTCTTCAAGCCCTACAAGTTCTTCGAGCGTGGCGGCGTAAAGATTGCCGTCATCGGTCAGGCTTTCCCCTATATGCCCATTGCCAACCCGGGGTGGATGTTCCCGGAATACAGCTTTGGCATCCGCGATGAACGCATGCAGGAAATGGTGGATGAGGTGCGCGCCGCCGGCGCCGAGCTGGTGGTCTGCCTGTCGCACAATGGATTCGACGTCGACAAGAAGATGGCCACCATGGTCTCTGGCATCGATGTGATCCTGACCGGCCATACCCATGATGCCTTGCCCGAACCGGTCCTGATCGGCGACACTATCCTGATCGCATCCGGCTCCAACGGCAAATTCGTGTCCCGTGTGGATCTGGATGTGCGCGACGGGCGCATGATGGGGTTCCGCCACAAGCTGATCCCGATCTTCTCGGACGTGATTGCGCCGGACCCTGCCATCACCAGCCTGATCGAGGCGGAGCGCGCGCCCTTCAAGGCCGACCTTGAGGAAGTGATCGGCCAGACCGACACGCTGCTGTATCGGCGCGGCAATTTCAACGGATCCTGGGATGACCTGATCTGCGATGCGCTGCTGTCGGAACGCGATGCGGAGATCGCCCTTTCGCCCGGCGTGCGGTGGGGTCCGTCGCTGATCCCGGGGGACGACATCACCCGCGAGGATATCTGGAATGTCACCTCCATGACCTACGGGGCGGCCTACCGGACAGAGATGACGGGCGAATTTCTCAAGGTCGTTCTGGAAGACGTGGCCGACAACATCTTCAACCCCGATCCCTATTATCAGCAGGGCGGCGACATGGTGCGCATCGGGGGCATGGGCTACCGCATCGACGTGCGCAAGCCGCAGGGCGAACGGATTTCGGAGATGACGCTGCTCAAGACGGGAGAGCCGATCGACCCGGCCAGAAACTATGTTGTGGCGGGTTGGGCCAGCGTGAATGAGGGCACCGAAGGCCCGGCGATCTGGGACGTGGTGGAAAACCACGTTCGGAAGCTTGGCACGATCTCGCTGGAGCCGAACGACAGCGTCGAAGTCATCGGGGCGTAGATGGCACGGGCGACGTCATGGGGGCACAAGCGGTCTTCGGCCGTCGCCTGCGGTCTGATGCATCCGCATTCGGGCAGGCGCGCGCGCTGGACTGCCCGCAAGGGATTGAAGGGGTCGGGCCGCGTGGCGCCCGCTTGCTTTGAAGGAGAGAAACCATGACCAAAGAGAACAAGGGCCCTTCGCGCCGCAAGTTCCTGACCAGCGCAGCGGCGCTGGGGGCAGGCGCGGTGGCCGCCACGGGTGCGCGTGCGGCGGGCCCCGACCCGCTGATCACGGAAGTGCAGGATTGGGCCATCGGCCTTGGCGATGGTGTCGATGCGGCACCTTATGGCGTTCCGATCCGGTTCGAGGACGACGTTATCCGCCGCAACGTGGAGTGGCTGACCGCGGACACGATCTCGTCGATCAACTTCACGCCGATCCATGCGCTTGACGGCACGATCACCCCGCAGGGCTGCGCCTTCGAGCGTCACCACTCCGGCGCGATCGAACTGGCCAAGCCCGACTACCGGCTGATGATCAACGGCCTTGTGGATCGCCCTCTGGTTTTCACCTACGACGATCTGGAACGCTTCCCGCGCGAACAGCACGTCTATTTCTGCGAATGTGCGGCCAACACCGGCATGGAATGGGCGGGCGCCCAGTTGAACGGCGCGCAGTTCACGCATGGCATGATCCACAACATGGAATATACCGGCGTGC
>CAZRZN010000094.1:0-14509 GCA_964604565.1 uncultured Rhodobacterales bacterium
GGAACGCGCGCTGACGGCCGTCGCCAGCCACACGCATTTTGATCACATTGGCTGCCATCATGAATTCGATGATCGTTGCGTGCATCGGGCGGAGGCAGAGATCCTCGCCCGGCCATCACGCGCCTCGACCCTTGCCGACCCCTACGTGACCGACGACATCTTTGATCGCCTGCCGCCCCTGCCCTACGAATCCGCGACCTATGCGGTCAAATCAGCCCCTGCGACCCGCCTGCTGGAGGATGGAGACATTGTCGATCTGGGCGACCGGCAGTTTGAGGTCATCCATACGCCGGGTCATTCCCCCGGCGGAATCGCGCTTTGGGAGGCCGCGAGCGGCATCCTGTTCTCCGGCGATATCGTCTATGACGGGCCGCTGATCGAAGACACGTATCATTCGGACGCAACGGACTACTACCGCTCGATGGTCAGGCTGCATGGATTGCCCGTTCGGATGGTCCACGGTGGCCATTTTCCAAGTTATGACGGGGCGCGCCACAAGGAAATCATCCGGGCTTGGCTGGAGGACAAGGACAAATAGCGCCTTGCGGTAGGACGGCCCAGCGATCCACGAAGCCAAAGACGCCGCACCAGCGGTGGCAAAGGAAAACCCGGCGGCCCCGAGGCCGCCGGGTTTTTTGTCAGAAGTTCAGCGAGATATCGCGATGTTGTGCGTTGCACGAGGCGACGACCAAGGCCTGCTCCTGCGGCAGTTTGGGCTGCTGACGCAAGCCGATCGTATCCTTGATCGCATCGTCATAGGTTCGCAGCGCGGGCAGCAGATCCTCCGCCGCGCGCGTGCGCCATGCAACCTCGGACTCGAAGAGTTGCTGTGCTTCCGCGATGTATTCGGCAGCACGTTCGGGATCCGGGGTGCGTGCGTCGATCTCGCGACGGGCATCCGACAGCAGGCCGCGGATGTCGTTGGCTCCTGCAACGTCCCCGAACATCCGCTCGACATCCTTGAAGCGCTCATCGGCGGTATCGCCATCCATGCCGGCGGCGTCCTCGGCAAGCGCGTTGATGGGCCCTTCAAGCTCGGCCAGCGCATCAGCGGATTCGATCACCTCGATCAACTCCTCCAACGGCTCATAGGCTTGGTCGACGGTGCGGCGATACATGCCACGCGCCCGACGGTCTGCCGACGTCAACTGCCCATAGGCCGCTTCCGCATCGGACCAGCTTGCCGGGATCTGATCCAGCAGGGCCTGACGCTCTTCTTCGAGTTCCTCGACACGGGCCTGCAAGCGTTCGGTATCGCCAAAGCCGCGGTCCACCTGCACGCGCAGATCCTCCAGCTCGCTCTGTATCCGACGCGCGCTGGCCTCAAGCGACCGGACGACCCTGTGCTGCGGTCTGTAGTCTTCGGCCTCTTCCGCAAGCTGCGCCTTGATGTCCTCGATTTCCTCCATCAGGACAAAAGCCTGCTCTGCCTTTTCGATGCTGTCCCGGAAATCCTCACGCTGATCTTCGGGCAGATACGACAGATCAAGTGCCGCGGCATCCTGAATGGCCCCCCTGATCGCATCACCATTCGTTGCAAATTCCTCGGCTACGAAATTCTCGACACAGTATTGCAGGGCCGGGTTGATCGGCGGTGGCGCCGTCTCTGCTGTCAGGGAGCTGCGCATCGGCAGGTAATTGACCAGCGGCGGATAGAAGGCAACGATGAACAGAGATACGATTTGCAGCGCGATGAAGGCCAGAACGCCGGTGTAGATCTGGATCGTCTTGACCGCTTTGGACGCGACCCCGCGCAGATAGAACAGCGCAAAGCCGAAAGGTGGCGTCAAGAAGGACGTCTGGATGTTCAGACCGATCATCACGCCAAGCCACACGGCGGTGACATTGGCCTCTGGATCGGCCAGCAGGATCGGCGCGACGATCGGCACGACAACCACGGCGATTTCGATGAAGTCCAGAAAGAAGCCAAGGACAAAGATCACGGCCATGACGATCGCGAATTTCGTCCAGAAGCCGCCGGGCAACCCTTCGAGGAAATGCTTCACCAGTTCCTCCCCGCCAAAGGCGCGGAAGGCGGCGGTCAGCATGGCCGCACCCAACAGGATGATGAACACGAGGGACGTCGTCTTTGCGGTCTCAATCATGACACCGATCAGTGCCCCATCGTTCACGTAGGCGCGGTAGCCGCTCCAGATGATCGAAACGATGACAATGGCAACGCCGAGGATCGCAAGCTGCACACCGAAAGCGTCCTCTGCGGACTGTATGTTCTGAACATTCGTGTCGTAGTTGGACAGGACATAGACGATCAGGGCCAGCCCGGCGAGCGCCAGGATGGCAGGAATATATCGCAGGCTCCCCCCGGGGTGCAGACGGTAGCCCGCCATGATCAAGGCACCCACGGCGCCGATGGCGCCCGCCTGATTGACCGTGGCGATCCCGCCAATGATCGACCCCAGAACCATCACGATCAGCGCCAGCGGAGGCACCATTGCGATGAGGAGCTGCCCGAGAAAGCGCAGGTCATAGTTGCCCTCGTAGGGCACGGCCGGCGCCAGACGCGGCCGGATCAGGGCCACACCGAGGATCAGCAGGATATACAGCCCCACCAGAACCAGACCGGGCACCAGAGCGCCAAGGAACATGTCGCCAGCACTTGTCGAGACAACGGCATATTCCGAAGGCATGATCAGTTCGCCGGTTACTTCCTTGTAGAGTTCCTGACGCGCCTGTCCGGCCTGATCCACCGCAGAGGCCAGCTGGTCCGCCAGAATGATCAGGACGATAGAGGGCGGAATGATCTGACCCAGCGTTCCGGACGCAGCGATGATGCCCGAGGAAAGCGAATTGGAGTAGCCGTTCCGCATCATTGCGGGCAGGGAAATCAGGCCCATCGCGACCACGGTCGCCCCGACGATGCCTGTCGTCGCGGCGAGCAACGCACCGACGACCACGACCGAAATGCCCAGGCCACCGGGGATCGGGCCAAAGAGCTGCGCCATGGTCACCAGAAGATCCTCGGCGATCTTCGAGCGCTGAAGCATGATTCCCATGAAGATGAAGAGCGGAATCGCGATCAGCGTGTCTCGTTCAGGCTCCCAGTAGACCCCTCGAAGGTTGGTCACACCGGCGCTCAGCCATTGCGACGGGCCACCGGATTCAAAGTAGGCGTCGACCCCGCCGCCAAAGAGATACCCGGCACCGGCCGCCAGAAGAACAGTTATGATCGCAGCGCCCGGCAGGGCGAAGGCAACCGGGTAACCGGATCCAAGCGCCGTAGCCATGATGACGACGAGCATTAGAAGGAAGAAAAGTTCCATTCGCGCAGACCTATATCCGATTACATCATGTCGGCGTGAGTTTCACGCGCGCCGGGTTCGCCACGTTTGTCGGCGATGGATTCAAAGAATTGGGCAACAAACTGCACCATCATCGTCACGGCAAACACGCCGAGGAACCCGGCCATGAAATACTTCACATACATCCCGAAACCGGCCTGCGTCACCTCGAACACCAGAATCGGACCCACGATGATGCTGGAAGCGGACCCGAAGCCCATGATCAGGATGGTCCAGCACAGCGACATTCCCAGAAGAATGGATCCCCATGCGTTGACCCTGCCCTTCTTCTCTCTCCGCATGCTGGCATAAAGAAGGTCGACCCGCACATGACCGTCCTCCAGCAGCGTGTAGGCCGAGGCAAACAGAAACAGCGCGCCATACCAGAAACGGACCAGATCGGCCATAAAGGCCTGCTCATAGGAGAATACGAAGCGGCTGATGACGATCATCAGTTCCGCGATCACCACCAGAAGGGCCAGCCAGATAAAGCCGAGCGACCGCGTCAGAGCGGCAATCACGATGCCAAGGACCACCAGAGGGGTATGGAAGTAGATGCCCCGGAACTGCGAGCGGCCGAGATTCCCGGCGAGTTCCTCACCGACGATACCGTCCAGCATCTCGTTGACGCGCAGGAAGGATATGATCGCGTCGCCGAAGCCCACCAGCACGACAATCCAGAAAGCCGCCCGAACCAGAAAGGTGTTGAATGCCGTGATCCGCGCAGCTTCGGAGCGCAGAGTTGTGTCTGGCGATCGCAACACGAGGAAGATCGCGAACGCCGCGGCGGCGATGTAAAGGGCCACCTGAAATACGGCCGTCGCGCCACCCCCGGAAAAGATCGTTCCAGCACCCGAAAAATCGAACCAGAAGGTTAGAATTGCATTGCCGATGAAAGCCGTCATTACGGCAAGCATTACCCAGCCGAAAGAGCGTGCCAGCAATGCAGGCGCTCCATATGTATCTGTCATCCGATGCCCCCTGATGAATGGACGACGAAACCGTAGAAAGATCGAGCCGGATCACTAATCCGGCTCGATCGTGTTCGGGAGAGTCCTTAACCGACTTTCTGTCGCTCTGCGTCAGATGTCGAGGTAACGGTTCCGTTTTGCGACATAGGGCGCATCGGAAAGGTTCGACCACGCACCCACGTTGTCGCGGACTGCGAGGAAGCTGTCGAAGATTTCCGCGGAAAGGGCGCTATGCTCACGCGCTTCCTCGATTACTTCGGTGGCGGCGTCACCAAAGGCCTCGTAGACGTCGTCATTGAACTCGCGCAGTTCGATGCCGTAGTCGTTGATCAGGCGGTTCAGATAGATACCGTTGTTGTAGTTCGTCTCAGCCGCCTGCAGGGCATTTTCTTCCGCGCTGGCCGCGGTGATGATGTCCTTTTCGTTCGACGACAGCGAACTCCAGAAATCGGCATTCATGCCGAGGCTCAGCTGGCTGCCGGGCTCGTGCATACCGGGCCAGTAGTAATACTGAGCCGCCTCGTAGAGCTTCAGGAAGAAATCGTTCCAGGGACCGACCCACTCCGTCGCGTCGATCGCACCAGATACGAGGTTTTCGTAAATCTGGCCGCCCGGCAGCGACACCGGCGATGCGCCGACCTTGGCCATGACGTCACCGCCAAGGCCGGGGATACGCATCTTGAGACCGCGAAGGTCCTCCGGCGAGTTGATTTCCTTGTTGAACCAGCCACCCATCTGCACGCCGGTGTTGCCGCAAGGGATGCCCTTGATGCCGAATTCGGCACCGAGCTTGTCCAACAGCTCCTGGCCGCCGCCAAACTTCATCCAGGCGTCGATTTCCGTGTAGGTCAGGCCGAAGGGAACGGCCGTGAAAGGCGCCCAGCCGGGGTGCTTGCCCTTCCAGTAATAGTCGGCGCCGATATAGGCGTCAGCATTGCCCGACGCGACTTCGTCAAAGCTGTCGAATGCGCCGACACGCTCGCCCGCGGCAAAATACTGAACCGCGATACGGCCTTCGGTCAATTCCTCGATACGGCCGGCAAGGCGCTGAGCGCTGGTGCCAAGGCCGGGAAAGTCGCGACCCCAGGTCGAAACGATCACCATGTCCTTGCGCTCTTGCGCGACCGCCGGAGCCGCCAGAACAGCCGATGCCGCGGCACCGGTCGTCGCGACTTTCAGAAACTTACGTCTTTCCATGTAGTACTTCCTCCTGTTGGCGCCTCTTGTCCGGCGCGCGCCCGATACAGATCTCTCGACCCTTTCGAACTTATTTTTGTACGGGTTCACGACACGTGTTTCCGCAACGGTCCCACCGGTAGCGTGGGTCGCAAATTGGTTCAATAGCTAAGCGCGTCGAGACGTGCAGGCGTCATGTCAGCGATAACATCACACTATGCCCGATTATTGAGCGCTTTTTCTCCCCTCATGCTCAAAGTTTAATCTGTGTTAGATCGAAACTGCACGGATTTCGCACATCAAGAGGCCAGAAGTTGTCTCACGGACGCTCTTACGACCGCTTCATCCTCGGAAGAAAATTCCGGATTCCCGCCCCTGTGGCCCCAGAGTGTGTCCAGTTCGGCATAAGTTGCGCGCGTCATCGCCGCGGCTTCGGCACGGATGTCATGCGCCCGGAAATACAGGTCGGTCGTCGACGCCATGGCAACGGCCGGGCAGCGGATGGCCTTGAGTGCGGCCGACAGATCCCCCCCGAAGTGCGCGTTGTCACTGATGTCGCACCGCTGCCAGGTATCGATCAGGGACAAGAGGTTGTGCGGGTCACGGTGCAGGAAATTCGGCTCCCACGCTGCCGTCAGGTAGGATTCCACCGTTTCGTGGCCGAGGTCCTCAAAGAGCCGGTTGCGGTAAAATCCCTGCGATAGTGCCCATCCCGCATAGATCCGACCAAATGCGCGCAGGCCGCGTTCGGGCCGCTCCGTAAAGCGCGTGCCATCCCAGGCCGGATCCGCCTTCAACGCGGCACGCAAGCCGTCGAGGAAAACCCAGTTGTGGATCGAAGTTTTCGCCGTTCCACAGATCGCAAAGATTCGCGCGACATGGTCAGGCAACAGGGCGCCCCAGTGGTAGGCCTGCTGCGCCCCCATCGACCAGCCATAGACCAGCGCGAGACGCTCGATGCCAAAGGTCTCGCGTATCATCCGGTGCTGGATGGCGATGTTGTCGACATGGCTGATCCGCGGAAAGTTTCCGTCAGGAAAGCTGTCCCATAACGTGCTGGGAGAGGTCGATGCGCCGTTGCCCAGCATATTCACGGCAATGATGAAATACCGCTCAGGATCCAGAATCCGGTTCTTGCCGATCAACCATGCCACATCGGCATCGACCACGCCGTAAGACGTCGGGTAGAGGATCGCATTCGATCTGTCGGCATTCAGGGTGCCATACGTCCGATACGCAAGCTGCGCGTGAGGCAGGACCGTGCCGCAGTGCAGTTCGAAATCCGTCAGATCGAAACGGTTGAGCGGGGGCAGGTTCGGGGACATCGGCGGCTCCTTACAGGGGATTGCCCCGTCATTGATGCGCCGATTGCAACGGATCGGCAAGGATGGGACAGCCGGTGCCAACAAGGGAGCCCTCGGCGCGCACAGCGGCGCCGCTATTTTAGCCTCGCCACAGCCGTCATTGCGCAACGGGTCTTCCCCGCCACGCAGACCACGATGCAGGTCGCAAGACCGCCAGAGCCTCAAACCGAGGCAAAACAGCCCAGAGCCGGGCCATGCACGCCGATATCGGCCGGACCAAAAAGCGTGTCGACGCAAAGCGAGAAATACCCGGCCCTCGGCATGAACAGGACCGCGTAATCCCCATCGGATCGGGTCACGCTGTAGCAGGTCTGCGTGAAGCCACCGCTGAAATTGACCGTGATCGGACGCGGCCGTCGGACCCTGAGACGTGCGAAATCCCGCAGCATCATCAGATCGCCCTCTTTCGCAGGCGCGAAGGCAGCCAGTTCGTCCTCGACCAGTCGCGTCACCTTTGCTGAAAGATCATCCTGACTCATGATCCTCAGACTATGGCACGCCTCAACAGATTGAGGCCAGCCACCAACAGGACAAACAGCGTCGCCCGGCGAAAAGCGCGCTGATCGATCCGGTTCTGCACCAACCCCCCAAGCCACATTCCCAAGAGCGCAGGCGGAACCAGAAGGGCCGACAGCCACGCAGTCTGGCCGTTGAACACCCCGGAGCCGATATGCGCAACCGTAAGGGCGGCGGCCCCAAGCCCGTAAATCACGCCCTGAACCCGCATCTGCTCGCGTTTTTCCGTTCCCAGGGCCGTCAGATACGCCACGGTCGGCGGGCCCCAGATGCCCGAGATTCCCCCGGTAAGACCCGCCAAGGCCCCGATACCGATCTCCAGCCTGCGGCTCCCCTCTCCGGCGACGCGCGGCTGCCACCCGGCAAGCTGAAGCACGGCAAATATCGTGATCGGCCCGCCGATCATCATCAAGAGAACCTGTGAGGGCAAAAGCGCCACAAGCTGCGCAGACAGCAACAGCATGATCAACGCGATGCTCAGAAAGACCCGAAACCGCCGGATCGATCCAAGCGCGGCGGCACTACCCTGCGCCAGTGCCTGAAAGCCGTTCGTCACCAGCGTCGGAAGGATCAAGCCCGCCAGCGCCAGTTCCGGCGCGATCAGGCTGCCCAATCCCGACACAAGGACCATCGGCATGGCGAATCCGACAAGTCCCTTGATAACGCCGGCAATCAGCGCAATTCCAAGGGCATACCACAGGACAAACGGTGAAAGATCGGCAAGAACTCCGGGCATGACAGCCTCTTAACACAGCCCTTGCCAGCCGCACGGGGAAAATCATTCACGCAACAATGCAACAACAATGACTGCGGCCGGGTATTTTTATTGCGCTGCGCCTGCAAATTTGTTGCGCTGCAATTGCAAACTGGCTAGGACCGTTGAAACGCCGCGCGCGGACCGGACCACTGGCTTGGCATTCCGGACGTGCGGTGAGGATGATACAAGCGCGAATGACCCCCCAGCGGGTCGGCCGACCAAGGCCAGCGTTCCAACAAAGGACCTGACGAATGGCGCATGACGGACAAGACCTGAGCTTGCAGGGCGTTATCCTGCCCGATCTTCTGACCCGCACGGCCGAGGCCGTGCACGCCACCGAGGCCACCCTTGCAAAAGCCACCGCAAGAGTCCGCGAGATGGTGGTCGAGGACGGCCGCGTTTCGGGAACGCTCATCGAGGTGAACCAGACCGCGGCACATGGCCTGGCCTGGTTCGCCACCTATGTCGAATCGCTGCGCCAGATGCAGAAATGGGCAGAAACTCTCGATGGCGAGAGGACCTTCGGCGAGGTGGAGCAGCTTCTCCACCAGATCGCATTCGGCGAATACCTCTGGCAGATCTACGGCGGCATCCAGATGAACCAGGGGGAGGTGGTGCGCCTGCAGGACCTCGGGCTCGCGCAGGAGGACATGCGGGATCTCATGGTCCCCGCCGTCATGACTCTGACGCAAGGGGGCAACACGCAGGCCGCGCGCAGCCGGTTGGTCACACTGATGGAGGAACGGCGCGCCGAGGTCACAGTGGGCCGCTGCGGTCTTGACGACGAGCTTGAGATGATCCGCGACCAGTTCCGCCGCTACACTCTGGACCGGATCGTCCCCGTCGCACATGACTGGCACCTCAAGGACGAGCTGATCCCGATGGAGATCATCGAGGAATTGGCGGAAATGGGCGTTTTTGGCCTGACCATCCCGGAGGAATTCGGCGGATTGGGGCTGTCCAAGGCCTCCATGTGCGTGGTATCCGAAGAGCTCTCGCGCGGCTACATCGGCGTCGGCAGCCTGGGAACCCGATCCGAGATCGCGGCCGAATTGGTGATCGCAGGCGGCACACAGGCGCAAAAAGAAAAATGGCTGCCCGGCCTCGCCACCGGAGAGATCCTGCCGACAGCTGTATTCACCGAACCCAACACCGGGTCCGACCTTGGCGCCCTGCGGACCAAGGCCGTGCAGAACGCGGATGGCGACTGGATCCTCAACGGCAACAAGACCTGGATCACCCACGCCGCACGCACCCATGTGATGACCGTGCTGGCGCGCACGGTGCCCGACACCTCCGACTACAAGGGGCTTTCCATGTTCCTTGCGGAAAAGACCCCCGGCACCGACGAACAGCCCTGGCAGGATCCGGGGATCTCCGGCGGTGAAATCGAGGTGCTCGGCTATCGCGGGATGAAGGAATACACCGTCAATTTCGACGACTTCAAGGTGGATGGAGACAACCTGCTGGGAATGGAGCAGGGCAAGGGCTTCAAGCAACTCATGGAGACCTTTGAATCGGCCCGGATCCAGACCGCCGCCCGCGCCGTCGGCGTGGCGCAATCGGCGCTGGACAGCGGAATGCAATACGCACTTGACCGCAAGCAATTCGGAAAATCGCTGATCCAGTTCCCGCGCGTTTCGGGAAAACTGGCGATGATGGCGGTCGAACTCATGATCGCGCGGCAGTTGACCTATTTCTCGGCCCGCGAAAAAGACGCAGGCCGCCGCTGCGACCTCGAGGCGGGCATGGCCAAGCTGCTGGCCGCCCGCGTCGCTTGGGCCGCCGCCGACAATGCGCTGCAAATCCACGGCGGCAACGGGTTCGCCTTGGAATACGGCATCAGCCGGATCCTCTGCGACGCGCGCATCCTGAACATCTTCGAGGGCGCAGCCGAGATTCAGGCGCAGGTCATCGCCCGCCGCCTGCTGGCGTGAATGCGCATAAGGGATCCGGGCACTTGTGTCAGGCGCGCATTCGAGGATGCCTCTTGTTCCCTGCGGGCGACTCTTTCTTCGGGCCATAAATATCCCGGGGGAGGCGTCACGCATGTGACGCCGGGGGCAGAGCCCCCGGGCCTTTCTACGACCCCCGGACACGCAGCGGCCAAAGATTGACAGCGTCTGCCGGACAGACCCTCCGAAAGGAGGGCTTGGAACGCGCCGTCGTCCGAGTGCCCCCCTTTAGGACCGCAAGGAACCACCCGTCGCTTTCACCACCTTCTCGATGATCTTTGATGCGACGGCCTCGATGTCCTGTTCCTTCAGCGTCTTGTCGGCGGGCTGCAAGCGCACCGTGATGGCCAGGGATTTCTTGCCCTCGCCGAGGCTGCCGCCGACGAACTCGTCAAAGATGCGCACCTCGTCGATCAGGTTCTTGTCGGCACTGGTCGCCGCGTTGACCAGTGTCAGCGCCTCGACCTCTGCGTCCACGACAAATGCGAAATCGCGTTCCACCGCTTGAAGGTCGTTCAGCACAAGCGCCGGCCGGGTCGCGCCGCTCTTGCGCGGCAGGGGGACCTCAGAGGGCCACAGGGTAAAGGCAACCGCCGGCCCCTTCACATCCAGCGTGGTCAGCACCTTGGGATGCAACTCGCCAAAGACGCCAAGCACCTTTTTCGGGCCAAGGCAGAACCGGCCATGGCGTCCCGGATGCCACCACCCCTCCGCCCCACGCAGGATCTGCATCTTGGCGGGCGCGCCGATGGCCGAAAGAACCGCCTCGGCATCCGCCTTGGCATCATAGAGGTCGACAGAACGGGCAGCGCCATGCACATCTTTCGGCCCG
This sequence comes from uncultured Rhodobacterales bacterium, assembly GCA_964604565.1. GTDB lineage: Bacteria > Pseudomonadota > Alphaproteobacteria > Rhodobacterales > Rhodobacteraceae > CAZRZN01. The sequence continues at coordinate 10,871 of CAZRZN010000094.1, forward strand.
GTCCTGCCCACCAAAAGCCCCGCAACCTGAAGATGTTGTTCGCCCGGTTCGCCCCCGCTGAAGGCGTGACCGACCTCGAACAGCGCAAGGTCCATGAACCCCCGTGCCTGATTGCGCGCCGCGGCCTGCAAAAGGCCGGGCAGCAGGTCCGGGCGCATGTGACTCATCTCGGAACTGATCGGGTTGGCCAGCATCGACCCGTCGCTGCCGCCGCCGAACAGGGCCGCCGCCGCCTGATCGATGAAAGAATAGGTGACACATTCGTTATAGCCCAGCGCCGCAACCATGCGCCGCGCTCCCCGTTCCCGCACCTGCATCGGCGACAGCACGGGTCTCGGCACACCGTCCGACGGTCGCGTCAACGGCTTGCCTTCCAACCGTGTCAGAGACGCGATGCGCGCCACTTCCTCGACGAGGTCCGCCTCGCCCGTCACGTCCGGGCGCCATGAGGGCACATGCGCCATGTTGCCCTCCATGCGAAAGCCCAGCGCGGTCAGCGTCTGACGTTGGACCTTCTCAGGAATATCCATGCCCACAAGCGAGATCAGGCGTTCCGGGTCAAGACGGAACGCGCGCGCCGTATCGGGAACATCCCCCGCCACCACGATGTCGGACGCTTCGCCACCGCAGAGATCCAGGATCATCCGCGCCGCATCTTCCACGGCTTGCATATTGTAGTCCGGATCGATCCCGCGCTCATTGCGGTAGCGCGCGTCCGAATTGATCTTGAGCGCGCGACCGGTATGCGCAATCTGGATACGGTCCCAGACGGCCGCCTCAAGGAACACGTTCTGCGTGTCTTCCGTGCAGCCGGTCTCCAGACCGCCCATGATCCCGCCAATCGATTCGACGCCCTTGCCGTCCGAGATCACCACCTGCCCCTCGGAAAAGGCATGGGTCTTTTCGTCGAGACCGACGAGGGTCTCTCCTGCCTCGGCACGATGAATGCGCAATCCACCCTTGACCTTGTCCGCGTCGAAGACGTGCAGGGGTCGGTTGCGGTCGAAGGTGAAGAAATTCGTGATGTCCACCAAGGCGGAGATCGGGCGCAGGCCGATGGCGCGCAGCCGGTCCTGAAGCCATTGCGGGCTGGGACCATTCGTAACGCCGCGGATCACCCGACCGGCGAAGATGTGGCAACCGCCCTCACCCGCCGTATCCTTGTCGATGCTTACGGGGATCGGACAGGGGAATGTGCCGGCCACCTGTTCGGCCTTCAGCGGCTTGAGCGTTCCAAGTCCGCGCGCAGCCAGATCGCGCGCGATGCCATGCACGCCGAGGGCATCCTGACGGTTGGGCGTGATGGCGATCTCGATCACCGGATCGACCTTGGCGGGGTCATTCTGCGCCAGCCAGTCGGTGAAAGCCTGGCCGACCTCGCCCGAGGGCAGTTCGATGATGCCGTCATGTTCCTCGGACAGTTCAAGCTCTCGTTCGGAGGCCATCATGCCGTGGCTCTCCACGCCGCGGATGTTGCCGACGGACAGGGTCACGTCGATGCCGGGCACGTAATCGCCCGGCTTGGCCAGAACCACGGTGATGCCTGCCCGCGCATTGGGTGCCCCGCACACGATCTGCTTGGCTCCCTCGTCCGTCTCCACCATGCAGACGCGCAGACGGTCGGCGTCCGGGTGCTGTTCGGCCGATGTCACCTTGGCCAGCGTGAACGCCTTGAGGCGCGCGGCAGGATCGACGACCTCCTCGACCTCGAGACCGAGATCGGTCAGCGCCTCGGCGATCTCATCGACCGAGGCGGTCGTGTCCAGATGTTCTTTCAACCATGAGAGGGTGAATTTCATAAGCTCAGGCCCCGATCAGTGATGTGGTCGCGCCGTCCTTAGCGGATGGGGCGGGGGGTGGAAAGAGGGGGCACAATCCATGCACAACCGATGCACAGCGCATGCGCAGAGATTGCATGTCGGGCGGACGGTGAACCGGCGCCCGGCCCTGACCGGGATTGGCAACGTCCCCGCTGCGCGACGCCGCGCGAGGGCCGAGAGTCAGCCTTTGGGCCCGAGGTTGGGTGGCGGGGGCGCTGCCCCCTCTTGGCCTGCGGCCAATTCACCCCCGGGATATTTTCCGCCCCGAAGAAGACCAAGAAGATTCGGCTTCCCGAATACCACTGCGGGGCGGGTCGGAGCAGGCCTGCCGATGCGACCTCAGGTCTGATTTCCCGACCGGGCGGGCGGGTGATGCCCGGGCCGGGGTGGGGCGAGATCCCGCGGGCATGGGCAAGCCCTTTTTCACCGTCTCCGGAACGTCTGCTTTGCCCCGGCCGGGATCCTGTCGTCCTTGATCGGCTCGCCGCCGTCGGCACGGTGGCGGGGTGCAGAGACTCTGCCCGGACAGCCCGCCCGGTTCGTGATGCCGGCCAAGGACATTGGCAAGCAGGCATGGGTCTGGCGAAGGTGTCCCCGGCTGGGGAGGCGCATTTGCGGCAAGAGAGATGTTCTGCGGGACCGGGCCGGCCGTGGCTTGTGTTTTGGCAAGGGGCGCTACGGGATCGGTCTTGATCCAAGGAACGGCGCGCCCGCCAAGGCCTGATCGAAGGTCACCCACACAATGGCCAATCCGGCGATCGCCACCATCCAGACAGGCGCCCGCGCATAAGAGATCGCAAAGCGGTCGGCCAGCCATCCCACGACCGGCAGCGCCTGTATCAGATGGGTTGCAAAGAAATGCGACACCCGCAGGTCGCCACCCGTCGTCGACCAGCCGACGATCGGCAATCCGCTGGCATCTGTCAGGGTGCCGCCCACCCAATGCCCGGTCGGGGTGAGTTGCATGCTGGACATCGCGCCGGCGGTCAGAAGCGTGGCAAGCGTGCCTGCGACGGTCCCCAGGACCACCCCGGTGCGCAGGCCCGGACCAATCCCCTGTCGGCTGCCGCGCCAGACCGCGACGCCGATGACAAGGGTGCCGATCATGACCACGGCGACGCCAGCCCCCATCGCGTAATAGGCGGCCTCTTCCCAAGGTGTTTCGAGGTTGAAATGCGATGCGCGGCCCCGGGCCGCCTGAAACGTGACGTAGAAGAGTTCCAGCAGCACGGCGGTGCAGGTCACGCCCATCGTCCAGCGGATCGCCGCGCGGTTTTGCAGGTCGGCGCGCAGGAACGACAGGAAGACCATCAACGTCAGGACATGGACGGCGAAGGACAGATGGAATTTCGTCGGCTTGGACCAGACCGAAACCCCGTTGAAAATGCGGTCGTCCACCAGACCGGCAAGAGCGGTGAGAGTCATCATCACCAATGCGATGGCGACGGTTGCCCCGCCAAAGGTGACAAGTTTGGATTTCTGTTGCATGTGATTGCCCCACAAGCGTTTCCCGGCGTCGCAACCACGACGGCAAACGATGGCACGAAGCCTTGGCGAAGCCCAGAACGATCATGTCCCGGCCCTTTTGAAGAACCCGGAAATCTCTCCTGTGACTGTTTGGCAGCATCGGGTTGACCGGGAGCCCGGCCCGGCGGTCCCCTCTGCGTCTCAGGACGGGCAAACGGCGCCGCCATGTGCAGGGCAGCGGTCTTTCTTGCCACTTTTATCCCGCGATCAGCGGCGGGTTCCCGCAGCGCCCAAATCTGCGCGCATGGTCGCGACGACACTAGCCAAGCCGGATTGGAAGTCCCGCTTCAGC
>CAZRZN010000095.1:0-14408 GCA_964604565.1 uncultured Rhodobacterales bacterium
CCATGTGAACATGCTCCGGACGCAGGCCGATCTGGCCTGCGCTATCGCTTTGTCCGAACAGGGCGGCATCGATGAAATTCGTCGGAGGTGACCCGATGAAGCCTGCGACGAAGGCGGTTCGGGGGTTTGCGTAAACCTCCAGCGGGGCGCCGATCTGATCTGCGACCCCGGCGTTCATCACGATGATCCGGTCGGCCATGGTCATCGCTTCGATCTGATCATGCGTCACGTAAAGCGCGGTCACGCCGAGCTTGCGTTGAAGGGCCTTTATTTCCAGCCGCATCTGCACCCGCAGCTTGGCGTCGAGGTTGGACAAGGGTTCGTCGAACAGAAAGACCGCGGGTTTGCGCACGATGGCCCGGCCCATCGCGACCCGCTGCCGCTGCCCGCCGGACAATTCGCGCGGGCGGCGCTGCAGATACGGCTCCAGTTGCAGCAGCCTCGCGGCCTCGGCGACGCGCTCGGCGATCTCGGCCTTGGGTCTCTTCGCGATCTTCAGGCCATAGGCCATGTTGTCGAAAACCGACATGTGGGGATAAAGGGCGTAGTTCTGGAACACCATGGCGATATCACGGTCCATCGGTTCCACCTCGTTCACGCGCCGGCCGTCGATCCGGATTTCGCCAGAGGTGATCGACTCCAGCCCGGCAACCATGCGCAACAACGTGGACTTGCCGCACCCCGAGGGGCCGACAATCACGATGAATTCTCCATCCGCGATATTGACGTCGACATCGTGGATGACGTCGGTCTTGCCATAGGATTTCTTGACGTCTTCTAGCGTTACAGTGGCCATCTTCTTATTTCTCGCTTTCCACCAAACCGCGTATGAACAGCCTTTGCATCCCGATCACCACCAGCACGGGCGGCACCATCGCAAGGATCGAGGTCGCCATGATCACCGGCCAGTCGGCGATATCGTCGCCGGAGGGGAACATCTGCTTGATGCCCATGACGATGGTATTCATGTCGGGATCCGTCGTGATCAGCAGCGGCCAAAGGTATTGGTTCCAGCCGTAGATGAACAGGATCACGAACAGCGCGGCGATGTTCGTCCGACTCATCGGCAGCAGGATATCGAAAAAGAACCGCATCGGCCCGGCGCCATCGACGCGCGCCGCCTCTGCCAGTTCGTCCGGCACGGTCATGAAGAATTGCCGGAAAAGGAAGGTCGCGGTGGCTGAGGCGATCAGCGGCAGGATCAGCCCTTGGTAGCTGTTCAGCATTCCGAAGTTCGCGATGACCTCATAGGTTGGGACGATCCGGACCTCCACTGGCAGCATCAGCGTCAGGAAGATCAACCAGAAGAACATCTTGCGTCCCGGAAACCGGAAATAGACGATCGCGAAGGCCGAAAGGAGCGAGATCGCGATCTTGCCCAGGGCGATGCCGAAGGCCATGATCGAGGAATTCAGCAGCATTGTGGCAACAGGTGCGTTGACACCTGAGGTCAGCGCCTTGGCGTAATTCTCAAAGAACTTGTCGCCCGGGATCAAGGGCATCGGCGGCCGGACGATTTCCTGCTGATCCACTGTCGAGGCGACAAAGGCCAGCCAGATCGGAAAGAAGATAAACAAGACGCCGACGATCAGGCCCAGATGCGTCAGCCACAGGCCGGCGCCGCGTTTTTCCACCATCCCGTCGGGCAACGGCTTGTGCCGCTTGGCGGGTGTCGCGGCGGCTGTCAGGGGATCCTGTGCCGTCAATAGTGCACCCTCCGCTCTATGAATTTGAACTGAACGACCGTCAGCACGGCGACGACGAACAGAAGAATGACCGATTGCGCCGCGGACGATCCAAGGTCCTGCCCGACGAAGCCGTCCGCATAGACCTTGTAGACAAGGATCGTGGTGGCCTGTTGCGGTCCACCGCTGGTGATCGTGTGGATCACGCCGAAGGTTTCGAAGAAGGCGTAGATGATGTTCACGACAAGCAGAAAGAAGGTGGTCGGCGAGAGCAGCGGGAAAACGATGGTGCGAAAGCGCGTCCAGAAGCGCGCGCCGTCGATCGCCGCCGCCTCGATCACCGATTTCGGGATCGCTTGCAACCCGGCGAGGAAGAACAGGAAATTGTAGCTGATCCGCCCCCATGCGCTGGCGACAACGACAAGGCCCATCGCCTCGCCTTCGTTCAGGACATGGTTCCAGTCATAGCCCAGCAGGCCGAGATACCACGTCACGACGCCGACGCGGGTGTTGAACATGAACATCCACAGCACGCCTGCCACGGCAGGGGCGACCGCATAGGGCCAGATCAGCAGCGTGCGATAGGTCCCGGATCCCTTGATCAGCCGGTCTGCCAGCACGGCGAGATAAAGGGCGACGCCCATCGAGACGACCGTCACGAGAATGGAAAACACCGCCGTGGTGGCGAAGGAGGCGCGATAATAGGGATCGGACAGCAGGTATTCGAAATTTCCAAGACCGACCCACTGCATGGAAAGGCCAAAAGGATCGGGAATGAAGAGTGACTGCCGGATCGCCTCTCCGGCCGGGTAAAAGAAGAACACGACCGTAATCACGATCTGCGGCAGGACCAGTAGAAGCGGCAGCCAGATGCCCTTGAAAGTGACACGCTTTTCCATGCGATTGCCTTTGTGTGTCCCTGACGGTAACAGCCCGGGCCCAAACCCTCGCCCGGAATGGGCAAGCGGGCCAGGGTTCGGGACGTTGCCCCGCAAGGGCAGGGGTGGGGCGCGACGGACCGCGCCCCGGTGCCCGGATCAGCGCGTGGCTTGCTCGAACCGGCGCAGCAGCTGGTTGCCACGGGCGACCGCGGAATCCAGCGCCTCCTGCGCGCCCTTGTCACCGGCCCAGACCGCCTCCAGCTCTTCGTCGATGATCGTGCGGATCTGATCGAAGGAACCAAGGCGCAGGCCCTTGGAGTTTGCTGTCGGCTGGTTGGCCGTCATCTGGACCACGGCGACGTCCGTTCCCGGGTTGGCCTCGTAAAAGCCCTGGCTGCGGGTCAGTTCACCAGCCGCCGAGGTGATTGGCAGGTAACCGGTATCCTGATGCCACTTGGCCTGAATCTCCGGGCTGGAAAGGAAATTCATGAACTCCGCGACACCGGCGTATTCATCCGCCTGGTGACCTTCCATGACCCACAGCGAAGCGCCGCCGATGATGGTGTTCTGCGGTCCGTCGACAAGCGAGTCCCAGTAGGGCAGGGGGCGGACCTCGAAATCGAAGTCGGCCTCCGCGCTGATGCCTGCATACCCGGCCGAGCTTTCGGTGAAGAGGGCACATTCGCCGCCGCGGAAGTTGGCGCCCCCCTCGTTGCGGCGTCCGGCATAAACGAACTTGCCGTCACGCGCCCATTCCCCCATCGCGGAGATATGCGCGACCTGCGCCGCACTGTTGAACGCCAGTTCCGTATCCGTGCCGGCAAAGCCGTTTTCCTGCGTTGCAAAGGGCACGTCGTGATAGGCGGAGAAGTTTTCCAGATGGATCCAGCTTTGCCAAGCGGTGGTCATCGGGCAATCGACGCCGGCCTGCTTGAGTTGATCCAGCACATCGCCGACCTGTTCCCAGGTGGACAGGTCGGTGTCAGGATCGATGCCTGCCTCCGAAAGCATGTCGCGGTTGACCCACAGCACCGGGGTCGATGAGTTGAACGGCAGCGACAGCATGTTGCCGTCCGCAGATGTGTAGTAGCCTTTGACCGAGCCGATGTATGCGGATTGGTCGAATTCGGCGCCGGCCTCTTCCATGACCTCGAAGATCGGCTTGATCGCGCCTTCGGCAGCCATCATCGTCGCGGTGCCGACCTCGAACACCATCAGGATATGCGGCTGCTCTCCCGCGCGAAAGGCGGCGATGCCCGCGTTCAGCGTTTCGGAATAGTTGCCCTTGTGTGCTGCGGTGACCGCATACTGGTCCTGGCTGGCGTTGAAGGTCTCGACCTGTTCGGCCACCAGTTCACCAAGACGCCCGGTGAAGGCATGCCAGAACTCGATCTCTGTCTGTGCGGCGGCGCTCTGCGCCGTTGCCAGAGACGCGCTCAGCGCGAGAATGGACAGTGAATGTTTCATGATCTCTCTCCCAGATTGCGAACGCATGGTCTTATGTGTCCATGCGCCCCTTGGATGGCCGGTTGGTATCCGGCGCTTGTAACGCTTTGTTGACGCGGTCTTCTTTATCTTGGCCGCGGTGTGTTGCAGGCAGGCAGGATCCCGGTCCGGCATGTTTGTGTCGACTGTTTTTCGCCCCGCTGCGGGGGGCTGTGTCCACGAACCGACCCATGATCATGGTGCCGACCGCATACACCATCAGGTTACCGATTTGCAGGCAGGCGTCCACCATCAAGTTGACTTGATCGGCGGACAGTGGCGCGTTATCCGTCAGAATATCTGTGCCATGTTTAGCCAGTCCGAAAAGACTGTCCGCGTGGCCGCGCCCAGGCATCTCTGTGGGCTTTTCGGCTCACGTGTGATCCTTGAAAATACTGCGGGATCTGTCGTAGCCGGTTTTCGTGTCCATGCTGACGTAGATATGGTGCCCGCCGGGTCCGTGGCAGACGTCATTTCTGAGCCCGGTAATGCTGTTTGCGGCTATGATCCAGTCAAGCGACCTCCCTCACCAAGGAAAGCGGTCGCTTGAACGGTCTGAACTCCAGAGGATGCAACATGGAAAACACCCCTCTCGCAGACCCGTCGTTCGAGGGGGGCTGGCTCGACGATCCGGTGCATCGTGCCTTCCTTTTGCGGGATGCGCGCCGCCAGCTGGCCTTTTTCGCGCGGAGTCTCAGGCCGGACGGCGGCTTTGACAGTCTGGACGCGGTCGGTCGTCCCCTGCCGCGGGCGGGGCAGGAATTGCATGTGACGGCGCGCATGGTGCATTCCTACGTGTTGGGCAAGTCCATCGGCCATCCCGGTGCGGATCGCATGATCGATGCGGGGATGACCTTCCTCTGGACGATGCACCGCGATGCCCTTCAGGGCGGCTACGTCTGGTCGGTCGACGAGACTGGCATCAAGGATGCGGCCAAGATGGCCTATGGGCACGTCTTTGTCCTTTTGGCGGCATCCAGCGCGAAAACGGTCGGGCATCCCTTGGCGACCCCGCTTTTCGACGACATCGCCGAGGTTCTCGACCGCCATTTCTGGGAGGAAGGACCGGGCCTGTTCAAAGATGAGCTGACCCGCGATTGGCAGATGTTTTCAACCTATCGCGGCATGAATGCCAACATGCACGCGGTCGAGGCGCTTCTGGCGGCCTATGAAGCGACGGATGACCGGAATTGGCTGACGCGCGCGGGCCGGATTCTGGATTTCTTCACCCGCCGAATGGCGGCGTCCCATGAGTGGCGGCTGCCGGAACATTACACGCAGGATTGGCAGGTCGACCCTGACTATTCGGGTAATCCGATGTTCCGTCCGGCCGGCACCACGCCCGGCCACAGCCTTGAAATGGGGCGGTTGCTGCTTCAGCATTGGGAACTTTCGGGCCGCCCGGAGGACGATGCGCGCGCGCGCGCGCGAGCCCTGATCGAACGTGCCTTGGCGGACGCCTGGCTGCCCGAGGGCGGGCTGGCCTATACCTTGAAGGCGGACGGGGCTGTTGCAATCACAGACCGCTACTGGTGGCCGGTAACGGAGGGCATCGGGGCGCTGGCAACTCTGCTGAAACTCACCGGCCACGCCGAGGACGAAGTCTGGTATCGCAGGCTCTGGACCTTTGCGGACAACGCGTTGATCGATCATGACCGGGGCGGCTGGTATCCCGAACTGGCCAGCGATGGCCGGCCCGCGGCGCATCAGTTCATCGGGAAACCGGATATCTACCACGCCTTGCAGGCGGCGCTTTATCCTCTGTCACCCGGGGTCTCGCGACACGGCCAATTCTTGCCAACGGTCTAGATCCGGGAATGTGCTGCGGCACATGCCTCGCTTGCAGTCGGCCCCCCAGCCGGATAGTCAACCTTGGCATCAAACAGGAGCGGACGTGTCCACGACGCTGAAACTTGCCTCCGGCAGTTTACTGGTTGGCCTTGTTGTGCTTGGGCTGAAACTGCTGGCGTGGCGGATGACAGGCTCCATCGCGCTCCTGTCGGACGCGCTGGAAAGCACCGTGAATCTTGCCACGGCCTTTGCCGCACTGGTCGCGATCCGGGTCGCAGCGCGGCCAGCGGACGACAATCACCCCTTTGGTCATCACAAGGCCGAATTTTTCAGTGCCGTGCTGGAGGGGGTTCTGATCATTGTCGCCGCGCTTTTCATTCTGCGCGAAGCCTATACCGGGTTTTTGAATCCTCGATCGATCGATGCCCCGATCGAAGGGTTGATCGTCAACGGGATCGCCACTGCGCTGAACGGGATCTGGGCCACGGTTCTGGTGCGGCAGGGGACGCGACTGAAATCGCCCGCGTTGGTCGCGGATGGCAGACATCTGTGGACCGATGTCTATACCTCGCTGGGTGTGGCGGTTGGCGTCTTGCTGGCGGTCGGGACGGGATGGCAATTGCTTGACCCTCTGATGGCAGCCCTCTTGGCGGTCAATATCCTGTGGACCGGGTCAAAGGTTGTGCGCGAATCTCTCAGTGGCCTGATGGACGAAGCGGTCCCGGAAGCGACTCTGGAACGAATAAGTGAGGTCATAGCGGCAGAAGCCGGTGGCGCCGTGGAGGCACATGACCTACGCACCCGACACGCCGGGCGCGCCACATTCGTCGAGTTTCACCTTGTGGTGCCGGGAGAGATGACAGTCTGGCATGCCCATGAAATCTGCGACCGGGTCGAGGCGGCCATTGGAAAGGCCGTTCCCGACAGCCGCGTGACCATCCACGTGGAACCCGACCACAAGGTAAAGAACACCGGGATCCTCTTGTCGGAGTGATCGGCAAAGGCCAGCGGCCCGACGCGTGGCCCCTTTGTTCCCGTGGGCCTGCCCGATTGCCGAGTGGCGAACAAACCTCCAGCGGGCCCGCGGCAAGGCAACTCCGGCCGCGAGGGGGGGGAGTCGAAAAGGCAATCGGCTGTTTTGAACCCGCGATACAGCCGAGGCACGCGGACATGACGGCGATCAAACTATATAGGTGCGGGCTTCGATGGGGGTCTGACGGATCTGGCGCAGCAAGTCGCCGATAAATCGGTCCTCCGCCCGGTTCAGCTGCTTGCGCGGATTGAGCACTACAAAGATATCCACGGCAGGCGGGTCCTGGTAGGGTGGCAGGCGCCAAAGCAGGCCAGCCTCGATATCGCGCTGGACGACATGGATCGGAAAGGCCCCGATCCCCATGCCGCACATGACCATCCGCCGCACTTCCTCCAACTGCGAGGATCGGCCGGTCACCTCCCGTGTCAGCCCCCATTCGTTGCGCAACAGCACGATGGGGCGCAAGGCGTTGTCGATTTCCTCGGTGTCGAAGGCGACGGACGGACAGGGGCGCAAATCCTCCATCTGCAAATCCGTCCGACCGAACAACGGATGCGGGCCACCGCAGAAGAAGCCGAAGAATTCCCGATACATGTGGACATATTCCATATCCGGCAGCTTGCGGTTCACAAGGCAGATCCCGATGGAGGCCTGCCTTTCGCGCACCTCCTGCACCACGTTGGTGCTTGTTTCGACCCGGATGCTGAACCTGACTTTGGGGTGATCCCGTGCAAAGCGGGCCAATGATCGGTCAAGCAGCGGCGTCACGACATGGCTTGCCAGCAGGATTCGAACTTCCCCCGAGAGTTCGTTCTGCGACTCGCCGATGCTTTCGGGCAGTTGCGAAATCCCGTCGAACAATGTCCCCGCCTCGGCATACAGCTTGCGCCCCGCCGCGGTCAGACGGAAAGTCCCCTTGCCGCGGTGAACCAACCGGCAGTTCAATTCGGCTTCGAGCCGTTGCAACGCAAGGCTGACCGCCGGCTGACCGCGCAGCAAACGGTGCGCGGCGCGCGTGATGCTCTGCTCCTCGGCGACCACAAGAAAGGTGCGCAGCAGGTTCCAGTCCAGCTTGAAGGCGAATTTGTTGTCGGGGTCAGTAAGCATTGATTTTATTGATGTGAGACATTCCAAGTATGAATTTCCTCAATTCGACAAAGCCATGCAATAGTCTTTTCAGGAGGACGCGCCGTGGCGGATCAACAGATCGACCGACGACCCTGGATACTGCTTTCGCCGGCCCTCTTGTTCATCACAGCGCTTGTGGTGATCCCGATGGCATTCATCCTTGTCTATTCGTTCTACGAGAATGTTGATCTTGCCGTGGACGTCCCCGCCTTTCAGTTCGGCAACTGGCAAGAACTGCTGACCGACGGCTATTATCACACGGCGATCTGGAAGACGCTGCGCCTGTCGGTGATCGTGACCGTCCTTGCGGCCCTCATGGGATACATCCCGGCCTATGTCATCGCGATGACGACCTACCGGCACAAATGGTTGTTGTTGCTGCTGCTGATCATTCCCTTCTGGATCAGCTTCATCATCCGCACGCTCAGCTGGATTCATATCTTCGGCAATCAGGGCGCGCTGAACGGTCTGCTGGGCTGGCTGGGCCTGATAGAGGCGCCATTGCAGCTGATGTATACCGAATTCACGGTGATCGTCGGCTTCATCCACGTTTTCCTGCCCTACATGATCCTGAACGTCTACGTCAGCCTCGAAGGCATCGACCGTAATCTGGAGCCGGCGGCGAGGACGCTGGGCGCGACGCCATGGCAGGCGTTCCGCGAGGTGACCTTGCCGCTATCGCTGCCGGGACTGGCGGCGGGCTGCCTGCTGGTCTTCGTGTTGACCGGGGGCAGCTACGTGACGCCGCTGATCCTTGGCGGGCCCGGCGACTTTCTCTTTGGCAACCTGGTCTACGACGCCATCGTGACCGAACTGAACTGGCCCATGGGTGCCACCTTGTCCTTTGCCCTGCTGCTGCTGCTGGGCAGCGTGGTCATCCTTTACAGTCGTTTCATGGGAATGAACCAACTGTCCAAGGCCTTCGGGAGGTAAACGATGCGGGTCTGGTCACTGCTCAAGATCTACACGCTGCTTGTTTATGGCTTCATGTTCGCGCCGATTGCCGTTGTGCTGCTGCTGGCCTTCAATTCCTCCCAATTCGGCGGCTTCCCGATCGAAGGGTTCAGCCTGCGCTGGTTCCACGAACTGGCCGAGAATGATGCGATCATACGCGCGTTGCGCACATCGCTGTTGCTGGGGGCCCTGACGGCGCTGATCGCAACCACGCTTGGCATTCTGGCCGCCATGGCGTTGGTGCGCTACAATTTCCGTGGCAAGAATTGGATCACGACCTTCCTGATCTCGCCGGTTCTGGTGCCCGAAACCGTGCTGGCGGTGGGCCTTCTGATCTTTCTGCGTTGGCTGCACATGCCGCGCAGCTTCCTGCTGCTGCTGATCGGTCACTCCATCATCGCGTTGCCGTTCGTGGTGCTGGTGGTGCAGGCCCGGCTGATCGGGATCCGCAAGGATTACGAAGAGGCCGCGCGATCGCTGGGCGCCTCTCCGCTCCAGACGTTTTTCGAGATCACGCTGCCGCTATTGATGCCGGCGGTCTTTGCCGGCGCGCTCTTTGCCTTCACCATTTCGTTCGACAACATCACGGCCACCATCTTCTGGCGCCCGTCGGGGATGGAAACCGTGCCGACCCAGATCTTCGGGATGCTGCGCAATTCGGTCAGTCCGGAGATCAACGCGCTGGGCTTTGTCATGATCTGCATCACCGTAGGCCTGCCCCTGCTGGCAGGCGCGATGGCGCGGTATTTTTCACGCAAGAAAGTCTGATCAACAGGGAGTAATATCATGAAGAAAATGGATGATACCAAACGCTATGAGCGTCTGCGCGAGGCCGTCGGCAACGGCGATGTCGACCGGCGCAGTTTTTTCGGGCTGCTGGGGGCGGCCGGTCTCTATACCGGTCTGTCGGGCGGAATCATGACGATGATGGCCACCCAGGCCCGTGCGCAGGGCATGGAACTGCATTTCGAGGGCTGGGGCGGCGTCGTGTCCGAGGCGCTGCGCGATAATGCCTTCGATCCCTATCAGGCGGCCAGCGGCAATACCGTGATCGACGCCACCTTTGGTGGCGAGAACGAGGTTCTGACCAAGATCAAGGCCGCCGGCAGCACCGACGGCCACAACATCCTGCACAGTTCCGGCGTCAGCTGGTACAAGCGCTGGGTCGACAACGGCTATGCGGTGCAACTGAACGAGGACAACATCCCCAACCTCAGGAACGTGATGACCGCGATGATGGACCCGTTCCGCGCGATCACGCCCGAGGGCCTGTCGGCGGTGCCCTATGATTATGGAACCACCGGCATCGCCTACAACACCAACTACGTGTCCGAGGAAAAGGCCAAGGAACTGGGCGCGAACCTGCTGCTCGATCCCGACCTCAAGGGCAAGATCGGCGGCTGGGGCGGAGACTGGGCGACGCGCGCCTGGTATGGCGCGCTGCAATCGGGGCAGGATCCGAACGACATTCAGGATTGGGACGCGGTCTGGGACAAGGCGCGCGAGCATCGCGATCTCGTGTTGAAATACTGGTCGTCCGGCGCCGAACTGATGGACCTTCTGGCCAAGGAAGAGATCTATGTGACAGAGGCGTGGTCGGGCCGGGTCGCCGCCTTGCAGGATCAGGGGCACCCGATCGCCTACATGGACCCGCCCAATGGTCTGGCGTGGATGGAATCCATGTTTGTCCTCAAGGGATCGCCGCTGGAGGCGGCAGAAGAATTGCTGAACTTCATGCTGGAGCCTGAAACCGCGCTGGCGGTGGCGGCCGGGCAGAAATACCCGTCCTCGCTGGATCCGACCCTGATCGACATGCCCGACGAGGTCGCCGCGCTGCCCGCCTTCGACCCGACCGGCAAGCTCGAAGGTTTGGTGTTCCGCGATCCCGCGGTCTGGAACCCGCAGGAAAAAGAGCAATCCAGGATGTGGAACCGCGTCCAGAAAGGCGCCTGACATATCGATGGACGGGGCGCTTTCGGGTGCCCCGTTCCCCGCGCAATCTCCCGCCTCTCAGACAGGACTATTTCATGGCTCGTGTGGAACTCGCCTCGATCCGCAAGGCATTCGGCCCGGTGGTCGCCGTTCACGGTGCGGACGTGGTGTTCGAGGAAGGGTCCTTCACAACCCTGCTTGGACCCTCGGGATGCGGCAAGACAACGATCCTGCGCATGGTTTCGGGCCTTGAATCGCCCACCAGCGGCGACATCACGATCGGCGGCAAGCGCATCAATGACGTGCCCATCCACAAACGCAACCTTGGTCTGGTGTTCCAGAACTACGCGCTCTTTCCCCATCGCACCATCGCCGAGAACATTGCCTTTGGCCTCAAATACCGCGACGTGCCGAAATCCGAGGTGCACCGGAAAGTCCATGAAGCCTTGGACATCGTGCGCCTTCCCGGTGTCGAGGACCGCTATCCCACGCAGCTTTCAGGGGGCCAGCAGCAACGTATCGCGCTGGCGCGTGCCATTGTCATCGAACCGGATGTGCTGCTTCTGGATGAACCGCTGTCGGCCTTGGACGCCAATCTGCGCGAGGAAATGCGCGTTGAACTGAAGGCCATTCAGGATCGCATCGGCGTGACCTCGATCTTCGTCACGCATGATCAGTCGGAGGCACTGGCCATGTCCGACAAGATCATCGTCATGAGCGCGGGCCGGATCGAACAGACCGGCACGCCTCAGCAAGTCTACAACACGCCCGCGTCGGAATTCGTGGCAGGGTTTCTGGGGGCGGCCAACCTGCTGGAGGCGCGCGTTGTCGGCCGCGAAAACGGCCATGTCGTGCTGGAGACCGCTGAATTCGGCCGGACGCTGGTGCCGCTGTCCCATGCCGGCACTCTGGGAGACGAAACCGAGGCCAAGCTGATGATCCGTGCCGAGAAACTGACGCTGGCTCCGGCGGGTGACGCGGCAACGGAGGCGGTCGTTGAAACCGTCGATTATCAGGGGCAGGTCGCGCGGTATTTCCTGCGCGTCGGCGATACACAGGTTCAGGCGATGAACATGATCGACGGCAGCCCCTTTGCCGCGGGCGAGACGGTTTCGCTGGAACTGAACCCGGAGGCCTGTGTCGCCCTGCCGCGCGGGGGTGCGGCATGAGCCGGCTGTTCTACCAGACCCGTCTGCCGCGTCCGCAACTGGACCGGACCGAAGGCATCTACATGTGGGATGTGAACGGCAAGCGCTATATCGACGGCTCGTCTGGCGCGATGGTCAGCAACATCGGACATTCCAACCCGCGCGTTCTGGATGCGATGAAGCGGCAGATGGACAGCGCCACTTTTGGCTACCGGCTGCATTTCCAGACCGAAAGCTCGGAGGCATTGGCGGAGCGTGCCGCCACGCTTGCGCCTGACGGTCTGGGGCGGGTGTTCTTTGTCTCCGGCGGGTCGGAGGCGACGGAAAGCGCCATGAAACTGGCGCGCCAATACGCCCTGTCGCAAGGCGAGGCTCAAAGATACAAGGTGATTTCGCGGATGCCCTCCTATCACGGGGCGACCCTGGGCGCGTTGTCCGTGACAGGCTACGCGCCGATGACAGCGCCCTTCGATCCGATGATGCATGCCATGCCCAAGATCCCCGCGCCGCGCGCCTATCTGGACGGGCTGGACCCGGAGGATCCTGCGACGGGCCTCCATTACGCGCAAATGCTGGAGGACCGCATTCTCGACGAAGGGCCCGCGACGGTGCTGGCCTTTATGGTCGAACCCATCGGCGGCGCATCGACCGGCGCGCTTGTCCCCCCGGCGGGATACATGCAGCGCATCCGCCAGATCTGCGACCATTACGGCGTCTTGCTGATCCACGATGAGGTCATGAGCGGCGGGGGACGCACGGGCCGCTTCTTTGGCGCTGACCATTGGGAGGTGGTGCCGGATCTGATCTGCCTGTCCAAGGGATTTGGCGGCGGCTATGTGCCGCTTGGGGCCATGATTGCGCGGGACGATATCGTCGAGGCGGTGCTGGATCACGGCGGGTTCATCCACGGTCATACCTATGCGGGAAACCCGCTGGCCTGCGCCGCCGGTCTTGCGGTGCTGGACGAGATCGCGACGCACGACCTGACTGGCAACGCCGCCCGCATGGGCGATCTGCTGGAACGGCGGCTGCGGGATCTGATGCAGAAATATGCGGTGATCGGGGATGTGCGCGGCAAGGGGTTGCTGCTGGCTTTCGAATTGATGCAGAATCGGCTGACCAAGGCGCCGTTGCCCGCCGGGCTGAAGGCATTCGACAGGCTGGTGGAAATCGCCTATCAGAACGGTCTCATTATCTATTCCCGGCGCACGCGGGGCGGCTTGTCCGGCGATCATTTCCTTGTCTGCCCACCGATGATCGTGACCGCCGACCAGATCGAAGAGATCGTAGCCCTGCTGGATATGTCGCTGTCCCAATTCATGGCTGAACTGCCCGCCGACGTGCTGCAATCCGCCTGAGGTTTGAGAATGCCCAAGACACTTATCTCCTGTGCCATCACCGGATCGATTCATACGCCAACCATGTCGCCCTACTTGCCGTGGCGACCCGAAGACATCGCCGCGCAGGCCATCGACGCGGCCAAGGCGGGCGCGGCCATCCTGCACCTGCACGCGCGCGATCCTGAAAACGGCCGCCCCTCGGGGGAGCCGGAGCATTTTCGCGCATTCTTGCCGGAGATCGCGCAGAGGTGCGATGCGGTGGTCAATCTGACCACCGGCGGCAGCGCGATCATGACGCTGGAGGATCGTCTTCGCGCGGCGCTGACCTTTCGGCCCGAGATGTGTTCGCTGAATATGGGCAGTATGAATTTCGCGCTCTATCCGATGGCGGAGAAGCCGCGCGACTGGCAGTTCGACTGGGAACTTCCGTTCCTTCAGGGATCCGACGATCTGGTGTTCAAGAACACGCCCCGCGACATTGCCGGCATCCTGCAAAAGATGGGGGTCGAGCGTGGCGCACGGTTCGAATTCGAATGCTACGATATCAGCCATCTCTATATGCTGCGGCACTTCGTGGACCGCGGTTTGGTGCGCCAGCCGATCTTCATCCAGTTCGTCTTTGGCGTGCTGGGCGGAATGGGCGCCGACACCGATACGCTGGATCACATGATCACTCTTGCCGACAAGCTGTTCGGCGCGGATTACCTGTTTTCGGTGCTGGCCGCCGGACGACACCAGATCCCCATGGCCCTGCATGGCGCGCGGCGCGGCGGCCATGTGCGCGTCGGGCTGGAGGACAACCTTTACATGGCGAAGGGTGATCTGGCGACAAGCAATGCCCAGCAGGTCACCCATATCCGCACCCTGCTCGAAGAGATGGGCCATGACATTGCCACGCAGGCAGATGCCCGCGCGTTGCTGGGCCTCAAGGGCGCGGACCAGACAGGGATCTGAGCCATGCAGGTCAGCGAAGTGACGCCGGAGACCCTGCCGCTGCTGGAACTGGGACTGCGCGCGCTGGCGAGGGATCT
>CAZRZN010000096.1:0-14295 GCA_964604565.1 uncultured Rhodobacterales bacterium
GTCTTTGTCCAGAAGGGGATCAAACAGCGGTTTCTTGATCGGCTGTCCGAGCGGCTGAAAGATGCCGTGGTCGGCGACCCGATGGATGAGACGACGACATATGGCCCGATGGTCAGCGCCCGCCAGCGCGAGATCGTCCTTGGCTATGTCGCGCAGGGACAGAAAGAGGGCGCGCGCCTTGTCACCGGCGGCGCGGCAATGGAACGCGACGGTTTTTACATCGAACCGACGGTCTTTGCCGACGTGACCGACGACATGGTGATCGCCCGCGAGGAAATCTTTGGCCCGGTCATGGCCGTGCTGGATTTCGATACCGAGGAAGAGGCTGTCGCCCGGGCCAATGACACGACAATGGGCCTGTCGGCCGGCGTTTTCACCTCTGACCTGTCGCGCGCGCATCGGGTGATCGGCCAGATCGACGCGGGGACCTGTTTCATCAATTCCTACAATGACGCGCCGGTGGAACTGCCCTTTGGCGGGACCAAGATGTCGGGCATCGGACGCGAGAATTCAAAGGCGGCGATCAACCACTATTCACAGCTCAAATCCGTCTTCGTGCGGATGGGGGATGTCGAGGCACCGTTCTGAGAACGGTGATAACCACAAATTTACAAATGCACGCTGCCAGCCTGCGCCCCGCTGAAAACAAGGGTGCCGGAGGGGCGGGTGCAGAGGCGATGACAGATGCAAGCGGATTATGTGATTGTGGGCGCCGGCTCGGGCGGGTGCGCCATGGCGGGGCGCCTGACCGAGGCCGGTCACAGCGTGATCGTGATCGAGCATGGCGGCTCTGACTGGGGGCCGTTCATCAACATGCCGGGTGCGCTCAGCTACCCGATGAACATGTCGCGGTATGACTGGGGCTATGAGACCGAGCCCGAACCACATATGGGCGGGCGGCGTATGGCCTGTCCGCGGGGCAAGGTGATCGGCGGGTCGTCCAGCATCAACGGCATGGTCTATGTGCGGGGCCATGCGCTGGACTATGACCACTGGCGCGACACGGGCTGTGACGGCTGGGGCTTTGCCGATGTGCTGCCGTATTTCAAGCGGATGGAAGACTGGCATGACGGTGGTCATGGCGGTGACCCGGAATGGCGCGGGCAGGGCGGTCCGTTGCATGTCACCCGTGGACGGCGGGACAATCCCCTTGTGCAGGCCTTTGTCGAGGCCGGCAAACAGGCCGGGTATGAGATGACCGGGGACTACAACGGCCAGCAGCAGGAAGGCTTCGGTCCCTTCGAGATGACGGTCTGGAAAGGCGAACGCTGGTCGGCGGCCAAGGCCTATCTGCGCCCCGCGATCAAGGCCGGGGCGCAGGTTGTCAACGGTCTCGCGCAGCGCGTCGTCTTTGAGGAGGGGCGCGCTGTCGGGGTCGAGGTGGCGCGCAAGGGTCAGGTCGAGGTGATCCGCGCCGGGACCGAGGTCATCCTTGCGGCCTCGGCCATCAATTCCCCGAAGTTGCTGATGCTGTCGGGGATCGGCCCGGCGGCGCATCTGGCCGAACATGGCATCGCGGTGCAGGTGGACCGGCCCGGGGTTGGGCAGAACCTTCAGGATCATCTGGAGCTTTATGTCCAGATGTCCGCGACGCAACCTGTCAGCCTTGCGAAATACTGGAACCTTGCAGGCAAGGCATGGGTCGGCGCACAATGGCTGATGAACCGCAGCGGACCGGGGGCATCGAACCAGTTCGAATCCTGCGGTTTCATCCGGTCGCAGCCGGGGGTCCAATACCCCGACATACAGTTTCACTTTCTGCCCATCGCCGTGCGCTACGATGGCAAGGTGGCGCCTGAGGGACACGGGTTCCAAGCCCATGTCGGGCCGATGCGCTCCCCCTCGCGGGGCGAAGTCACCCTGCGCTCCGCCAAACCGCAAGAGGCGCCGCGTATCCTGTTCAACTACATGAGCACTGAACAGGACTGGGAGGATTTCCGCCGCTGCATCCGGCTCACACGCGAAGTTCTTGGTCAGGACGCCTTTGCCCGCTATCGCGGACAGGAACTGCAACCCGGCGACGAGCTGCAAAGCGATGAGGATCTGGACAATGCGATCCGCGAACATGCAGAAAGCGCCTATCACCCGTGCGGCACCTGCAAGATGGGACGCGCCGACGATCCGATGGCGGTAGTCGACCCGGAGGGCCGCGTCATCGGCGTCGACGGCTTGCGGGTGGCGGACAGCTCGATCTTTCCTCAGATCACCAACGGCAATCTAAATGCCCCGTCGATCATGGTCGGGGAAAAGATCGCGGATCACGTCCTTGGCCGTCGTCTGCCGCCGGAAAACGCCGAACCCTGGATCCATCCGAGGTGGGAAACGGCCCAGCGGTGATCGTTCCCGGTCTGACGGGGTTGCGTTAACCTTTCGGTAAGATCCGACTTGAAAACTCTCGATGGTGGACAGATCTTAACGATATGTTAAGAATCTGTTTCTCCATTGTTCTCATGTCGCTTGGCGTCACCGCCGCTGCCGCCGATCTGCGCGGTCCCTTACGTGTCGTGGACGGCGATACGATGGCCATCGGTGACCGGACCATTCGTCTGCACGGAATCGACGCGCCCGAACGCGACCAGAACTGTGGCGGGACGCATGCGCCGATGTGGAATTGCGGTGAATGGGTCACTGCGGAGGTCCGTGCCCGGTATGACGGGCGGGTGGCGGTCTGCGCGCAGATAGACACGGATCGCTATGACAGGGTCGTTGCGCGCTGCAAGGTCGATGGCATCGACATTGGTGCAGCCCTTGTCGAAGGCGGGCTTGCCTTTGCCTACACCCGTTACTCCGAGGCCTATGTCCCCGAACAGAGGGCGGCGCAGCGGCGCAAGGCCGGGTTGCATGCCACGGGCGTGCAGACGCCGTCCGCCTTTCGCGAGGCCGAGCGCAAGGGCCATGGCGCGCAACGCATGGCCTCAGCCCCTGCAGGCTGTGTGATCAAGGGAAATATATCGCGCAATTCCGGAGAGCGGATTTATCATATGCCCGGACAGGCGTGGTATGACGCGACGCGGATAAGCCGCGCGCGGGAGGAACGCTGGTTCTGTTCCGAAACCGAAGCCCGCGCCGCCGGGTGGCGTCCGGCACTGCGCTGACGGCCGCCCGCCCGGCCGCGTTCATCAACCGCTGGACCCGTCTGGGGGCGAGGATTCCCCGGGGCGACCCCGCAGACCCGACGGTTTTACGGCGCGCTGGCGGTCATCAAGAAATGTCAGATCGTCTTGTCCAATCTCCCCTGTTTGATCCGGGTCAATGTGCGCCGTGCCGGACCCGTGCAAGGGTGGTTGTCGAACAGGACAGGAAGAAGGACAGAGCCATGTCAGCCCATACCCCGCACGAACTTGCCGAGGAATTCCCGGAACATGTCGAGCGCATGCACACCCTCAAGCAGGAGGACAAGCATTTCGCCAAACTGGCCGACGATTATCACGAGATCAATCGCCGGGTGCACCGCGCGGAAACCAACGTGGAACCCATGGATCAACTGGCAGAGGAGCAATTGCGCAAGGAACGCGCCGTGCTGAAAGACAAGATCTACGCGATGCTGCGCGGTTGATCCTTGCCGAATGCAACCAACGCCCCGACTTGCGCCGGGGCGTTTTTCATTGCAACGCCGCCTCGACCGCGCGGATCATTTTGCCCGACAGCGGCCGCGTGGTGGAGCCGAATGTCTCGCGCACCGTGCCGTCTGCCCCAATCAGAACCTTGTTGAAGTTCCAGTTGGGTCGGAAGCCGGTCTGCTCGGCCACCCATTTGTAGAGCGGATGCGCCTGCGGACCCGTGACATGCGTGATGTCCGTCATCGGGATGTCGAGGCCAAAGTTGACGTCGCAGAATTCCTTGACCTCCTCCGCCGACGACAATTCCTGGCGGAAATCGTCGGACGGCACCGCCAGAACGACGAGACCGCGATCGCGGTAGCGGTCATAGAGCGCCTGCAAGCCGTCATACTGGCGGGTAAAGCCGCAGCGCGACGCGGTATTGACCACCAGCACCGGCTGGCCCTGCCACTCATCGAGGGACAGGCTGCCGCCGTCGATATTGTCAAAGGTAAAGCCTTGCGCGGCCCAAACCGGAAAGGCCACAAGCGCGGCGAGGATCGTCATCAGGCGTGTCATGCAGGGTGTCTCCCGTTTTCACAAAAGTAATGCGCCTTCTGGCGGGTCAAGGGGGCGTCGCGGCGCGGGCAGTCCGTGGGCTGCGCGGTTCACAGGGTCGAAGCGGGGCAGCGGCGTCTTGAGCAAGGAATTGATCGCGCGGGCGCCGCCCGTCGGTTCGGGCGGCGGCGGCGCTGGGACCAAAGGTTTCAAGGCATTCGAAATGTTGTATGCTTGGTCAGGACGTCCGCGCGGGGTCGGGTTGACACGCGCGGGACTGCCGGGAGGAGATGTGCCATGGCCGGAGGCTGGAGCCGCGACGGCGCGGTCAACGAACAGATCGAGGCATCTATCGCAGAGGAGCTGGAGCGGATGCGGGCAAGGCGTGCCCCCATCGGCGAAAGCTTGACGCATTGTGCCGATTGCGAAGAGGAAATCCCCGAAAAACGGCGCGTTGCGATTCCCGGTGTCAAACTCTGCGTGGATTGCGCGTCCGAGCGCGACGGGAAAGCAATTGGCCGCGCGGGCATCAACCGCCGCGGATCCAAGGACAGCCAGTTGAAGTGACGCCGCGTCGAAGGCTGAAACCCATCCGAAGCCCAAAGCGCACGCGCGGGCCTCAGACGGGTGTCAGCGGACCTATTTTTCCATCGCTTCCAGTTGGTCGATGAAGCCTTCGATCATCGACAGGCCCTTGTCCCAGAAAGTCGGGTCAGTGGCGTCCAGACCAAACGGGGCAAGCAAGTCCTTGTGGTGCTTCGATCCACCGGCTTTCAGCATCTCGAAATACCGGTCCTGAAAGCCGTCCGGCTGTTCCTGGTAGGAAGCGTAGAGCGCGTTCACCAGACCGTCGCCGAAGGCATAGGCATAGACATAAAAGGGCGAATGCACGAAATGCGGGATATAGGCCCAGAAGGTCTCATACCCCTCCATGAAATCGAACGCCGGTCCCAGCGATTCCGCCTGAACGGACATCCATAGCGCGTTGATGTCGTCGGGCGTCAGCTCGCCTCCGCGGCGGGCGTCGTGGAGTTTGCATTCGAAATCGTAAAAGGCGATCTGGCGCACGACCGTGTTGATCATGTCCTCGACCTTGCCCGCCAGCAAGACCTTGCGTTCGGCATCGTCCTTGGCGCCTTCCAGCATCTTCTGGAAGGTCAGCATCTCGCCAAAGACGGAGGCCGTCTCTGCCAGAGTCAGCGGCGTCGACGACAGCATTTCGCCCTGACCGGCGGCCAGCACCTGATGGACACCGTGGCCCAGTTCATGGGCCAGAGTCATGACGTCGCGCGGTTTGCCCAGATAATTGAGCATCACGTAGGGATGCACGTCCGTGACCGTGGGATGCGCAAAGGCGCCCGGGGCCTTGCCCGGCTTCACCGCCGCGTCGATCCAGCCCTTTTCGAAGAAGGGCGTGGCGATCTCCCCCATCCGGGGATCGAAGGCATTGTAGGCCGTCATCACAGTTTCCCGGGCCTCGTCCCAGTCCACGGTGCGGGTCTGTTCCATCGGCAGGGGCGCATTGCGGTCCCAGACCTGCATCCGGTCAAGGCCGAGCCACTTGCGCTTCAACTCGTAATACCGGTGCGACAGGCGCGGGTAGGCGTCCACGACGGCATTGCGCAGCGCCTCGACCACTTCGGGTTCGACGTCGTTCGACAGATGGCGTCCTGTTTGCGGCGTGGGCATCCCGCGCCAGCGGTCCATGACCTCCTTTTCCTTGGTCTGTGTGTTGTGCACACGCGAAAAGGTGCGGATGTTGTCGGCAAAGACACGGGCCAATTCGCGGGCTGCGGCCTCGCGCTTGTCACGGTCCTGTTCGGTGAGGAAATTCAGTGTCGCTTCGATGCTCAGCTCTTCGCCATCCACGGTAAAGGTCAGGCCGGCGATCGTCTCATCGAACATCCGCTCCCACGCGTCGCCGACCACGCCGAGGTCGTGCAGAAACTTTTCCAGTTCATCGGACAGCTGGTAGGGTTTCATCGCGCGCATCCGGTCAAAGGCGCGCTTGTAGCGGGTCAGATCGGCATTGGAGGCGAAGAGCCCATCATAGGCCTCATCGTCGATCCGGTTGGCTTCCAGAGAAAAGAAAACCAGCGGCGTGGTGTAATTGGTGATCTTTTCCTGACAATCCGACAGGAATTTGGCGCGTTCGGAATCGGTGGTCAGCTGGTAGTAGCGCAACCCGGCAAAAGACATGATGCGTCCGGCCACGGATTCGATCCGCTCATGGCGCTGCACCAGCGTCAGAAATTCGTCTCCGTCGAGCTTGGCAAGCTTGCCCTCGTAATCCGCGGCAAAACTGCGGCAGGCCTCTTCGAGCCAATCCAGATCGCGCTTGAGTTCCGGCGCATCGGGCGAGGCATAGAGGTCCGTCAGATCCCATTCGGGCAGGGCGCCCAGATCTTTCCCGCCGGACGGGGCATTTGCGTCGCGCACTGGATGCTTGAACTCGAACATGCTGGACCTCTCCTTTTGGCTTTACGGGTATCTAGGGTTTCGGCTGCGCGGGAACAACAGTCCATTGCGAATGGCCCCATGCGCTAAACCTCTTGTTAACGCGGGGCGGGCCAAATTCGGGCGGCAGATGTTTGAGGACCCGCGATGAGGCCCACTGATTCACCGCCATGCGATGGCTGCCGCAACGGGACGGATTTCCACGTTCCGATCACCATGGCGTTTCAACCCATCCTGTCGA
Source organism: uncultured Rhodobacterales bacterium (assembly GCA_964604565.1). Classification (GTDB taxonomy): domain Bacteria; phylum Pseudomonadota; class Alphaproteobacteria; order Rhodobacterales; family Rhodobacteraceae; genus CAZRZN01. Next base: position 6,796 of record CAZRZN010000096.1, read on the forward strand.
TGGCCAAGCGGCGGGTCTTTGCCCATGAGGCGTTGGTCCGCGGCGCCGATGGCTCCGGCGCGGGCGCGGTTTTTTCCCAGGTGACGGAGGATACACGTTATCTCTTCGACCAGACGTGCCGCATCAAGGCCATCGAATTGGCTGCAAGGCTGAACCTTGTGGACGATGGGGCGCTCCTGTCGATCAATTTCCTGCCCAACGCCGTCTACAATCCTCGCGCCTGCATTCGCATCACGCTGGATGCCGCCCGGCAAGTGGGCTTTCCGATCGACCGGATCATGTTCGAGTTCACCGAGGGAGAGAAGGTCAATCCGGCGCATCTTCTGAACATCCTGCGGCACTACCGGGCGCTGGGCTTTCTGACGGCGATCGACGATTTCGGCGCGGGCTATGCAGGCATGGCATTGCTGGCGGATTTCGTGCCGGACGTGGTCAAGCTTGACATGCATCTGATCCGTGGCTGCGACGAGGATCCGATCCGGCGAACCATGCTGGCCCATATGGTCAGCATGTTGAAGGACCTTGATGTCGCCGTGGTCTGCGAGGGCATCGAGACGCCTGAGGAATATGAGACATTGCGCAGGCTGGGGGTGGACCTGATGCAGGGCTACCTGTTTGCAAGACCCGCATTCGAGGCGCTGTCTGTCCCCGTCTGGCCGGAACCCGGCGATCCCTTTGGGGCTTGGCCCGAACCCGACACCGCGGCCGCGGCGATCCTTGACCGGCGCGCGGCGGGTTGAGGCGCTTCTTGCACGTCTTGAACCGGTTGCCCCAAGCCGATCAGAATCTTCGTTCCAGCGTCAGGTGAACGATGCTGCCGCGCGCGTCTTGCGATACGGCGGAAATCATGTCCGTGTCTGGTGTCATCCTGTAATCCAGAGCGATGCCATAAGCGTCGTCCTTGCCCGTTTTGGTGACTTCTCCAAAGCCCAGAAGATCCAGCCGCCGGGACATTTGAACCGTGATGTCCAGCGACAGCGCGTCCCGGCGGTCATTCACCTCCGGATGCAGCCATGCCAGCCCGACATGTGAGGTGCCGATAGTGACGCCGCCGCCGATCTTGGTGTTCACGCCGTCATGTGTGCCATCGCGCGACCAGACGGCTTCGACTGCGGCGGCCAGATCCCAGCCGTTGCCAAGATAGGATCCAGATGCGGATGCCGAGCGGAATCCCCCCTTGACCGCGTCATGCGCGGAGACGGCAAGGCGGGTCCGGTCATACCCTCCTGTCCAGGACAGGCCCCAGGGCACGGCCGTTCGGCGCATCGCCTCCACGGTCGCATGGGCACGGCTGTATTCCGCCCGCTCATAGGCGAGAAAGGGCGCGGCGCGTGTAAAGGCCGAAATCAGCACGGTATCATAGGCTGGCCGAACGGCCCCCATCCGCCAGGCGCCGTTCCAGGCAACGGCGCCATAGGTTTCATGCGGGCGTTTGCCATCCAACCCATACAGAAGTGTGCCGATCTCCAAGCGGAGCGGCGCGTGTGACGACAGCGGAAGAGCCAGCGTCATGTCGACAAAGGCCAGCCCGCTTCCACCGTGGATATCGGTCGCGCCGACGGCGGCCACCCCGTCGAAGGACAGTGTTTGCGCCTTGGCGACGGCCGGAAGAAGCAGTGTCAGGGATAGGAAAAGGGCTCTGAACATGCGCGGCAATCCCCTTGGACCAATCGGGCGTCAATAGGCCACATCGCCCGATCGCCCGCCAGTGGGAAATGCCGTGCCCCGCGGCGGAGGCCGTTATCCGTAGGCCTCAAGAAGGGCGCGCAGATCCTCCAGCGTGTTGGCCTCCGCCGCCTTCTTGTCATGGCGCCAGCGCGCCATCCGGGGAAAACGCAACGCGATTCCCGACTTGTGGCGCGGGCTGTGCTGGATCCCCTCGAAGGCGATCTCGAACACATGCTCGGGCCGCACCTGTCGCACCGGCCCGAACCGTTGCAACGTGTTCTTTCGGACCCAACGGGTGATCTCGTTGAATTCGGCGTCGGTGAGGCCCGAATAGGCCTTTGCAAAGGGCACGAGTTCATTGCCTTGCCAGACGGCAAAGGTGAAATCTGTGAACAGGTTGGCGCGGCGGCCATGGCCCTGCTGGGCATAGATCATCACGGCATCCACGGTCAGCGGATCGAGTTTCCATTTCCACCAGTCGCCCTTCTTGCGCCCCGACAGATACGGGCTGTCGCGGCGTTTCAACATCACTCCTTCCGCGCGATGCGCGCGTGCGCTCGCGCGGATCCTCGCGAGGTCCGTCCAATCATCGAAGGGCAAGGGCACCGAGCTGCGCACCGCCGCCTCCTCCGGCAGGTCCGCCAGCAACGCGTCAAGCCGGTCCCGCCGGTCCGCCAAGGGCCGGTCGCGCAGATCGCGACCGCCCTCTTCCAGCAGATCATAGGCCAGCAGGACCACCGGTGTCTCGCGCAGAAGTTTCTTCGGCACGGTCTTGCGCCCGATGCGCTGTTGCAGCGCGTTGAACGGCAGCACCTGTTGCGCTTGCCTGTCCCACGCGACGATTTCGCCATCCAGGACGGTGTCCGACGGCAGAAAATCCGCTGCCCGGGCCAATTCGGGAAAACGGTCGGTCATGAGGTCTTCGCCCCGCGACCAGACGTGATGTTCCTGCCTGCGCAGGAGCAGCTGACCGCGAATGCCGTCCCATTTCCATTCCGCCTGCCACTCTTCCGGCGTCCCGAGGGCCTCAGGTGGGTCGTCCAGCTGATAGGCAAGGTAGAATGGATAGGGCCGGCTGGCGTCGGCGGCCGGGTCGTCCGCCTCGATCAGCGCGTGATAGCTGGTCGTGTCCGGCGTCCAGTTGCCCATCAGTTTGTGGGCAAGCACCGCCTCCTCCTGTCCGGTTGCCTGCGCCAGCGCGCGCGTCATCAGTTTGCGGCTGACCCCGATGCGAAATCCGCCGGTGATGAGCTTGTTGAAAACAAGGCGCTCTGTCGGATCCAATTGGTCCCACGCATTCAGAATAAGGGTTTTCCGTTCTTCCTGTGATGTATCAGGAATGCCCCGCAACACGCTGATCCAGTGGGATAAGCTGTGATCGGATTTGCGTGAGGCGGGCGGCAGGATCAGGGCGATCGTCTCTGCCAGATCCCCGACGATTGGATAGGCTTCTTCCAGCAGCCAGAGCGGGATGCCCGCGCGTTCGGCGGCCCATTCGCGCAGTGCGGTGGTCGTGACACCCCGTTTGGGGCGACGACCGGAGAACAGCGCGATACACCACAGTTTGTCGAGGTCCGGCGCATCCCTGAAATATGCCGCCAATGCCTTGGACTTCATGGATGTCTTGGTCGTCTGGTCTATAGCCGTGAAGAGGGCGGCAAAACGCTTCATGACGGCTCCTCACCCTCGGTCCCGTCCTCGCCGCCGAACTCGGTCGGAACGACCTGTGCATTGTAGCCCTGACTGTTCAGCCAACGAGCGAAGATTTCCGTGTAACCATGTGTCGTATATATATTTTCTGCACCTGTAGCCTGTATGGCTTGATGCAATCCCGGCCAGTCGGCATGGTCCGACATGACAAATCCACGATCCATGGCCCGGCGTCGGCGTATGCCGCGCAGGCGCATCCAGCCGGAGGCGAAACCGGTGGAGGCCGGGCCAAAGCGGCGGGCCCATGCGCTGCCAAGCGCGGACGGGGGTGCGAGAACCAGCGCGCCTTTTGCCTTGCGCGGGGCGAAGTCCGGCGTGACCTGCGTGGTCTCTGGCAGCGCATATCCCTGCGCGCGCAGGACAGCATTGGTTGCCTCGACCGCGCCATGCGTCAGGATCGGGCCCTGCGGCTCCAGCAGGGACAGCAACCGCTGGGCCTTGCCCAGCGAATACGCCCCCAATAACGAGGTCCGGCCCTCGGCGGCATTCTTCGCCCACCATGCGTTGATCTCCCGTGCGACGGTCGCCTGCTCCGGCCAGGTGAAGACCGGCAGCCCGAAGGTGCATTCGGTGACGAATGTGTGGCAACGGACGGGCTCGAACGGCTCTGACAGGCCATCCGGTGCGGTCTTGTAGTCCCCTGAGACCACCCAAACTTCGCCCCGCACCTCTACCCGGATTTGCGCGGAACCCGGCAGATGCCCCGCCGGGTGCAGGGAAACGCGCGCAGCCCCGATGTCGCGTGTTTCGCCATACTGCACCGTCTCCGCCTCGATCTCACCCAGCCTGTGCCGGATCACCGGCAGCGCGCCGGTCGTGGCGAGGTAGGTTCCATGACCCGGGCGGGCGTGGTCCGCATGGCCATGCGTGATCACCGCGCGCGGAACGGGCCGCCACGGATCGATGAAGAAATCGCCCGCCGGACAATAGATGCCGCGGTCGGTGAAGGTGAGGACAGGTTCGACCATGCAAGGCAGGATAGGTGAATTGTCCGGCGTGGCCACTGTCCCGCGCATTTTGGACCGGTGGTATTTCCGATGCGGGCGCCGCTAGGGACTTGTGCAGGTCCGCAGCCTTGCGCAGTGTGGCGCAAAAGAGGAGCACGGAATGGGTAATTCGGATTTCAAGAAAAAGCTGCAAAGCGGGGCGCCACTTGCGGGGACGTTCGTCAAGACGCCGTCGGTCCAGGTGATCGAGGTGCTGGCGCAATCTGGGTTGGATTTCATCTGTCTCGATGCCGAGCATTCCCCCTTTGACCGGTCCTCGCTGGACAGTTGCGTGGCCATGGCGCGGGCGCTGGATTTCCCGGTTGTGGTGCGCGTGGGCGACAGCAGCCCACGTGAGATCCTGCAAGCGTTGGATTATGGTGCCTCGGGCATCGTCATTCCCCATGTGGAAACCGTGGCCCAGGCAGAGGCGGTGGTGCGTGCGGCGCATTTCGGACTGGGTGGACGGGGTTTTGCCGGATCGACCCGCTGGGCCGGATATGCGACGCGCCCCATGGCAGAGGTGCTGGCGCGCAGTCAGGCCGAAACCATCGTCCTGCCGCAGATCGAGGAACCGGCCGCGGTGGAGATCTGCGAAGAGATCGCCGCGGTGGCCGGTGTCGACGGGCTGTTCTTGGGGCCGGCGGATCTTTCCGTGGGCTATGGGCATACCAGCGTCGACAACGATGACCTGAAGGCGGCGCTGCATCGCGTGGGGGCGGCCTGCAAGGCGTCGGGCAAGGCCTTTGTCAGTTTCGTGCCCACGGGCGATGGCGCAAAGGTCTGGGCCGCCGAATACGGCGTGCAGGTGTTCTGTATCGCATCCGAACATGCGTGGATGCGGTCTGGCGCTTCGGAGGCGGCAAAGGCCGTGCATGAGATCGACGGGTAATCCCGTCGACCGGGGGAACATACGTTGCGGGAGGCGACCTTTCGAACCTTCCGCGGCGGATCTCAGGCGCGCAATGCCATTTCCGTGCCGACATTGTCGAAATGGGCGATGATTTCCGTCACGATCCGATCCCGAACTTCGGGGATTTCCATCATGACTTCATGTTGCGCGTCTTCGACCATTTCAAGATGTCCGCCCGGCCAGCGGGCCATGCGCGATTGCACCCTGTCGATGTCGACGATCCGTTCGTTTGCGCCACAGTAGCAAAGGCAGGGAAGGTTGGGCGAGGGACGCCGGGCGAGGCGCCGCGTTTCTGCCAATGCCTCGTGCAGCCAGTTGAGGGACGGTCCGCCCAGTTGCAGTTCCGGAATCGCCAGCACCTGTCGGCGCATGTAATCCCATGCCTCCGGGCTGGACGTCAGGAAATTGTCGTCAAAGGCATTCGAGGCGATGTAGCTGTCCGCCCCGGTGCCCGGCGCGAAAAGATGCCCCAGCCCGACCGATTTCGACACCATGGAAATCGCCCATGCGGCGGGGCGCACGGGATCGGCGATGCGGATGCCCCACATCGGTCCGGTGAACACGCAGGAGGCCACGTCCAGACCCTCGTAGACGGCGCGGAGCCCGATGCAGCCGCCCATGGAATGCGCGATAAGGTGACGGCGGCCTGGCAGTTGCAGTTCGTCCGCAAGGTTCACCATGGCCGCAACGTCAAGCTGGTAGTCCTCGAACACGCGGACATGTCCGGTGCGCCGCTCATCCAGCATCCGGGTGGCAAGCCCCTGGCCGCGCCAGTCGATGGTCAGGGTGTGATAGCCCGCCTCCGACAACGCGCGGGCCACGCGGCCATATTTCTCGACATATTCCGTGCGACCGGGGAACAACAGGACGGTTCCTGCGGTGCCTTCGCTGCCGTAGTGGGCGATTCGAACCTTTAACCCGTCCGAGGTCGTGACCCACCATGCGCGGGCAGGCGCCGGACCTTCGGCAAGATCGGCATGAAAGGGTGCGGGGGGCAACGCCATCAGGACAGCAACTGCGCGAGGCGCATGGCGGCGGACATGTCACCGTCGATCGACAGCTTGCCGGACATGAAGGCCGACGTCGGGTCCAGATCGCCGTCGAGAATGGACTGAAAGGTGTCCACTGTGGCGGTCAAGGTCACATCTGCCGGTTCGTCGCCCACGCGGCAGCCCTTTTCGTCGATGATGAGGCTGCCTTCGTCCTCTATGATGAATTTTGCGGTGCCGTCGAAACCGTTGCCACCCATCTTTTCTGACAGGGCCGCCTCGGCTGCCGTTATAGTGTCGCTCATTTCGTCTCCTTGGCGTTCTCTCAAAAACCTGCGTTGGCCAATCGCCGCTCAGGCGCTATTGTCACCGGTAGTTATGAGGACGGCACTAATGAAATTCAAATGTACCCTTGCGGCACTCGGCGCCCTAGTCATGATTTCCCTACCCGCGACGGGCATGACCCAGGACCGTGTCGCCGACCTGATGCAGCAATTGCAGCAGGCAGAGAGCGAAACCGCTGCGCAGCGGTTGGAGAATCAGATCATCACCGAATGGTCCAAGACCGGCTCCGCCAGCATGGATCTCCTGCTCAAACGGGGCAGGGACGCCATGGCGGTCAAGGATACCGATGTCGCCATCGAACATTTTCGGGCCTTGACCGATCATGCGCCGGATTTCGCCGAAGGGTGGCACGGTCTGGCGCTGGCCTATTTCGAGGCGGAACGCCTTGGCCCCGCCATGGATGCGCTTGAACATGTGCTCGCGCTCAATCCGGAACATTTCGGGGCACTGCGCGGTGTCGGCGCGATCAGCGAACAGGTGGGCAAGCGGGCTCTTGCGTATCGGGCCTATGAGCGGGTACTTGATCTGCGACCGCATGATCCCGACGTCGAGCAGGCGATGCAGCGGTTGGAGCGTGAGGCCGTCGGCACCACGCTGTAGACAGATGACAGGGCGATGCGCCGCAAGGCCGTCGCCTGAAGGATAGGCGGCCCAATGGCCCAGAGACCCCGGATCGCGGCTGTTCTTGGCCCGACCAACACAGGCAAGACCCACTACGCGATTGATCGTATGCTGGGCTATCGGACCGGGGTGATCGGCCTGCCGCTGCGCCTTTTGGCGCGAGAGGTCTTCGACAAGCTGGTGGCGGTCCGCGGACCCTCGGTGGTGGCACTGGTCACCGGCGAGGAGCGCATCGTGCCGCCGCGCGCGCAATACTGGGTCTGCACGG
>CAZRZN010000097.1:0-14064 GCA_964604565.1 uncultured Rhodobacterales bacterium
ATTTTGCGCTTGACGCCTGCCGCCGCCTTCCGTATCCGACCACCCACTGCATGGCGCGGTAGCTCAGTTGGTTAGAGCGAACGACTCATAATCGTTAGGTCGGGGGTTCAAGTCCCCCCCACGCCACCATTCTTCCCATACGACGACATTTTCGCCCACCGACGGCAAACCTCGGCAACATCCCGTCGCCCGACAAGCCACGGAACTGAACAAATATCGTTCGTTTTCAGGGATGTTCTGTCCGGGCCGGGAAAAAGCGTCTCACCGCAGACAACGGACATGTGTGCCTGTGTCGGCGGCACCACCGGAGATACGGGAGAGGCGATCTTGACCGCCTCTCCCGGTGATCAAGGGCCTCAGGCGGACATAAGGTCCATACCATCGACTTCCGCCCAGATGTCTTCCCATACGGCATTGGCCTTGCCGCGGTGCTTGACCGCCTTGGCGGACTCCAGATTGTCCATCATCCCGTCGCCCTTGACGACGACAAGTCCGACCATGCCAAGCGCGTAGTGCGGCAGGCAGTGGTAGCCGTAAAAGCCCGGCGTGTCGAAGGTCACGTCGACCTCTTGGTTGATACGGCCCTTCCATGCTTCTGCGCCCGCGGGCAGCATGTCGTCCGTGGTCTGGCTGTTATGACCCTTGTCGGTTGACAGGAACCGCACGGTATCGCCCGGTTCGATCGTGACGATGCGCGGGTAGAACACCTGACGCAGCTTGCGGTCCTCGGGGTGGACATTCAGCATCTCGACATCGTGGGTCGTTGCAGCAAGCACCCGGCTCGGCAGGCTCAGGGCCAGCGTTGCAGATGCCGCCGCCGACATCAGGGCGGTGCGGCGTGTGATAAGTTTGGTCACGTTTTCCTCCATTGGTATCTCTTGCCACCCAACCATCTAGACCGGGCCGCATCGGCGCCAAGGTGCGGTATTCTGATGCAGTTTGTCCAGCGCCAGACCCGGGCATCGGCCATTTTTCCCTCATGGCGAAAGATCGGGCGTGCGTCCGCCCAGGCCGCGACAGCCGCTCGCCCGCCCATGCAAGCGGCCATGCGGACTACACCCGCCGACGTGCCATCGCCCAGCCAAGGCCGGCCAGCACGCTCAGGACAACTGCCAGCGACAGCCCGATCCCCGCTGTCCTTGGACGCCATGCGGCTTCCGCCCCACCGATGACCAGCGGCACATCGCGGTCGAGAGACCGTTCAGCCGACGCCAAGAGGACGCCCTCTCGATAGTCCCGGATCTGCACGTCCAGCCCCCGGTCCTGTGCCATGGGCAAGTCAAGACGCACAATGCCCCGAGGGTCAGACGTTTCCGCGATCAAACCGGCGTAAAGATAAAGATCGTCGATCGTGGGGGGCGTGTCGGGCGGTTCGACGCCGCAGACGGAAATGGCGATCAACGCATCCAGCGGCGTGGTCATCGGCAGCCGCTGATCGGCAAGGTGAACCATCACGGACATGCCCTCGAACGCGGCGATCTCCGTGCCGATCCTGGCCTCAACCCCGTCAAAGAGCGCATCGCCGATGTCCCATGTGCCTTGGCGGAACCCGATGAAATCAACGGTCCCGTCGGCCTCTGTCAGAAGGTCGGGCGACAGACCGAAGGCGTCGACCGCCGTGCGGGCAGGCATGCCAAGGAACAGCTCGACCGCCCGTTCGCTTCGGTCGAGAACGATGGACACATCCTGCCCCGCGACGGGGCTGGCAACCAGACAAGCCAGCGCCGCACCCCATCCGGCAGTGGGATGTCTCATGCGATCATGCACCCTTCCGCCCATATGTTTGAACTCCATCTGCTATCGGGAAAATAGGCCATAGCTGCGCGCAGGCAATGCCGCTGCTGCACGGATCAATACCCTGTCATCTCCAGATAGCCGACCCCCTGATGACTGCCGGAGACCCGCACTGGCCCCTCCCAGTAAGGGATCGACACCCCCATCCATGCCTCCGGGTTCAGCGCTCCCACCGTCACATCGACCCCCCTTTCGGGCAGGGTCACGGCCCAGCGGGTCGGCACGCTGCGTCCTGCGACCTCCGAATATGCCAGCGGCCGGGCCGCAAAAGCGCCATCGCCATAGGACACCGTCTCGCCCTCGGGCGTGATCCAGGTCGCGTAGGTATATGTCGTGCCATCGGTCTGGTTCAGCCGAAATCCCATCAGCTTGTCCCCTGCATCGAAAGACAGGGAAAACCAGTCCCACCCGGACTGCGTTTCGGCCAGCGGCTGTGATGACCATTCGCGGTCAAGCCACGCATTGCCGGTCACGGGCACCCGGCCTTCGGGCAGATCCAGAGTGCCTTCGATGCGGTAGAAGGGCTGCGAATAATAATAGCTCGCCTGCCCTTCGTCTGATTTCACGGAATAGCCACCCTCGCCATGAAAGACCAGCGGCCCCTCTGCGTCGAGCCGCATGTCATAGCGAAACTCCGGACCGCTGGCAGACAGCGTCAGCCCGTCCAGCGTCTCGCCCGACAGGTGCCAATCATCGATCCATGCCTCGAACGGGTCCGCCCGCACGCCGGCCTGCCCGATCCCGCCGCGCGCGAACCGTTCGGTCACGTGATGCGCGTCGGATGAGGTGACCGCGGCATGCGCGAACCAGACCTGCGGAGAGGCCCAGCCCGCCGCCTCCCCCGGGGCCAGCGCAGAGCGGAACAACGTCCATTGCAGCCCGTAGGGGGTGCCGTCCGGGCCTGTCAGATTGGCGGTCAGATACCACCATTCGATGCGATACTCCGGATGCGCGCCGTGATCCGCGGGAAAGCTGAACATCTTGTCCGGTCGCGGCGTGGCAAAGCCATCGGCATCGGTTCCCAGACCGGCAAACCCCTGCCCGAGCGCCGCCATCGGCCAGACCAGAAGGAACAGCAATACTCTAGCGTTCATTGGCAAAAACCTTCAGCAGATCGCCCGGCGGGACCCGCGCAAGGCGCACCGCAGGCCAGAGCGCCGCCAATCCGGCCGCGCCCATGGTCCACAGGCCCAGCAGGGCATAGTCCCGGGGAAAGAGAAACATCGGCAACCGCCAGCCAAAGGCCTCGACATTGACCAGCGCCAAAAGAACCCAGGCCAGCGCAAGCCCCAGCGGCAGCGCCAGCACAGAGGTCAGCGCCGCCAGAACCAGCGCCCGCAGCAGTTCCACCCGCGCCAGCGTGCCGCGCGTCAGCCCCATCGCCCAGACCGGCGCCAGTTGCGGCAGGCGGATCGCGGCCAGCGTCAGCAGGCTCATCAGGATGGCAAAGCCGGCAACCGCCAGCGTAAGCACGTTCAACGCGGCGGTGACGGTAAAGGTGCGCTCGAACACCCCAAGCGAGAACGCCTTGACCGCCCGCTGGTCGGTGACATTGTCCGGCGGCAGGTCGAACCGCGCGACGAGATCCTCTCGCAACGCGGCCGGATCGACGCCCAGCACGCCGAACTGGCGGGCCCTGACGTCGGGGAAAAGGCGGCGAAATCGCTGTTCCGACACAAGAGCCTGACCGATCGTGTTGCCATAATCCCCGTAGATCCCCACCAGCGGCAGCCGCAGATCCGCGTCCAGATCCAGCGTGTCGCCCAGCCACAGACCCGCCCGCCGGGCCAGCTGCTCATTCACGATCACGCCCTCGCCTCCTGCGACCAGATCCCACGCGTCCGCCCGCGCATCCAGAAAGGTCCAGTTGTCCCGGTAGACGTCACGGTAGGCCGGGCCAAGCCGCACCCCCATCAGGTCCGCCGGCAGGCCCGCCAGCCGGGTCTCGATCGACAGAAGCGGGATCACACCGTCGCTATTGGCCAGCAGGTAGGCTTCGAGCGCCGCGCTCTGTTCGGGATCGGTGCCGCGCACATAGGCATCGGAAAACAACCGCTGATCGAGAAAATCCACAAAGGTCAGGCGAAAACTGGACACCATGGTAGACACCCCGACATTCGCGGCCATGGCCAGCAACAAGGCCATCAAGGCAAGGCTCAGCCCCGGCAATTGCTGTCGCGTGTCCGCCCAGAACCATCCCGCGATCACGCCGCGGGCCCGCCCCTGTCCGAACGCCAGCACCGCGTCCAGCAGCAATGGCAGGGCCAATGCGGCACCGATCAGAAGACAGGCCAGCAGCACGAAACTGGCCAGAAGCCCCGCCTGCAGCCAGCCCAGCACCCCCGCGACGGACAACAACAGCAAGGACACCGCCCCCTGCACGCGGCGTCCGCGCCCAGAGGCCCGCGCCCAGGCGCGCGGGCGTCCGCTGTCCAGAATTGGCATCCGGGCGATCCTCCAAAGGGCGTCAGCGCCTGCAAGCGCCGCGCCCACCACCGCGATCGCCAGCCCCGACAGCCACCAGACCGGGCGCAACTGCAAACCGCCCGCGACCTGCGCGCCATACAACCCTTCGAGAGTGGCCGCGACATCGGGCAGCAGAAGGGCCGCCACGACATAGCCCAGCATGACCCCGATGACGCCTGCCACAAGCGACAGCCCCAGCAACTCCACCGCCATCAGCAGGACCAGCCGCCGCAACGGCACGCCAAGGGTGCGCAGGGTCCGCACCATGCCGCGGCGTTGCTCGAACACCAGCCCGATTGTGCCATGCACGATGAAGATGCCCACCGCGAAACTCAGCATGCCGAACGCCGTGAGGTTGAGATGAAAACTGTCGGTCAACTGTCCGACATCGCTGGAGGATTGCGCGGCAACCCGCGACAGGTCCGGCGCAACCTCCGCCAGCGGCGCCACCCCCATAGGCTGGCCTTCGGCAAGGATCAGACGGCTCAACCGGCCCTGTCGCTCCAACAGGCGTTGCGCCACCCCCACATCCGTCAGCGCGGTATCGGGCGCAACGCTGTTATCGGTCACGACCCTTTGAGGCACATTGCCCTCCAGCCGGGCCGCCGTTTCAGGGTTTGCAAACAGCACACCATCGGTGAGAAAATCCCCGATGGCGATATCCCGGTCGCCTCCCACCGGGCTGAGCGTGCCCGGCGTCGTCAAAGGATCCAGCCCGATAAGGCGCACCGATCCGTCCTGCACGCCCAGCCGTCCCTCCACCACCGGAGAGACCTGCCAGCCCGCCCGCCGCAGCGCCACATAGGTTTCCTGCGCAAGGCTGTCGCCCGCGCGCGGCACAAGCTGATCGAACCGCCCCTCGCCCAGTGTCGCGGCCGCGGCGTCATAGCTGGCGCGCGCCTCGGCATTGATCGCCTGAACGCCCGACCACAGCGCCGTCGCCAGCGCCAGTCCCGCAAGAAAGGTGATCAGCTGCAACGGGTTGCGCCACCAATGCGACAGCAGCGCCTGTAGGCAGGCGCGCGTCATGCCAGCCGTCCCGCGCTTAGATGCAACTGCCGGTCCATGCGGGCGGCGACGGTGTTGGAATGCGTGACGACCATCAGCGCCGCCCCCGTCCGGGTCACCAGCGCCAGCATCTCGTCCAGCACGGTCGCGGCCGTGGCCTCATCAAGGTTGCCCGTCGGCTCGTCCGCAAGGATCAGGCGCGGCGCCGCCGCCAGAGTCCGGGCGATGGCCACGCGCTGCTGCTGACCACCGGAAAGCTGCTCGGGGTATTTGCTGCGGTGCGGCCCGAGGCCCAGCGCCTCGATCAGTTCCACCACGCGCCCCGCGTCCTCGCGCCCGGACAACCGCGCCTGAAATCGGATGTTGTCATCCACATTCAGCGAGGGGATCAGGTTGAATTGCTGAAAGATCACGCCGACGTCGCTCCGCCTGAGCGCTGCACGCCCGGCCTCCGTCAGTCCTGCGATGTTGCGCCCGTCGAGGCGAATTTCGCCTTTGTCCGGCCGGTCCAGCCCGCCGACAAGATGCAGAAGCGTGCTCTTGCCGGACCCGGATTCCCCCTGAAGCGACAGGGTCTGCCCAAGCTCCATGGTCAGGTCGACGCCCGCCAACACCGGAACCGGCCCATCGGCCCCGGGATAAGTCTTTGTCACGCCTCGGATGTCCAGAAACATGCGGTGCCCCTTGTTTCAGAGGCATCTAGGCCCCGCACCGCAATAGCAAAGCCATGCGGGACGGGACAGTGGTCCGGCACGCCTGCGCCCCTGCCCGGCCGGGCAAAGAGGCGCGGCAGGTCATGCTGTGGGCAGGACTTCGGCCACCGCCTTCGCGGTCTTGCCAGCGACCTCTTCGGCTTGCGCATGGGTCATGCAGAACGGCGGGGCAAAACCCAGAATATCGCCCTGCGGCATCGCCCGCGCGATCACGCCATGGGCATTCAGCGCCCCGGCGATGCGCGCCCCGACCTTTTCGGAGGCATCGAAGAACTGCCGCGTGTCACGATCCGCCACAAATTCGACCGCGGCCATCAGACCCTCTCCACGCACTTCGCCGACATTGACGTGATCGCCCAGCGCGTCGTGCAACGCCGCCTGGAAATGCGCGCCCACGTCACCCGCATTCTGAACGAGGTTCAGATCGTCGATCAGCTTCAGGTTCGCCACCCCGGCGGCAGCGCCGATGGGATGCGCCGAATAGGTCCAGCCATGGCCGATGGGGCCGTTTTCATCGGTCCCCTGCTCCAGCACCTTCCACATCCGGTCCCCGACGATCGACCCCGACAGCGGCGCATAGGCAGAGGTCAGACCCTTGGCGATGGTGATCAGGTCAGGTTTGATCCCGTAGTGATCCGACCCGAACATCGTTCCAAGGCGGCCAAAGCCGGTGACGACTTCATCCGCGACCAGCAGGATGTCATGCTTGTGCAGGACGTTCTGGATCGCCTCCCAATAGCCCGGCGGCGGCGGCACGATGCCACCCGTGCCCAGCAGCGGCTCTCCGATGAAGGCGGCGATGGTGTCTGCGCCCTCACGTTCGATCAGCGCCTCCAGCTCCGCCGCGCAATGGGCGGTGAATTGCTCCGGCGTCAGGTCCAGATTGTCCCGGCGAAAGTAATAGGGCGCCTCGGTGTGGATGACCTGTGCCAGCGGCAGATCGAATTTCTTGTGAAACAGCTCCAGCCCGGTCATCGAGCCGGTCACAAGGCCCGACCCGTGATAGCCGCGCCAGCGCGAGATGATCTTTTTCTTCTCGGGGCGGCCAAGGATGTTGTTGTAATACCAGATCAGCTTGACGTTGGTTTCATTGGCGTCCGAGCCGGACATGCCGAAATAGACCTTGGACATGCCTTCGGGCGCCCGGTCGAGGATCATCTTGGACAGGGTGATCGAGGCCTCGGTGCCATGCCCGACATAGGCATGGTAATAGGCCAGTTGATGCGCCTGCGCAGAGATCGCCTCGGCGATTTCGGGGCGGCCATAGCCGACGTTCACGCAATACAGACCCGCAAAGGCGTCCAGAAAACGGCGGCCGTCACGGTCCTCGATGAAACATCCCTCGCCGCCGGTGATGATGCGCGACGGTGTTTCGCCCCGCGCATGCTGGGCAAGATGGGTGGAGGGATGGAAAAAGTTCTGGCGGTCCCAATCCGCCAACTGGTCGTTGGTCAGCACGTCATGCTCCTCTGCTGCGGTTGCGCACCGCTTTGAATGTCGTCGATCAGGGGAGCCCGGTTTCGCACGCTTTGAGTCGCCAGAGGCTCCGCAGACCCCGGCAGCAGCGCGCGTCGCCTTTATTACTGGGGTTACTTGCCGCCCTAGTGTATTTCGGGTGATCTTGCCAGAGGTCAGGGCTGCGTGAAATTGTCCATGCAAAGGAGGCGCGTGCCCCCGTGTCGGCCAAAGGGACCTTGTGGGCCTTGGCCGCCGTCCTCACGCTTGCGGGCACGTCCCGGCTTTGCCCTACCAGTCGGTGCAGTCCTATGGCCACGCCATCGCGCCCGGATGTCCCGCAGGTGGTGACAAGACGCAAGATCATCAGCCGCCTAGGGCGCGTAGGCGCGGCCCTCGACCGTCAGATCGCCAAGGTGAACATCCTCTCCTGCCATGATCTGCGCGTGCATGGTCATGTCCAGATTGCGGCCGGTAATGATAGTCGCCGTCGGACCTGTCAAAGAGATCTTGCCCGATTGCAGCGCCGCGATGCCCACGACGCAGGCCCCCTCGCAGACGATGCGATCCTCGTAATAGATGGTCTGGAGGGCACGATAGATTTCCGTCTCGGAGACCAGCACCACATCGTCGAGGTAATCGCGGCACAGCGGAAACGACAGGCGGTTCTGCATCCCGATACCGCCGCCCAGACTGTCGGCAAGGCTTGCAACTTCCGTCACCTCGACCGGGTGGCCTGCCTGAAGCGACGCATGCATCGCCGCGCCGCGGTCCATGGTTATTCCGATGACGCGGATCTTCGGATTGATGGTCTTGGCCGCGAAAGCCACCCCGCCGGCCAGCCCGCCGCCCGACAGCGGCACCAATATCGTGTCCAGATCCGGCTGCGCCTCCAGCAATTCCAGCCCGATGGTCCCTTGCCCGGCGATCACATCCGCATCGTCGAAGGGCGAGATTTCGGTCAGACCCTCTTCGGCCACAAGACGCGCCGCCTCTTTCTGGGCGTCGTCCTGGCTCTGGCCGATGATGCGCGCCTCCGCGCCCAGCGCGCGCACCCCCGCGATCTTGGCCTCTGGTGTGAGGTTGGACATGCAGACGATCGCCGGAATCCCGCGCGCCCGCGCCGCAAAGGCCACGCCGCGTCCATGATTGCCGGTGGAACAGCAAGTCACCCCTTCTGGCGTCCCCTCCAGGCTGAAGACCGCATTGACGGCCCCGCGCAGTTTGAACGCGCCCACCGGCTGGGCGATTTCAAGCTTCAACAGCAGCTCATGCCCGAACCTGTCGCCAAGCGCCGAGGGCACGAGGGGCGTATGATCCGCAATCCCTGCGATCCTGCGCCGCGCGGCGAACATGCGGTCAAGCGTGAAATCTGTCATCCCGTCTCTCCCTTCTGGACGCGGCGGGCCTTACGCGTGCATGTCGATGCTGCGCGGCGACGCCGGGCCGACGCTCGTTCCGCACAATGCGCAACCGTCCGACGAAATATCAACCGCTTACTGTGCGCTTTTTCCCCGAAACCCAAAGACCTTGCCGGCGAATTGCATTAGGGTTTCCGCCAAGAGGCAGGACAGGCGATATGGGATCTTTACGGATGCCAGCCTGTTCCGATAGGCCCCGACAAAGCAACCGCCGCTCGCTGATCGCAAATTCTTTGTGAAGGACTGACATGGAACTTCTCTACTCGACCGAGGGTCTTCTGGGCGACCTGATCGGCTTTCCGACCGTATCGACGGACAGCAACCTCGAACTGATCGGCTGGGCCGCGAATTACCTGAAGGGCTTTGGTGCGCAATGCGATATCTCGCTCGACGAAACCGGACACAAGGCCAATCTGTTTGCCACTTTCGGCCCGGAAGGCGATGGCGGACTGGTGCTTTCAGGTCACTCTGACGTGGTGCCTGTGGCGGATCAGCAATGGTCCAGCGAGCCTTTCACCATGGAGGACCGGCAGGGCCGTCTTTACGGGCGCGGCGCCTGCGACATGAAGGGGTTCATCGCCTGCGTCCTCGCGATGGCACCGGAAATCGCCACCTGGCGCCTGACGCGCCCGGTCCATATCGCCCTGACTTATGACGAGGAAACCGGCTGCTTTGGCGCCCGCGCCTTGGTGGATGAACTGCGCACGCGCGGTCTGCGTCCGGCCACCGCCATTCTAGGTGAGCCGACGATGATGCGCGTCATCACCGGCCACAAGGGGTGCTTCGAATACACCACGCGTTTCACGGGCTGCGAGGGGCACGGATCGGCCCCCGATCTGGGCGTGAATGCGGCCGTCTGCGCCACGCGCTATGCCACCCGCCTGATGGAACTGGAGGCCGAACTGCGCACCCGCGCGCCCGAGGCCAGCACCTTTTCCCCACCATGGACCACGATGAACATCGGCCGGATCATCGCCGGCGTGGCCCATAACGTGATCCCCGGCCATGCAGAGATCGACTGGGAAATGCGGCCGGTGCAGCGGTCGGATTCCGACCATGTGCTGGAAGAGATCGACCGCTTCGCCGAAACGCTCCTGCCCGCGATGCAGGCCATCCATGCCGAGGCGTCGATCACCCGCGAAGTGATCGGCGAGGTCGAGGGCCTGCACCCCGTGCCGGACAACAAGATTGCCGAAATCGTCTCCGCGCTGACAGGGGCGAATGGCAGCGATGTCGTCTCCTTCGGGACGGAGGCGGGACTGTTCCAGTCGATGGGGATGGACTGCGTCGTATGCGGTCCCGGCGCGATCGAACAGGCACACAAGCCGGACGAATTCGTCAGCCGCGATCAGCTCGCCGCCTGTCTGGACATGCTCAAGGGTCTGGAACGGCACTTGGTCTGAGACGGGCTGCCCTCATCCCCCGAAAAAGTCGATCAGAGTCTGCCGCACCGGTCGGTCAGACACACCGTGTCGATGTTGGCCACAGCCGCCTGTGGTTCCCTCGGGTCGGCTGATACCGTGTGGCTGAGGTCGTCCGGACCGCCCGCCGGCGGGGCCGCGCCGCAAGAGGCCACAAGCCCCATGGCCGGCCACGCAAAAAGCGGCCTGACCGACAGGCGATGCTCCGGAAGGACGGGCCGAACACGGGTGTCGCCCCTCACCCTCCGTGGAAGCCAGATACAACAGCCCCTTTGAAAAGCAACCAAATTTTAGGCTTTTCCTCTCCTTGCGGAAAGCCCGCGATAATCCTTCGCGCCTATGACTTCGCCGAACATCCGTGCGCTGAGGGCGAGGCAAAACCATGAAAAAATACCTGTTCATCCTTCTTGCCTTGTCTCTTGGCCCGCGTCCCGCCGCTGCCGAAGCACCCCTCGAACTCTACATCGATGCGGATTATTCGATCAACGAGGCCGCCGCGGAGGCCATAGAACTCGGGGTCCGCACGGCACTGCTGGAGGCTGAAAACACGCTTGGAGGGCGGCCCGTGGTCATTGCCCCCATGGATCACCGCGGCAATGTCAGGCGATCACGAGACACGATGGACCAATTTCTCAAAAGTCCATCCGCCATCGCACTCATCGGGGGCCTGCATTCCCCTCCCTATCTGACCCATCAGCGTTTTATCAACCAGAGTGGCATCCTCACCTTGTTGCCCTGGTCGGCCGCCGGCCCGATCACTCGGGCCGCGGCGGACGACGAAAACTGGATCTTTCGTCTATCGGTCGACGACTATCGATCCGGCCCCTTTCTGGTGCATGAGGCGGTTCAGGGCGCGAACTGCAAGGACGTCGCGCTGATCTTGCTGAACACCGGCTGGGGGCGGGCCAGTGAAATCACGCTGGCCGCCGCGCTGAACGCAGCGGGCCGACAGTCCAGCATCACCGCATTCTTTCCCGCCACCCTCGGACAGGCAGGCGCCGGCGCCTTGGCCCAATCCATTCTCCAGGCCCGGCCCGATTGCGCGATCCTTCTGGCCAACGCCAGAAACGGGGCGTTGATCGTGAACGCACTGGCCGACCGGGGCGCCAACCTTCGCCTTTTCAGCCATTGGGGGATTACCGGCAGCACCGCCTTTATCAATCAGGTCGGCCATGACGCGCGCAGACGCCTCGGGATCACGGTCCTGCAAACCTGCGGATTGAAACGCGAAGCAGAAGAAAACCCTGTCTTGCGCACGGCCTTGGCGGTGGCGTCTCCCGATCAGTCCTCGCTTGCCAGAATGTCCGCACCGGCCGGTTTCGTGCATGGATACGATCTGACCAAAATCCTTGTGTCGGCCGCAAGACAGGCAGCAAGGACGCCGCAATGGAATGGCGATATTGCAAATCGGCGCCGCGCCTTGCGGCATGCGCTCGAAAATCTCGACCACCCCGTCGACGGTATTCTCAAGCGTTATGAAACCCCGTTTGGCGCCTATTCCGAGGCGAGGCCCTTTGCGCATGAGGCGCTGGGACCTGATGATCTTTGCCTCGCAAGGTTCACCGAAGACGGATATCTCGAACATGCAGATTGATCTTCCAAAACGCACCGGGCGCCCGAAACTATCGGTCGCCTTGCGGTTCTGGC
Organism: uncultured Rhodobacterales bacterium; assembly: GCA_964604565.1. GTDB lineage: Bacteria > Pseudomonadota > Alphaproteobacteria > Rhodobacterales > Rhodobacteraceae > CAZRZN01. The sequence goes on from CAZRZN010000097.1 coordinate 11,926, forward strand.
TGCTCTTGGGGGTGATCCTGTCGCTGGCACTGGCATGCTCGGGGGTCGCGGTCCGCGTCGTCGCGCTGCCCTTTCTCAATGATTACCAGCAGCAAGCCGTGGTCGAGCAGGCCAACAAGGTCGTCAACGAGCTGGAGGCAAATCTCGCGAAGGATCGGATGCTGATGCAATTCGTTGCCTCCGATCCGAATGTCGTCAACATCGCGCTCGGCTATGTCGATGCCACAACCTACATGACCGATCGCCTGAATGCGCTGCCTAAGAAAGACGAACTTTCATGGGTGACGCTTTATGACGCCTTCGGCGAACCGATTGCGGATTACGATATCCGCGCCGAAGAGCGCGCCCATATTCCCGAACCGGACCTGGCCGCATTCATATCCGCGTGGCTCAAGGACACCGCCTTCGCGCGCGAACCGGTACTGCTCGTCAAGAAAGGCGCGTCGGCCTTTCTTGTGATGGCCGTCCCGGTTCTGAGAAACGATTATCTCGAGGGTGTCCTTGTCGCCGGATACAACTTCGAAATGGAGAGTTTCTTTCCATCCAACAGCATCGCCGAAACCGCCCTTCTGATTACATCGGACGCGCGATCGAGCCTGCCCAAAGGCGCCATTGTCGCCGCCCTGGGCGATGTCGATCTCTATATTGCGCTGGTGCCGGATCCCGATGCAGTGGAAACCGCCGTATCGGCACTCCTGAAAAAAAGCGTCGCCGCGACGGCCGTGGTCCTTGTGGGGGCCTTCGGTCTGGTTGCCCTGCTCGGTCGTCGCGTGATTGTCGAGCCGCACAGGAAACTGGAGCTTCAGGCCCGCGAGTTGGAGGAAATGGCCGTGATCGCGCAGCGGGCCAACGACTCGATCCTCGTGACCGACCTGAAAGGCAAGACGATATGGGTGAACCCCGCGTTTGAACGGCTGACCGGCTACACTGCCGAAGAGACGGTGGGAAAGGTCCCCGGACAGTTGCTGCGCGGTGAGGGCACCGACCCGGCGACGGTCAAGATCGTGCGGGACGCGATCAGAAACCAGGAGGCGGTCAAGGTCGAGATCATGAATTACAAGCGGTCGGGCGAATCCTACTGGATCAACCTGAGCATCGCACCGCTTCTGAACAACGAACAGACATGTTACGGCTTCGTTTCCATTTCCAGCGATATCACCAGCGCGCGGCTCGACCGCGAGGCCATCATGTCGGCAAAGCTGGAAATCGAATACCAGGCATCGCACGATCCCCTGACCGGGCTGCCCAACCGCCGCGCGCTTGACGCTGCGCTGAAGAAACGTTCGGCCAAGGAAGCCAGTCGTGTCACGATCGTGCGCATCGATCTGGATCACTTCAAATCCGTGAACGACACGATGGGGCACAAGGCGGGCGACTTCGCCCTCGTCGAGGTTGCCAAGATCCTCAAGGAAGAGACCAAGAGCGAGGATCTGGCAGTGCGGGTGGGCGGCGACGAATTCGTCCTGTTGCTGGGCCCGGACACAACCGAAGAGGGCGGCGCCGCGCTGTCAAGACGGATGCTTGCACGTATCCGCGAGCCGAAGGTTTTCGAAAACAAGGTCATACGTGTCGGCGCCAGCTTCGGGATCGCCAGCACGGTTGGTGATCTGTCCGATCTCGAAGACCTCATCATCCGGGCCGATGCCGCGCTCTACGAAGCCAAGGACTTGGGTCGCAATCGCATTCGCCTTTACACGGAAGAATTGCATGCGGCCGTGCTTTCGCGGCGCAGCATCGCCCGCGAGATGCGCAGGGCCGTGGCACAAGAAGAGTTCGTGCCATACTTCCAGCCGCAATTCGATGCCAGAACCCTTCAGATCACCGGCGTTGAAACCCTTGCCCGGTGGCAAAGCGAGGAATTCGGCCTCGTCCTTCCGGGCAGGTTCCTGCCGGTTGCAGAGCAACTCTCGATCATCGACGAGATCGACGAGATCATCTTTCGCAAGGCGATCACCCAGATCGAAGGGTTGATCAGCGAGGGGGTCAACATCCCCAAGGTTTCCGTCAATGTGACCGCTGGCCGAATCCATGACCCCGGGGTCGTCGAAACGGTGATCGCAAATCGTCACCGAGTTCCGAAAATCTCCTTCGAGATCGGAAGAGCACACGTCTGAACTCCAGTCACTCCGGAGAATCTCG
>CAZRZN010000098.1:0-14055 GCA_964604565.1 uncultured Rhodobacterales bacterium
CGTCAGCACGTCGTCCGGCCCGGCCCCCGCCATGAAGGCGCGCAGATCCGCCGCCGTGCCCTGCACGAATTCATTCGACTGCACGAAACGTTCCACCACCGTCTCGCGCGATGTGCCGCTCCCCAGCACAGAAGTCCATACATCGAAGCCGCCGGCATCCGGCGCCCGGTCCAGCACGTTGTTATACAACAGCGTCACGAAATCGGCGTTGCTCGTCGTGCCATAGGTGGCCTGAAACTCGGGCGACCCCATGAAGGCCGACACCACATCCGCAAAAGACTTGCCCTCGGCCAGCTGCTCCACCCATATGGCCAGCCCCTGTTCATCAGGTTCCCTGTCCAGCACCGCTCGATACAATCTGTAGACCTCGTCGGCCCATGCCGTCGGATCATGGGCCAGTTCGAACGCCTCCAGGTCGGCAGCGGTCGAATTGCGGTGCTCAAGGCTTTCGGAAAACCTCAGGACCACCTCTTCGCGCGGCAATCCGCGACCAAGGGCCCCGACCCAATTCGAAAAACCGCCCGCATCCGGCGCGCGGCCCAAGACGTTATCATAGAGCAGCGTGACAAACTGGCTGTCCGTCAGGGCGCCATAAGTCTTCTGGAACTCGGCCGAGGCGACGAAGCTGGTTGTCACTTCTTGCAACGTGCGCCCGCCGGAGCCGATGAGCGCGGCCCAGCCTAAGTGCCCGCCGGCGTCAGGCTCACGCCCCAGAACCGCGGAATAAAGCCGGTAGACCTGGGCCGAGACATCGCTGCCATACAGCCCGCGGCCCTCGCTCAGCAGCACGTCGTCACCCGCCAGACCCGTCAGGCTGTCGGCCCCGCCGGTGCCCTTCAGCAGATCACTGCCCGACGTCCCCAGAAAGAATGTCCCCGATGTATCGGCCGGGTCCTTGTTCGGATCGTTGACAAAGAAATCCGCAACCGCCACGCGCTGATCGGTGAATTGCAACCACTCGATCCCGGTCAGCTTTGCCTGGACTCCGCCCCCGGTCAGAAACGCCCCCGCGGAGAGCTCGGACACGCTGGCCTGCGCACGGGTCATCGAAAGGACCACCGTATCCTCGCCGGTGCCACCCTCAACCTGCTTGACCCCGGCGCCCAGATGAATCTCGTCGTTGCCGCCCTGCCCGTCTATCGTATCGGCGCCCGCGCCGCTGATCAGCGTGTCGGCCCCGCCACCACCGGCGATATGATCGTCGCCCCCCTGTCCGGTCAGTCTGTCCGCCCCGTCCTTGCCCGCCAGATCCAGATCCGCCAGCCCTCCGGTCGTCGCAAAATTCTGCGTCAGAAGCGCGCTCGAGAGGCTGCCCGCGCTCCCGTAGCTCAATGGCCCGACCATAAGGCCAAGCCCGATCAGTTCCAGTTTCGGATCCATCAGATTGGCGTAGTGGGAGGGGCTATTCATCAGGTTCTTGTGCAGCCGGTCGACCTCGTCATAGAGGCTCGCGGCCCCGTCGACCGTGACCGCGGCAATGTTTTCCGCACTGCGCCAGCTGCCGGAGAGATCCATGTCCGCGTCCAGTATCCGCTGGGTGTGCGTACTGCCTCCGGCACCGGTATGACTGAAGGTATCGGCCTCCGACATCCAGATGCTATGCTCGTCGGCCGAAGTATTGAGGTTCAGTTCCATAAGCAGTGGCGCCAGCCCTTTGGCACCACGATCGGCGTTGATCAGATCGAGCATGTACCGCTCGAATTCATTCGCAACTTCGGTCGCAACTATGGTCATGCCCGTTCTCTTCTTGTTTGTTTTGCCCCCAGTCCTTCTGCCTGCCGATCTGGGCAACGCAAAGGCGAAAATAAGCAATCAGGCGGTTTTTTGCCTTGTATTCTAGGGGTTTCACGCACCTTATTAAGGTAAATGTATCCTTGAGACCCTCCGGCAGATTGGTCTTGAGACGGGTCACCCGTCAGCCCCTGCGCGGCAAGATCCGCGTTCTCCATCACCTGCCGCAGGGCCGTGGACAGAGGCCGCGTTCAAGAGGAACCCATTGAAATTCAGCGCATACCGTGGCTCAGGGCCGGTTCCCGTGGCGGGGTCCGCCCCCGTCCGCGACAAGGAGGCGGCATACCGCCCGAAGCCCCTCCGGCAGGCTGTCGCGACCACCGGCGACAAGGCCGCTCCGGGCTCGGCACGTTAACGCCGACGCCCCGGCCAATCATCGCCATCGTCCCCCGTGACCCTGCGGCGCCGACCGTCTACAACCGCTCCGACCCCGACCGGAGACGCACCCGACCATGCCCCCCTGCCCTGCCCTGCCCCGGGTCACGATCCTGCTGGCCAGTTGTCAGGGCGCCACGCATCTGGCCCAGCAGCTCGACAGTTTCATCGCGCAGGATCACGACGACTGGGCGCTCTGGGTATCGGACGACGGGTCGACCGACGGCACGCCGGACATCGTCTCGGCGTTTCGCGCCGCGCATCCGGGGCGCGACATCCGGCTGCTGCCCGGACCCTGCCGGGGACCGGCGGCGAATTTCCTGTCGCTGCTGTGCCATCCGGACCTGCCCGAGGGGCCTGTCGCGCTCTCGGATCAGGATGACATCTGGTATCCGCACAAGCTGTCCCATGCGCTGCGAGCCTTGGAGGGCATTGCCGGGCCCGCCGTCTACAGCGCCCAAAGCCGCCACATCGCCGAGGATGGCACCCCCCTGGGTGGCAGCCGGGTGCATGGCGGGATGCCGTCCTTCGGCAATGCACTGGTGCAGAATCGGGTGGCGGGACATTGCGCCACGCTGAACCCCGCGGCGCTGCGTCTGGTCCGGGCAGCGGGGCCGGTCGACGTCCCCTTCCACGACTGGTGGCTCTATCTGCTGATCTCGGGGGCCGGAGGACGGGTGCGTGTGTCCGACGAGGCGGTGCTGGATTACCGCCAGCATCGCGGTAATGTGCTGGGTCCGCATCGCGGGATGCTGGCGGGGCTGACGCGGGCAGCGAAGGTCCTGGGGCCGGTCTATGCCGGCTGGCAGGCGGCAAATCACGCCGCACTGAAGACGGCCATGCCGCATCTGACGACTGAGGCCCGTGCGTTGCTGGCGGCACTGGAGGCCGCGCCGCGCCGGGGCATCGGGCGGGCGCGGGCACAGGCCCGGCTGGGGATCGCACGGGACCGCACCTCGGCCACGGCATTTCTGCGGCTGGCGGCAGCGCTGGGGCGGGTCTGATGGCCCCGGCCGGGCAAATGCCGGGAAGCCCCGCGCCATAGGTGCATACGTGACAGCTCCCCACGGGACCGCCGCCGCCAGCCGCAGGAATGCCATCCTTGATCCGGGCCAAAGCGCATGGCGATATCCCGGAGAGTGAGGCCTGGCAGGGGATGGACGTTTCACGTTCAGGGCGGAACGCTCCGGACCTGACATCCCCGAAAGCGGCGATTGCAGAACACGAAACAGGGCACAGCCCCTGCTCCCGCCGACAAGCAGACCGCGGAGGTCATATCTATCCCTCCGTCCGGAATGGCCGCCATGTTTCGCGCGCGAAACGCTCGCGGCCGGCCTTCATCGCGGATCGGGCAGGGATATCGCCGGGACCCGGCCGCCGCGGATCACACGGCCGCCGCACGGCGCATGTTGTCTTCGTGATGCGCGATGCCCTCTTCGAGATCCTCGTAGTAATAGGCCTGCCCGTCCTCCAGGACGAGCCCGCTGTCGCAGAGCAGCCGGATCTGCCCCATCGCATGGCTGCAGACCACCGCCCCCGCGTTTCTCAGCCGCGCCTTGAACAACCGGTCCGAGCTTTCGCGAAAGGCCACATCGCCCACGGCGGTGATCTCGTCCACCAGATATATGTCGAACGAGATCCCCATCGACACGCCAAAGGCCAGCCGCGAGCGCATGCCCGAGGAATAGCTGCGCAGCGGCAGGCGAAAGTGCATCCCCAGCCCGGCGAATTCCTCGACGAACTGCGCGAGTTCCTCGGTATCCACACCGTAGATCCGCGCGATGAAGCTGCAATTCTGCAACCCCGTCAGATCCGGATGAAAGGACCCGGCAAAGCCCACCGGCCAGGACACCAGCCCCTTTGTCCTGATCCGTCCCCGGGTCGGCTCCGTCGCCCCCGAGATCATCCTCAACAACGTCGACTTCCCCGCCCCGTTGCGCCCCAGCAGCCCCACCGAACGCCCCGTCGGCACGACAACATTCATGTTCTCGACGACCGTCTTTTCACGGCCATCGATCACATAGCGCTTGGTGACGTTTTCGAATCTGATCATTGTCTCATACTCGTGCAGGTCCGGAGAGACGCCCTGCCCTAACGCCGGTCCTTGAGCGCATAGACCACCAGCACCAGGGTCGACCAGACCAGGAAGATAAACAGCACCGACAGACCCAGCAGCGTGAACCGCTCCGGGAAGCGGGCGCTTTCGGCCTTGGTCGGACGCACATAGGCGGCCAGGTAGCGACTCTGGCGGCGGGCCTCCGCAAGGCTGCCATCATAGGTGGCCAGCGCCGAGGTATAGCTCTGCTCGGCGAATTCGCGGTCGACCACGAGGCGTTCATACTCCCCGAAGAGATTGGCATAGACATCGGTGTCGCCGTTGCCGTCCCCCGCAAGGCCCAGCTTGCGCCGTTCCGCGTCGATGCGGTCGCGGATCACGTCGATCCGGCGCTGCCCCTGGGTCAGGCGCGGATCGTCGTCTCGGGTGGAATTGGCCAGCAGGTCGAACTCGATCAGCGCATCCGCCAACTGCGCCTCAAGCTTGCCCAGAAGGCCCGCCTGGGTCTGCAGATCCACCGAAGGATCCACCAGTTGGTGCTTGTTGCGGAACCGGGTCACCCCCTCGCGCGCCTCCTTGAGGCGTTCGAGCGCGGTGTTCAGCTCTTCGCGGGCGTAGCGGATCGCGTCTTCGCGCGCGATCGCCGACAGCGAGTTGATCATCTCCGAGGAATGATCGAACAGCGTCTGTGCGATCAGCTGGGCATCCTCCGCCTCGAAGGCCAGAACCCGCACCTCGATCAGTCCGGCACCGTCGTCGTAGTAGATCTGGACCATCCGGTCCCAATGGGCGACCAGATCCTCGATCGTGCCCTCGGGATCGAAGGCGAAGACGGGATCGCCCTCCGGCTTGGACCAGAGCGCCCGCAAGTCGATTTCGGAGTCGATGTCGGCGACCAGCTTCTGGCTTTGGAGGAATTCATAGAGAATATCGGTATCCGACGAGGACGACCCCGACATCGCCGTGATGCCGCCCAGCAGTTCCAGCGCCGAGCTGCTTTCTTCGGTGCGCACGGAAAACGCCACCGTCGAGGCGTATTGATCCGCGGCACGCAGCCAGAGATAGCCCGCCACGACAAGGGCGGGCAGCAGGACACCGACCACAAGGCTCGCCAGAACGCCCCAGTGGCGGCGTTTCAGCCGCGCCCCCGAGGCCATGCGAGGCGCCCCGGACCCCGGTCGTCCCCCGCCCGCGGGACCGACCGGGGTGCGCGGTGGACCGGGCGCGATCGAGGGATCGGGCTTGACCGGTCCGCCGACCCCCGGTTGCGGCGCGTTGGGGCCCGGTCCCGGCTTCGGATGCAGGGGGGAAACGACGCCCTTGCCGCCGGACCCGACGGGCGCGGAATCCTTGGGGGGGCGGGGTGGGGGTATTTGTGTCAAGGGAAATGGCCGATTTTTTTCAAGTGGCTCCTGCTGCCCCATTGCTACATAATCAATGCGGTGGTTTCCAGCCCGGATAGCGCTCCGGCGAAAGGCCGCCCAAGCGTGTCACATTATCGACGGACCACTTCTTGACCGATTTTCCCGTACCCCAACGCCCACGCATCCGTTCCGGCCTGCCGCGCTTTGCCACATATCGCACGATCATGGCGCTGATCCTGCGCGAGATGAGCACCTCCTACGGCCGGTCTCCGGGCGGCTACGCCTGGGCGATTCTGGAGCCTGCGGCAGGCATCGCGCTGCTGACGGCGATCTTTTCGGTGGGTTTCCGCTCACCACCGCTGGGGATCAGTTTCGCGATGTTCTACGCCACGGGCATGCTGCCCTTCATGATGTTCAGCGACATCAGCGGCAAACTAGGCCAGGCCATGAACTATTCGAAACAACTTCTCAGCTATCCGCGGGTGACCTTCATCGATGCGCTTCTCGCGCGGTTTCTGCTGAACGTGATGACGCAGCTTCTGGTCAGCTACATCGTGTTCGGGGTGATCCTGCTGTTCTCCGAGACGCGGGTGGTGATGGACGGCGCCGTGATCGCCAAGGGATACGGGCTGATGGCGCTGCTGGGTCTGGGGGTGGGAACCTTCAACTGTTTCATGATGCTGCGATTTCCGATCTATCAGCGGTTCTGGTCCATCCTGATGCGGCCCATGTTCATCATGTCGTGCATCTTCTTCATGTTCGAAACCATCCCCCTGCCCTACCGTGACTGGCTGTGGTACAATCCGCTGGTGCATCTGGTGGGGCTGATGCGGCATGGATTCTTTCCGAACTACGAGGCCACCTACGTCTCGGAGACCTATGTGGTAATATTTTCGCTGGTGGCCCTTGTGCTGGGGCTGATGCTGCTCCGGCGCGACCACAAGAACGCGCTTGAAATGTGAGCCGGGGACAGCCACGCCATCCCAACAAAGGCCACCGCGGACCCCGCGCGATCTGCCCCCACAGGCCTCTTCCAGCCGGCGTCCTGAACATGAGGCGCCCGGTCATGCCCCATTCGGACTGCGGTCCGAGGCCACCTTTGCGCAACAAGGCGTGTGCGGGTCGCTGACGACATGGCGCTATGTCACGCTCTGGCCAGACGACGATCCACATGCTCCGAAGATGTTTCGCGCGCGAAACAAGCTGTCCGCGACGCGCGCCGCGATCGGGCCCCGTCCTTCGGGCGGGCAAAGACCCGGCGCGGCAGATCGCCAGCGCGACGCTCCCCGTCAGGGGTCAGACGAAGGGCAGCCGCCTGCGCCGCAAATCCGTGTCGAAGGCGATCAGATGTTCCAGTGCCTGCGCCACGGCCACATCCCAGGCATGCACCGAGGCGCGGGTGGACAGCACCGGCGGCAGCTTGGGGACCGCTTTGCCCGCGGCCGCGGCCGCGGCGCCCACACCGCTCACCAGCACCCGGTATAGCTGCGCCAGCTCCTCGGGATCATCCAGTCTCGAACGGCCCTGCAGGATCCGCTCATGATAGGGTTCCTCCGAGGTCCAGCGGGGATCGGCGGCGCGGATCGCGCGGGCCCGGTCCTCCGGCACCAGCGCGAAGAGCAGGTCGATATCCGCCCGCAGCGCCTCACGCAGCTGGAACAGATGGCGCGGCAGGACCGCCCAGAGGCGGGGACCATCCTCCATCTTGCACCAGCGCTGAAAAATGAACTCTGCGGCGTTGTCATGCGCATTGCTCCGATAGCGCCGGTTGCGCATCAGAAAGCCTAGCATGGCAGGTGGCAGTGACACGTTGCGCTGTGCGGGTCGGGGCAGGGCGACACCCTCGGTTTCCTCGAACTCCGCCAGCACATCACCCGAGAACCCCAGCCGGAGCCGCGTGTTGGGCAGGGCCGCCCACCGGGTCAGCATGGCCCCCAGAGAGTAGGGCATTTCCGTCCTCTCCACCCAGGCCTGGAAAGGCCGCCCGGACCAGACACCCCATTGCCAATAGGCCGCGTTCAGCCAGTCGATCGGCGGGCGGACAAAGGCGCAGATCTCGACCGGGGCGCCCGCATCTTGCGTGAACCAGTGCGGCAGGGCCTCGGCGAAGGCGTCCGCCTGTCCGATCCACCCCTCGTTCGAGACCACCGGCACAGCGCGACCTGCCTTGCGCCGCACATGATCAAGCGCAGAAAAAAGCGCCGTCTCGTTCTCTGCTGTTGTGCTTGGCCAACTGACATAACCATGCACCGAACGTCTGGCGGCGCTGCGCAGCATCCGCCCCGAGAGCAGGCTCCAGTCATCGCTGCGGGCGCGCAGCCCGGTATAGGCCAGCGTCTCGCCCGCCTTGGTGGTCAGCCTGGGCGCCTCGCTCAGCGCCGCCTGCAGCGCCGAGCTGCCGCATTTCGGCGCTCCGACGTGCAGGATGATGGATCGCTCCGTGCTCATATCTTCGGGTCGCTCATGTTCTCCTGCCGCGCCACTGCAGAACAGCTTGCGTGATTTGCGCCACATCCTCTGCCGCTGCAAGCGGCAGCAGCGCGCCTGGGGCGCCCCGCGCCATCGCCGTGCGCACCGCATCCCCCTGCGCCCCGAGGTCGAACACCATGACCGGCAGCCCGGTGGCCAGCGCCTCGTGGGTGGTGAAGGAAAACGTCTCCGGCCAAACCGAGGGGATCAGCCAGCAGGTGATTCCATAGCGCGCCACCAGCTCCGGCAGATCCTCGACCGCATAGCGCCCGTGCATCAACGCGGGCCGGTGCAGACGATACCCCGGGTCGATCTCCCCCAACAGCACAAGGCCGGGGTCCTGCGGCGTCAGGTGGCGGCTCAGGCGCTCCACGACGCCGGCGCCCTTGTGGGGCGCGAGATTGCCAAGGATGCCGATGACCGGCGGACCGGCGGGACAGGGCACCCGCGGGACGGGCGCGGGCAGCTCATGCGGCGCAACCACGGTGGGCGCGCCGGGGTAGGCCTGCCGCACCAGCCCGGCAGAGGCCTGCGAAAAGCAGGTCACCTGATCCGCGGCATAAAGCAGCCGACCCCAATCGGCCCGCCAGCGCGACAAGGGCACCCCAGCGCCATCGGGACGACGCGTAGCATGGCGCGGAGAGGCGGTCTGCGGATCGGGCAGGCCTTTCCAGCGCTCGCCCGCCTCCAGCAGAGAGGCTGTCGGCGACAGCGGGAAATAATCGTGGATCAGCACTTCGAGCCCGTCGCGGGGCCCGCGCAGCGACATCATCAGATCGGGCAGGGTGATCGGGTCCGGATCGCCCACCCCGCAGGCATAGATCAACCGCCGCCGGGTCACCGGCGCCAGCAGCTGTCCGATCAGGTCGGCGCTGCCGGTGCCGCCCGCTGTCACACCTGCGGTGCCATCGGGCCGCGCGCGCCAGAGTTCCACCGTGAAACGAAAGACCCCACCGACGCGGATCACCAGCGCCGCGCCGCCTTGTGCGAGATCTGCGACGAGGCGGCGCTGCAGATCGACTTCGGCACCACCGCCCATGGAATGCGCCATGTAGACGGGCAGGGGGCCGGGGCGGGTCGCCTCGATTTCGGCCAGGCCAAGCGCGATCCTTGCAGTCACCAGAGGATCGCGGCGCAGGAACCCGTGCACCTCCGCGTCAAAGCGCGGATAGCGACGGGTGAGCAGCGCGCTGTTGCGGACGATCAGCGCGCGCTTGCGTTCGGACCCAAAGCTTTTCCCGCCCATATGTGCAACAAAGAGATCCGGCACATAGACATGTATCAAACCGGCCGCGGCGGTTTTCTGGCACCAGTCCACTTCTTCGCCGTATCCCGGGGCAAAGGCGTCGTCAAAGGCCGGCTCCAGGACCAGCGCTCTTGGTGCAAGCGCCATGCAGAACCCCACGCCAGAGGGCGCGGCGACCCGGACCCGCCCGTCCAGCGTCGCGGCAGTGCGGTCCACCAGCGCCGCCACCTCGGGCGTGATATCCCGCGCCCGTCCCGGTTCGGGGACCGAGCCGAGTTCGGCATCGTTCGACAGCGGCGTGACGGACCCCACGCGCGGATCCTCCCAGATCGGGCGCAGCAGTCGGGACGCCCAGCCCTCGGGCAGAAAGGCATCGGTGTTCAGCAGCACCACCGGGTCGTCGGGCCAGTCCCGTGCCGCCGCCAGCCCCCGATTGGCGGCCCCGACAAAACCGAGGTTTTCAGGCATCTCCAGCAGCAACGCCTGCGGATGCCGCGCAGTCCAGTCACGCAGGACAGGCAGAACCTCCGGGTCGGGCGAGGCATCGTCGACGATCACGATCCGCCAGGGAATGTCGGTATGCCGGGCCACGCGGTCCAGCGCCTCGCGGGTCAGGTCCAGCCCGTCATGGACCGGCATGATCAGCGTGACGGCAGCCTCCGCGGGCGGGCACGCCCTGACCGGACCGCGAAAGAGATCGGCGGTCAGGGCCACAGGGGCAGGACCGGACAAATCCAGCAATTGCTTTACCCGGGCGCGGGCGGCGGGGTCCCGATGGCGCGCCCAGCGGAGCGCGGAAGGCAGGGCGCCGATCCCGGCCGCCAGAAACCCCGGGACAAGGCGCAGCCGGGCGCAACGCGGGCAGGGTGCATCCTGAGGCAGATGGTATGCGGCGTAGATATCAAACAGCCGCCGGACGCGATGCAGCACGGGATCCCCCTTGAGAGTCCCACCTTGAGACTGGGTGCCTATGAACCACAGATCGCGGGGCGCTCCAATGCCCGGCAGGGCAGTTTCGCAGGGGATGTTTCGCGCGCGAAACATCCCGCGGCCCCCGAAAGTCAGGGCATCCGATACCCGCCCTCCGGGAGGACGCCGCTTTCTCCGGAGACCAGAGCATCAGGGGCGCCGCCTGGACAGCCAATCCTCAAGATCCGCGAGGAAAGCCTTGTCCAGATCCGCCCCGCGCAGCACGATTTCCCCTTTCGATCGCCGTTCGACACGGATCCGCGCAGGGTCCGGCGCCGGTTCGGAAGGGCTCTCTGATGGCGCGGCAGGCGCGTCCGCCGCCATCGCGCGGCGGATCAGCGCCTGTTCAGCTTCCGGTGTCTCGGCGGGCTTGTCCCGCAACATCCCGTTCAGGCGGCCTCCCAGCCCGGGGGACGCATCAATCGCCTGCGCCAGGGCCAGCCCCTGCCGTTCCCCAAGCGACCTGGGAAAGCGCAAGGCGGCCTCCAGATGCCGCACGACGGTGGTGAAACTCTTGATCTTGGACCGTTTGGCCCGCGATGCGCTGGCAAAAAGACCCCGCAGTGCCTCTGCCTCACTGTCGAACGCGCCCATTTCCACCGCTCGCATCACGATCCGGGCGCGTTCGAAATAGCTCAAACCGACGCGGATCTCGTTCTCCTCGACCATCGCCACATAGGCTTCGGAGCTTTCCTTCGGCGCCCGGACAAGGCCCAGCACTTCCGCAAACCGGGCATCGCCGGTCTCCTCGTGCAGCCGTTCCAGCGCAAGGCAGCGCCGCCAACCCGAGATCAGACCATAGCGGGGTCCATCGTGACCGGCACCGCGATCCACCAGTTCAACCGCGGTCTGTTGCCCCCGGGCGCGCAGGCTTTCGATCAGCGGCTCCATATCCGCTTCATCGGCCGAGACACGATCCCGCGCCAGATACTCGCGCTGGATATCGGCCAGCGGCACTGAAATTACCATGCGCCCGCCGGCCCGCGCCTGGGTGAGCGTGCGGGCCATCTCCTCGGCCGCTGCGGTGGCGCTGGCTTCGCGGGCGACATCCGCGATAGGGGCCCGCAGATGCATCGAGGCGGCGGATCCACTCTCAGGCGCGGGTTCCAGAAATGCGGGGTTGGCAGGGGTCAGGCGTTTGCGCTTTGCCATGTCATCTCCTCCCGAGACGGATACACGTTGCCCTGCCGCGCAGGACCATGTCGCTGAGCCGGGGGGTTTCTTCTCTCCCCAAATACTCCCGGGGGGCCGCGCGCTCCGCGCGGCGGGGGCAGAGCCCCCCAATGTTTCGCGCGCGAAACATCCTCATTCCGCCGCCCGGGCCATGGCGCGTTCGTCCCGCCGCCAGGCGCCGATCACCAGCGACTTGACCGCGGCCCAGGTCGCGTCGAATGTCTCGCGCCCGCGGACATAGGTCTCGCGGTTGAAATCGCGGTAATCAGCCTCGTAGATGCCCTGCACTTGCTCGCCCGCCTGCCCGATCAGCGCGGTATAGCCTTGACGGTGCGGGGACAGCGTGGGGCCAAGATAGCTTTGCATGAGCGCCGCCAGTTCCCCCTGCTGTGCCGCGTCGTAACGCGTGACGATGGCGCGCACTGCGTCCCATTCAAAGGCCAGTCCCTCGCGCCCCAGCGCACGAGCGGCGATGTTCTCCGCCTCCTCGATCGAACCGAAGGTGGAATGCAGCATGTCGAAAAACCGCCCCGTGCTGTCGAACTCCAGAAACGATGCCCCCAGCGGCACCAGCAGGATGTCCGCCGCCGCCAGCCCGTTGATCGTCAGATATCCAAGGGCAGGGGGCGTATCGAGAAAGATCAGGTCGTAGTCATCCAGCACGCCGTCCGCCTCGAGGCTTTCGGTCAGCGCCTCCCACAGCCGCCAGCCGCGCGCGGCCATGCGCCAGACCGGGATCTGGAACTCGGCCCAGTAAAGGTTGAGTTGCGCACCGATCAGGTCGATGTTGGGCCAGTGGGTGCGCTGCACCAGATCCTGCGCGGTGACGGGAAGTGCTTCGGACAATGTGTCGTCCAGCGGCTGCGGCGCCTCGCCCCGTGCGGCGCGGGCCTGGTTGTCTGCTTGCAGGTGGCGCGCGTAATGCCGGGCCAGCAGCGGAAAGACCGTCTGCCATTCGTCCTCGACCTTGCCGCCGAAAATCGAGGTCATCGAGCCCTGGCTGTCCAGATCGATCACCAGCACCTTGTACCCATCCAGCGCCGCCGACATCGCAAGATGCGCCGCGGTGCTGGTCTTGCCCACGCCCCCCTTGAAGTTGGCCACCGCAAGGATCTTCGCCGGCAGTCCCTTGGGGCGGTAGGGCAGGTAATTCTTGGTCTTCGATCCCTCGGCCGCGAAATGCGCGCGCAGGCGCAGCACCTCGTCGAAGGTGAACCATTTCGCCGCTCCCCTGGTTTCCGACCGGCCCTGTGGCAGATCCGGGTTCTGCTTCAGGACCCGGCGGAAATGCCCCGTGGCCACGGGGATCAGGTAGCGGGTGATTTCCCATGTCGAAAACAGCCTCAGAGTCCGGGAACCGTTTTCTTCCAGCCCGCGGGTGCAAAGGTCCGCGCGACCCGCCGCGCAGGCCCGCGCGATGGCGGCGAAATCCTCTGTCCGGGCGGGGGCCTCGATCTGTGTCGCAGCCAGGTCGGGGTCGATCGCGACATAGGGGGGGAGGGTGCTCATGCTGACTTTCCGGGGTATGTCCTGTGATGTCCCGGGCCTTTCCGGGCGCTCTTCTTGGCGCATGTGCGCTCTTTTTATCAGGATACGCAAAAAAAGCGCACATGGAAGAAAAATGCGCACATGCCGGCAGATTTCGGGGAAAACAACCTGTTCTGTGGCAAATCTGGCCCAACTGATCCTGTTATATCAAGGTTAGATAATCTGTTAAGCCATGCGTTTTCGCTCAAACCCATTGGAAACATTGATCTTGCCGGACAGGGGCGACTCTGAACCCACGCTGGGGCGACTCCGATCCCCCGAGCCGGCGACTCCGGTCCCCCGAAAAGACGCGGGTCCGGACCCGCAGCAACTGGACGCAGGTTGTGGATAACTCTAGGCTGGGTGTCACTGAACCCCCGAAAGCGACTCGCGGATCAAACCGGGGCGCTGCATGGCACACCGGCGGGCATGAGGGCATATGAGCGGTATCACCACAGGGGCAGGGGGGCTGTTGCCCGATCGTCATCCGACAGGGGACTTCTTTGTCTGCGATGTCTTCGACGCGTCACCCAAGGATGACATCGCCTCGATGGAGCATCCGATCTTTTCGCTCTCCACCCGGCCGGACCGGCGCATCCTGCGCTATGAGCACAACGATGCGGTGGTGGAGGTCACGCCCTCGGTCAAGGGGCGCGCGACGATCCACGACAAGGACATCCTGATCTACTGCATCAGCCAGCTGATGGCGGCGGTGAACGCGGGGCGCGAGATCTCGCGCTATATGACCCTGCGCGCGCATGACCTGCTGGTGGCGACCAACCGCGACACCTCCGGCGATGCCTATGCCCGTCTCCGCGAGGCGTTCGAGCGGTTGGCGGGCACGCGGATCACCACCAATATCGCCACCGGCGGCGAGGAGACGACGCGCGGTTTCGGCCTGATCGAGGCCTGGGAGATCGTGCGCCGGACACGTTCGGGGCGGATGGTATCGGTCCGGGTGGTGCTGTCGGACTGGCTGTACCGGGCGGTGCTGACCAAATCGGTGCTGACGCTGAACCGCGATTACTTTCGCCTGCGCAAACCGCTGGAGCGGCGGATCTACGAACTGGCGCGCAAGCATTGCG
>CAZRZN010000099.1:0-8814 GCA_964604565.1 uncultured Rhodobacterales bacterium
CACCGGCATGGCGCCGTGATCCTCCAGCCGCAGATGGCAGGCGCGCAGGATCCGCGCGGTGAAATCCGCCCTTTCCACGTAGCGGCCCAGCCAGAAGAGGTTGTCCGCCGCACGCGAGGGCAATCGCCCCGGCATCCGCCGGATAAAGGGGCCTTCGGTCCGCCCGGCCAGACTGCCCGCGTCGACGGGCGTGTCGCTGACCACCCAGACATCCGCCACCGATCCGCCGTCCTGCATGGCCAGCGCGGTCGGGTCCTCTGTCCGGCCGATCCGCGCATAGCCGCCCGGCATCACGGTCCAGCCATCTTCCGTGCGCAGCGCAAAGACACGCACGACCATCGGCCGCGGCACCAGCCGCCCCTCGATCATCGCGGGGGTGGTGGACAGCGTCACCGCCTCCTGCCCCACAAGCGCGCCGCCGCTTTGCTCCAGCCAGTCGCGCACGGGACCCCGGGCGGCATCCCGGAATCGCCCGCCAAGCGCGGTGGAACTGTCGATGTCAAAAGGCAGATCGGTCGAGAGCGCCGGGCCGATCATCATGCGTTCCAGATTCTCGCTGACATATCGGCGCTCTGAGTCCTGCCCGCACCACCATGTGGCGATGTTGGGCAGTTTCAGCCGTTCCCCCATCAACGCTTGCGATATGCGGGGCAGAAATGCCATCAGCGCGCGCGCCTCCAGCACGCCGGAGCCGAGGCAATTCAGCATGGTGACCGCACCCGATCTCAGGGTGCCCACCATGCCCGGCGTGCCGATGGCCGATGTCTCATCCAGTTCCAACGGATCGGCAAACCTTGAATCGAGCCTCCGCCAGAGCACGCTGACCGGTTCCAGCCCGCCGATGGTTCGAACCATCAGGGTGCCGTCCACCGCGACCAGATCCTCTGCCTCCAGCAGGAGAAATCCGAGATACCGTGCGATATACGCATGTTCGAAATAGGTGTCCGTGTGCTGCCCCGGGGTCAGAATGGCGACCTGCCCCTGCTCGGGACCGCGCAAATGGGTCAACTGGTCGCGAAAGGCCCGGAAAAACCCCGCCAGCCTGTGGACATTGGCATCGGGATAGAGGTCGTTGAACACCCGCAGCGTCGCCATGCGGTTTTCCAGCGCAAAACCGGACCCGGACGGCGCCTGTGTCCGATCCCCCAGCACCAGCCAGCTGCCATCGGGAGAGCGGCCCACCTCGAACGCCAGCGCGTGCAGGAAATGGCCGGAGCGGGGCTTTACCCCGACCAGCGGACGCAGCCATTCACGGTTTCCGGCAATCAACTGCGGCGGCAGCAACCCGCTCTTGACCAGTTCGGCGGGACCGTAAAGGTCGGCCATCGTGCGCTCCAGCAACTCGGCGCGCTGCTCGATGCCCGTGGCCAGATCCTGCCATTCGTCCTGACCGATGATGACCGGGATATGGCTCAGCGGCCAGTCCCGCACGGTGGAGTCCTCGCCGGTGTATTGGCGGTAATAGACGCCCGCGTCCTGCAGGTAGAGATCGCCGCGCGCAAAATCCTGCGCGATCTGCTCGGGACCGCGTTCCGAAAGATGGTCGATCATGGACTGCCAGACCGGCCGCAGGCTGCCGTCGGGGCGCAAAAGCTCGTCCGCCACGCCCGCCGGCGGCACGTAATGCTCCAGCGGCGCTTGGCGGCCCCGCCTTGACGGATCGGGTTTTTCCATCCTCAGACCCAGGGCGCGCGGCGCAGATCCAGCGTCATCGGAAACTCCGGGTGCGGCGTTTCGGGCGCGGGCCAATAGGTGCCCGGGGTGTGCCCCAGACTTTCAAAGCGTGCCAGTCGCCGGGCATCCGCCTCATTGGTGTTGACCGGAAAGGTGTCATAGCTGCGCCCTCCGGGATGGGCGACGTGATAGGTGCAGCCCCCCAGCGCATGACCCGACCATGTGTCGAAGATGTCGAAGACCAGCGGCGCATCCACCGGCAGCACCGGATGCAGCGACTCCGCCGGTTGCCAGGCCTTGAACCGCACGCCGCCGACGCGCCGGCCGCTCCCCATGTCGGTCAGCGGCACCCTGCGCTGATTGCAGCACAGGATATAGCGCGCGGGATCCGCGGCTGTCAGTTGCACCTGCATCCGCTCCACTGAACTGTCGGTATAGCGCACGGTGCCGCCGATCGCGCCCCGTTCCCCCATGACGTGCCACGGCTCCAGCGCCTGCCGCACTTCCAGCTTTACCCCGTCTTTCTCGATCTCCCCGGCAAAGGGAAAGCGGAATTCGCGTTGCGCCTCATACCATTCGGAGCGGAGGTCGAACCCGTGTTCGCGCAGATCCCCCAGCACCTCCAGGAAATCCTGCCAGACGAATTCCGGCAGCATGAACCGGTCATGCAGCGTTGTGCCCCAGCGCACCGGCTTGCCCTTGACCGGGGACTTCCACAACCGCACCAGAAGCGCGCGGATCAGCACCTGCTGCGCAAGGCTCATGCGCGGGTCGGGCGGCATCTCGAACCCGCGGAATTCCACCAGACCCAGACGGCCGGTCGGGCCGTCGGGGGAATAGAGCTTGTCGATGCAGATCTCGGCCCGGTGGGTGTTGCCGGTCACGTCGATCAGGATGTTGCGCAGCAACCGGTCCACCAGCCATGGCTGCGGGGCCGGCCCCTCACCCGGGTCGGGGATCTGCGACATCGCGATTTCCAACTCATAGAGCGTGTCGTGCCGCGCCTCGTCTATGCGCGGGGCCTGGCTGGTCGGGCCGATGAACAGCCCCGAAAACAGGTAGGACAGCGACGGGTGGCGCTGCATGTAAAGCACGAGCGAGCGCAGCAGGTCCGGCCGCCGCAGGAACGGGGAATCCATCGGGGTCGCGCCGCCCACAACCACATGGTTGCCGCCGCCGGTGCCCGTGTGTTTGCCGTCGATCATGAACTTGTCGGCGCCAAGGCGGCACTGGCGGGCCTCCTCATAGACGGCGCTGGTGATGTCGACGCAGTCCCCCCAGCTTTGGGCGGGGTGGACGTTGACCTCGATCACGCCGGGATCGGGCGCCACGCGGATCACGTTCAGACGCGGGTCGTTGGGTGGCGTGTAGCCTTCGATGTGCAGGGGCAGCCCCAGCGCCTCTGCGGTGGCCTCCGCGGTTGAGATCAATTCGAGGTAATCCTCCAGCATCTCAACGGGCGGCATGAAAAGACACAGTTTTCCGTCCCGCGGCTCCACCGCGATGGCGGTCCGCACGGCGCCGGTTTCGGGACCGACAGATTGCCCCCGGACGTCCTGTGCGGGTTCCTCTGCCGGCATGTCGGCGGGGGATTTGGATACGGGCTGCGCGCGGCCCGGGGTCGTTTGCGGCAGCGTATCCCGTTCCTCCCGGGCGATCCGGGCCAGTTCCTCGTAGACCGCCTGACGTTGCGCATCCATGGCGTGATAATCCGGCAAATCCGTCACCGGGACAGTCGGATCGGCGGGATAGACATAGGGATAGGCCGTTTCCGGAATATGCGGCAAGGCGCCCAGCGGCAGGCGAAAGCCCACAGGGCTGTCGCCCGGGATCAGATAAAGATGCCCGCGTCGCGTCTGCCAACGCTCCGACCGCCAGCCCCGGCCCGCAGCGCGCGACTGCCACCGCTGGATCGGCAGGATGAATCCCGCGGGCTGATCCAGGCCGCGGGCAAAGACCCGTGCGATGCGGGCCCGGGTTTCCGGATCCTTCAGGCGGGAATCCTCTGGCGTTACGTTTTCCGGCAAGTCCGCTTCCTTCAGGATCCAGACTGCCGGATCCTCGAAGGCGGGCACGACATGGCCGGTGTCGATCTCCAGCGCCTTGGCAAAGCCCGTCATGAACCGCTCGGCGTCGCGGGACGAGGCCCCTTCCCGGGTTTCCAGCGCCACCAGATCGGGGTCGCGCCAGATCGGCGTTTCATCACGGCGCCAATACAGCGAATAGGTCCAGCGCGGCAGCGTTTCGCCCGGATACCATTTGCCTTGTCCATAGTGCAGCAGGCCACCCGGGGCAAAGCGTTCGCGCAGCCGCCGGATCAGCGTATCGGCCAGCGCGCGCTTTTGCGGCCCGACCGCAGCGGTATTCCATTCCGGGCTTTCGAAATCGTCGATCGAGACGAAGGTCGGCTCACCGCCCATGGTCAGCCGCATGTCCTGTTCGGCGATCTCCGCGTCCACCTTGCGTCCAAGCGCATCCAGCGCCTCCCAGGCATCTTGGGAAAAGGGTTTGGTGATGCGCGGGTGTTCCGCCATGCGGTTGACTTCCATCGCAAAATCGAAGTCGATCTTGGTGTCCTCGTCACCCGAATACCCGCCCACGATCGGGGCCGCGTTGCTGTAATGCGGGGTTGCGGCGAGGGGGATGTGACTTTCGCCTGTCAGCAATCCGCTTGTGGGATCAAGGCCGACCCATCCTGCGCCGGGCAAATAGACTTCGGCCCAGGCGTGCAGGTCGGTAAAATCGTGATCGGTCCCGGATGGGCCGTCCAGCGCCGCAAGGTCGGGCTTCAGCTGGATCAGATAGCCAGAGACAAAGCGCGCGGCGAACCCGAGATGGCGCAGGATGTGGATCAGCAGCCAGCTGCTGTCCCGGCAGGAGCCGGAGGCCTTTTCAAGCGTCAGTTCGGGCGCCTGCACGCCGGGTTCCATGCGGATCAGGTATTCGGTTTCCTGTTGCAGGCGGCGGTTGAGATCCACCAGCATGTCGATTGTGGTCTGTTTCTTGCGCGGAACGCTGTCGACCCAGGCCTTCAACAGGGGGGTGAGCGGCAGGGTCTTACGGTAGACCGCCAGATCCTCTGTGATCTCCGCGGGGTATTCAAAGGGCCATTTCTGAGCGCTGTCGTCGACGAAAAAGTCGAACGGGTTGTAGACCGTCATGTCGGCGACCAGATCGACCTCCACGCGGAATTCCCGGACCGGCTCGGCAAAGACGAAGCGCGCCATCCAGTTGCCATAGATGTCCTGCTGGTGGTTCACGAAATGTCCGCCGGGGCTGACTTTCAGCGAATGGCTGATGACCCGCGTCCGGCTGTGCGGCGCGGGTCGCAGCCGCACGATCTGCGGAGACAGCGTGACCGGTCGATCGTATTTGTAATGTGTAAGGTGCCGGATGCTCGCCGTGATTGCCATGTTGTCCCCATGTGCCGCGCGTGTCTGCCCGTCACAGAAGCGCCAGCGCCGCGGGATGTAAACCCGCGGCGCCTGTCCTGCACTCATTCGGCCAGCGAATGCCGCCGCCGAGTGACAGATTTCAGCAAATTCTCCCGGTCGGCCCTTTCAGGCATCCGACGACTTGCAGGAACGGTGGGACAGCTCGGCCCCGGCGTCCGGCGGCCTGCGATATCAGGCCGCCTTTTCCGTTGCCGCCTCGTGCCCCGGCGCGACCATCTCTGCCATCTGGTGTTCGGTCGTGAAATGCCCAACAAGACCGCTGAGTGCCGTCGCATCGTTGCGCATTACATGCGCCGCGGCGGTTGCCTCTTCGACCATCGCCGCATTCTGCTGCGTCACCCGATCGAGGTTCGAGATACCGACGTTGATCTCCTGAAGTCCGCGGGCCTGCTCGCCCGCGCTGTTGGCGATGCCGGACACCATGTTCGAGACGTCCGCAACCTTGACCAGCACCTCTTCGAGGGCACCGCCCGCCTCTTCGACGAGCTTGACCCCGCTGTGCACCTGCTCACCTGCACCGCTGATCAGATCCTTGATCTGTTGTGCGGCCGCCGCGCTGCGCTGGGCAAGACCGCGCACCTCGGTCGCCACCACGGCAAAGCCTTTGCCGGATTCGCCGGCGCGCGCCGCCTCGACCCCGGCGTTCAGTGCCAGCAGATTGGTCTGGAAGGCGATGTCGTCGATCACATTCGTGATCTCGCTGATCTGGTCGGAGGATTTCTCGATCGCGCCCATTGCCTCGATCGCGGATTTCATCACCTCGCCATTGCGTTCCGCGATGTCCCGGGTGACACGCACCTGGTCATCCGCGCGTTGCGCGTTCTCCGCGGCCGCATTGACGCTGCCCAGCAGTTCCTCGAGGGCGGCAGCGGATTGCTCCAGGGTTGCGGCCTGGGTTTCCGTCCGGCGAGAGAGATCGTCCGAAGCCGACGCGATCTGGTTGGCATTGTCGAGCAGGTTGGTCGCGCTGCCCGACACCTCGTCGATGACCTGCCGCAACTGACCGACCGCCCGATTGTAATTGTCCCGCAGGGCGGCATATTCCGGCGGAAACTCCGCGCTGATTTCACGGTTGAGGACACCGTCCGCCAATCTGTCGAGGGCGGTCGCCAGATGCTTGACCATCTCGACCTGCACCTGCATGTCGCGGGTCCGCGCCTCTTCTGCCTGTCTGCCGTCGCGCAATGCCTCGACAAGGCTTTCCATCCGCGCACCGATCACACCGAATTCGTCACGGCGCCCCTGCATCCCGATCTCGCTGTCGTAATCCCCCTGAGCGATCAGATTGACCGCGTCGGTCACGGATTTCAGCGGCCGGCCCAGGCTCCGCTGCAACAACAGCAAGGTGGCGCCCATCATCACCGCAAAGGCGATCCCGGCGGTCAGAAAGATACGTCTTTTCTCGACCGCAACCGCCGCCATCGCGGACTCGGCGCTCCAGGCCATTGCAACCGCGCCGATGGCGGGCCCTTCGGCACCGGCAAACACGGGATCGGCGACCAGCAATCCCTCGTTGGCGTTTTCAGCGGCGCCGCTGGCAAGGGCAGCCGCTGCCAAGGCCGTGATCTGATCCATCAACGCGGGATCTTCGCCGGTCGCGGCAAGCACCGTTCCCTCGGCGTCGATCACGATCATGGCGCGCCCGTTCCTGCCGGCCGCATCCAATCCCGAGGCGACCACCTCTTCGATCTTGGGGAGCGCATTGAATCGGATCGGTTTGACCAATGCCTCGGCCTTCAACTCGATTGTCTTGGCGGCCTGATCAACCACCCCTTTGACGGCCAGGCCATCTATCAATCGGATCGACTGCGCCGACAGGACGCCGGCCACCACGATCGTGGTGACCGCCATGATCCCGGCGCATCTGACAAAAACCGAATGCAAGCCCGCGCCCGAGCCCATCTTGCTGCCTTTTAGTTTCATGCTCGAGGTTCCTTGCCTGTTGTCTTCGGTCTGGCGGCGCGCAACTAGAGCAGCGTTTCCGCGTCAATGGCGACCGTCATCGCGCCAATCACCGCACCACTGGCGGGATCGCTGATCGTGACCGAGATCTGTGCCTGGTAGGCTTGGCTCGACTCGTCGAATTCGATCTCGCCGAAATGAATGGCGCCCGCCCCCTTGGGATAGGTTTCCTGAAACTTGGCCTCATCGCCCTGCCAGTAATCGGAGGTCGCGCCGGAGGCCGCGACATTCAGCCCCTGCGCGTCCATGATGAATACCTCGGTGATCATTCCGCCGCTGGCCTCCACCTGTTCGCGCAGAAAGTCCGAAGCCGCGTTCATCAGCACGCCGTCCACCAGATCGGATCCGGTGCCGACCTCTGCGCGCCACGCCTGGTCCAGGCTTTCGATCTGTGCGGCATCATATCCAGCCGTTTGTCCATTCTGGGCGGTGATGGCGTCGATGAGCACGGTATCCTGCGCCCAATTCATGATCTCCCCTTCGACATAGGCTTGCATTGCGGTATGCGGTTCGACTGCCATCGCCATGGGTGCAGCCATGACAAGGGCCGTGGAAAGCAGGAAAGCGCGGTTCATAGATTATCTCCAAATATGACTTTAGGTGCGGACACCTTAGGACCGGCGGATTTACACCCTCTTAATCACTGCTCAAATTGCATCTATTTTCCTGCTGACGGGCCTTTGCCACGGCCGGTCACGGACCCCGTGCAACGGACGCCGTCAGCGCCGGAGGGTGGAAAACTCGCCGCTTGGCGTTCTTTCAGCGTCTTCGGAACCACCGGGCATCCATGATCCGGACGGTTGTCATGGCCGCGCGGGCAGACGAACCGGGCTTGACGCGGCCGCCTCACCCGGGAAACTGGCGAAAACTGGAGGGAGAGCGACATGCGACGGAAACTGGCTGCGGGCAACTGGAAGATGAACGGAACCCGCGCGACCCTTGTCGAACTGGCCGGCATGGCGGGGGCCGCAGAGGGCGCGGCAGAGGTTCTGATCTGCCCGCCCGCCACCTTGCTGACCGAGGCGGCCGCGATCGGTGGCAGTGTCGCCCTTGGCGGTCAGGATTGTCATCCTGCGGACGCCGGAGCGCACACGGGCGACATATCGGCCGCGATGCTCAAGGATGCCGGCGCCTCATACGTCATCCTCGGGCATTCGGAGCGCCGCGCCGATCATGGCGAGACGGACGCGCAGGTGCGCGACAAGACCCGCGCCGCATGGGATGCGGGCCTGACCGCCGTTGTCTGTGTCGGCGAGACGCTGGAGGAACGCGAGGCAGCCAACACGCTGGAAATCATCGGGGGGCAACTGGCGGGTTCCATTCCCGACGGCGCGACGGCGCACCGACTGGTCATCGCCTATGAGCCGGTCTGGGCCATCGGCACCGGAAAGGTGCCCAACACCGACCAGATCGGAGAGGTGCATGACACCATTCGCGCAAGCCTGGAGCGCCGCTTTGGCGCCGGTGTGGGCCGGTCGACCCGGATCCTGTACGGCGGATCCGTAAAACCGGGCAACGCGGCGGAAATCTTCGGCGTGTCGAACGTCGATGGCGCGTTGGTTGGCGGCGCTTCTCTGAAGGCCGCGGATTTTGTCCCCATCATCGAGGCGCTCAACGCCATGTCCTGAGGACACTCCCGGTTCCCCGGCCATGGGCAATGGACCCGCGCCCGCCTGACAGATGGACCAGAACGGCGAAGGGACGCCCCGGTTGGCGTCCCTTT
>CAZRZN010000099.1:8914-13948 GCA_964604565.1 uncultured Rhodobacterales bacterium
GCCTGATCCAGCGGATTGGCCGGTGGCGATCCTTCGCAATTGATCTGCGGTCCCATGAAACTGTCCGGCAACACGGTCGACAGGGCTGGAATGTAGGTCACCATGATCAGGAAGACGAAGAGCACCCCGAGGAACGGCAGCGCGGCCCGCACAACCCGCATCATCGGCATGCCCGCCACACCGGAAGTCACGAAGAGGTTCAGACCCACCGGCGGTGTGATCATCCCGATTTCCATGTTCACCACCATGATGATGCCCAGATGAATGGGATCGATGCCCAGTTGCAAGGCGATCGGGAACACCAGCGGCGCCACGATCACGATCAGACCGGAGGGTTCCATGAACTGTCCGCCGATCAGCAGGATCACGTTCACGATGACCAGGAACATGACCGGCCCGAAGCCGGCGGAGATCATCGCCCCGGCGATCTGTTGCGGGATCTGCTCATCGGTCAGCACATGCTTGAGGATCAGCGCATTCGCGATGATGAACATCAGCGTGATCGTCAGCTTGCCCGCCTCGAACAGAGTGTCCTTGGTGTCCTTGTGGAAAAAGGCCGTGACCAACGCGATGGGCTTGCGGATCAGCGGCGTGTTCGGGCCGCCCTCCTTGTTGGCCAGCGGTCCCATGTCCCGGTAGACAAAGCTTGCGATGACAAAAGCATAGACCGCCGCGACTGCCGCGGCCTCGGTCGGGGTGAAGATCCCGCCATAGATCCCGCCAAGGATGATGACGATCAGCAACAGGCCCCAAAGCGCGTCGCTGCCCGACTCGACAATCTCGCCCCAGCCGCGCCATTCGCCCTTGGGCAGATCGCGCACTTTGGCGATGATGTAGATCGTGGTCATCAGCATGAACCCGGCCAGCAGGCCCGGGATCACCCCCGCCATGAACATCCGGCCCACCGACACGTCGGTCGCGGAGGCATAGACCACCATGACGATCGACGGCGGGATCAAGATGCCCAGCGTGCCCGCGTTGGCGATGACACCGGCGGCAAAGTCCTTGGAATAGCCCACTTGGCGCATCCCGGCGATCACGATGGAGCCGATGGCCACCACCGTCGCGGGCGACGATCCCGACAGCGCGGCGAACAACATGCAGGCAAAGACGCCCGCGATGGCAAGCCCGCCCGGCAGATGCCCGACGCAGGCGATGGAAAAGCGGATGATCCGCTGCGCCACGCCGCCGGTCGACATGAAGGACGAGGCGAGAATGAAGAAGGGGATCGCCAGCAGCGTGTAATGCCCCGCCATGGCCTGGAAAAAGCTCTGCGCGACAGAGGCCAGCGACGTGTCCGACAGCACCAGCAGGAAGACGATCGACGAAAAGCCGAGCGATACGGCGATGGGCACGCCGATCAGCATCAGTCCGATCACCATGCCAAAGAGAATAACAACGTCCATGCTGCTCAGTCCTTGTTCAGATGCGCGACGTCTTCGATCGCGTCTTCGGCTTCGTGGCTGACGATCAGGCTTTCATTCGTGCCGCGCCAGATGCGCACCGTTGCCTGCAAAAAACGGAACAGCAGCAGCAAGGCACCGAAGGGCAGGATGAAATATGGTATGAAGCGGGGGATCTTCTCATAGGTTTCCCCTTCGTTGATCCACGGTTCGATGAACCGCAGCCATTCCGGCATGGGAATGTCGATCACCTCATACCAGCTGCGGTAGGAGGTGCGCGTCATCTCCTCGAAGCCGGTCGGCACAAGGCGCCCGGTCGTCTGCGGAAGGTTGGCGAAATTGGCCCAGTAATCCCACGCGCCCTTGAGCAGAAGATAGGCATAACAGATGCAGACCGCCGCCGCGATCAGGGTCAGCACCTTGCGCGTCGTGGGCGTCACGAGGTTCAGAACCGCGTCGACCCCAAGGTTCGCGGTCTTCTTGACCGCATAGCTGATCCCAAAGAGCACCAGCCAGGCAAAGAGAAAGGAGGTGGATTCCAATCCCCAGATCAGGCCGCCGGGCAGATCGAGGCCCAGAAGCCCCTCAAGCCAGCGACCGAATTCGCTGTTCACGCCGTAGCGCAGCACCACGTTGACGAATGTGATGAGCACCATGGCCCCCAGAAGGATGGCGATGATGGTCTCTTCAAGCTCGTCTATGAAGCGTCCGAACAGACTGTCCGGCGAATTTTGAGATGACATGATCCCCCCTCCCTCGTCGCGCGATGCGGGCGCAAAAAACCCGGCCCCTTCCTGTATCGGGGGCCGGGCCGTTTGACACAATGGCCGATTACATGCTGGCGTTGATCGCCTGTGCCGCGTCGATGTTTTCCTGACCGACATCACCGACGAACTGTTCCCAGACGGGCTTCATCGCGTCGACCCATGCCTGACGTTGCTCGGGCGTCAGCTCGCGCACGACGGAGCCGGCATCGATGATGGCCTGCTTGGCTTCCTGGTTGACCTGGTAGCTTTCGGCATTCCGGGCCTCGGTGACTTCGCGCAGGATGGTGGACAACTGATCGCGCACATCGGCGTCAAGGCCCTCCCACCAATCGACGTTGGTCACGACAAGGTAGTCGATGACGCCGTGATTGGTCTCCGTGATGCCGTCCTGCACCTCAAAGAACTTCTGGCCGTAGATGTTGGACCAGGTGTTTTCCTGTCCATCCACGACCCCGGTCTGGAGGGCGCCGTAGACCTCGGAAAAGGCCATCGGCTGCGGGCTGACGCCGATCGCTTCCATCTGTGCCTTCAGCACTTCGGATTGCTGCACGCGGAACTTCAGGCCGTTTGCGTCGGACGGCTCGACGAGCGGCTTGTTCGCCGACATCTGTTTCATGCCGTTGTGCCAGAATTCGAGGCCAAGAAGACCGCGACGCGTCATCGTCTCCTTCATCGCCTGTCCTGTGTCGGAGGCCTGAAAGGCATCGACCGCGTCGATGTTGGTGAACATGAACGGCAGATCGAAAATGCGGAACTGCTTTGTGAACTGCTCGAACTTGGAGAGCGAGGGCGCGGCAAGCTGGACGTCGCCCTGAAGCATCGCCTCAAGCACCTGATCGTCGTTGTAGAGCGTGGAGTTCGGGAAGACCTCCATGCAGGCAACGCCATTCATCTCTTCGTTGACGCGCTCCTGCAGCAGGCTCGCCGCGATCCCCTTGGGGTGGCGGTCGGTATTGGTCACATGGCT
Organism: uncultured Rhodobacterales bacterium; assembly: GCA_964604565.1. GTDB lineage: Bacteria > Pseudomonadota > Alphaproteobacteria > Rhodobacterales > Rhodobacteraceae > CAZRZN01. Next base: position 12,052 of record CAZRZN010000099.1, read on the forward strand.
GAACTTGATGACCATTTCGCCGTCGTCGCAGGCGGCTTGGGCCATGGTGACACCGGACATCAGCGCGGCACCCGCCACGGCGGTCATAAGAAACTTTTTCATTGGTATCCTCCCAGATACAGACTTTTTGTCCAGAGCGCCTTTTGCAGACTCTCTCTGCCGATAGAAAAGCGCGCCGAGCGATACGAATCAAGGCAGCAGGCGCAGAGCTGCCACGAAACTGCACTTTTCTTTCATCATCAGTGAATTACCCATGTTTTTTCTTGACGGCGCACAGCCCCCGCCGACACCGCGTGCGATTCTTCGCACAGGCGTTTCCGCTAGCAGTGCGGAAATCCGCACAGTTTTTTCGATGCTGCGAATCCTTTCCCAGTGGCGCGTTCGCTGGCCCGGGTGCCTTGCAGCGCGGACCACTGTCGTCCTCTCGATACCGGGTTTCCAGTTCTTGTGCCGGGCGCCTGACCCGCCCGGGCCGGCATGTCGAGCGACCGGCACCGGCCACAGACCCGGTGCCATGCAACAGCTTGCATCCAGACCGGCCATGCGCGCCGCCCTCGCGGATCAGTTGCGATAGGTCTCAGGCTTGATCCCATATTTCGCAAGCTTGTCGTAAAACGTCTTGCGCGGCAGTTTGAGCGCTTCGGCGGCAAGGCGTGCCTGCCCATCGGCCTTGCGCAGCGCCTCGATCAGCAGGGCGCGTTCCACCTGCCCGAGCCGCTCGGCAAGGCCAAGACCGCCATCCATCCCGGACCCCGGCGTTCCGTCCAGGCCCAGAACAAAGCGCATGGCCGCGCTCATCAGCGCCCGGGCATTGCCCGGCCAGTCCCGCGCCACGAGGTCCAGGATGACCTCCTCGGTTATGGCCGGTTCCGGCAGTCCGGCTTGTTCGGCCGCTTGCGCGACGTAATGCCTGAACAGCACGGGGATGTCCTCCGGACGTTCCGAAAGCGCCGGAATCCGCAGCTGACAGACTTCGAGGCGGTAAAACAAGTCTGCGGAGAACCGCCCCTCTGCCACCGCGGAGGCCAGATCCTGCGTATTGCCGGCAATCAGCACCGTGCCCCCCTGTTCCAGCAGATCCGACAGGGCAAGCTGAGTGTCCTGCGGCAAGCCGGCAACCTCGTCAAGAAACACCGTGCCCGCCGCGCAGCGGTCCCAGAGCGCGGCAAGCGTCGCGCGGTCCAGCCCCGATGCGGCCCGTTTTTCGAACGGCGCCTTGGCCCGGGGCGACGCAAGATGGATGACCTCGGCCACCTTCGAGATCCCGGTTCCCGGTGCGCCGGTGACCAGCACCTCCGTTCCCGCGCGGGCGGCGGCGCGCACGCCAGAGCGCAGCGCCTCTGCCGCAGGCGAGACGCCAAAGATCATCCGCGCGGCGGGATCGCCCGCCTCAAGTTGCGACTTGAGGCGGCGGTTTTCCAGCACCAGCGCCCGGCTTCTGAGCGCGCGCGAGATGACCGCGGTCAAATCGGCCGGGCTGCACGGCTTTTCCAGAAACCCGAAGGCCCCTCGCGACATCGCCTGGACCGCCATGGGAATGTCTCCCTCACCGGTCAAGAGGATCACGGGCAGGTCGGGATCCCGCGTCAACGCATGATCCAGCAGGTAGAACCCATCCCGCCCGGGCATCCGGATGTCGGAGACGATCACCCCGTCGAACTCCGGACCGATGTGATCCTTGGCCTCGACAAAGGAACCGGCGGTCAAGGTATCGAACTCTGCCAGTTCCAGCGTCTGGCCAAGGGCCTCGCGCACCGCGGCATTGTCATCGACAAGCAGCACGCGGTTGGTCATGACCGTCGCCCTGCGGGACGGTGGGCGGGGCGACGTTCGCCCCGCGAACGAGCGGCAGATCGGAAGAGCGTCGTGTAGGGAAAGAGTGTGTCAGTACGTGTAG
>CAZRZN010000100.1:0-13851 GCA_964604565.1 uncultured Rhodobacterales bacterium
ACACGGGATTTTTCCAGCATCTCCGACTACCATCTGGCCAATTCCTACGAGGGCGGCGGCGGCACGAACGTCGTGAACGTGATCCTCGTGGATTTCAGGGGGTATGATACCTACGGCGAAATCATCGTTCTGGGCATCGCGGGTCTGGCGATCTTTGCGGTGATGGAGGCGCTGCTGAGCGGCCCGGCCGGTGCGCGCCTGCGCAATTCGAACTATGACGCGGACCGTTCACGCGACAGGCATCCCCTGATGATGGTCGTTGCGACGCGGGTCATGATGCCGATCGCGATCATGGTCGGCGTCTACATCTTCCTGCGCGGGCACAACCAGCCCGGTGGCGGGTTCGTGTCCGGTCTGGTGGTTTCCATCGCGCTGTTGATGCAATACATGGCCTCCGGCTTTGCCTGGACCACGCGGCGTCAACAGCTTGAATATCACGCGATGATCGGATGGGGCGTTGTGATCGCGGGTCTGACCGGAGCAGGCGCATGGCTTTCGGGAACACCCTTCCTGACCTCTGCCTTCACCTATGTGAACATCCCGCCGATCGAAGAGTTCGAATTGGCCACGGCGGCGCTGTTCGATCTGGGGGTTTTCCTTTGCGTTCTGGGGGCTGTGATGCTGATGCTGTTCAGCCTGTCGCGGATGGCCCGCCACGCCGGGGAGACCGTGAACCCCGAACCGATGGATTATGACCCCTCCCGACCGCCGAAGATGGTCGAGAAAGGAAAGGCGTAACATGGAACTCGTCGTCGCAAGCTCTGTCGGCGCACTTACGGCGGGCGGGGTCTACCTGATCCTGCGCCTGCGCGCCTTTCCGGTCATTCTGGGACTGGCGATGCTGTCCTATGCCGTGAACGTCTTTCTGTTCTCTACCGGGCGGCTGGCAATCAATGCCCCCCCGGTCCTGCAAAAATACGCGGACGTGCCCTACTCTGACCCTCTGCCACAGGCGCTGGTGCTGACGGCCATCGTGATTTCCTTTGGCATGACGGCGGTCCTCGTGATGTTCGCGCTTGGCGCCTATCTCGAAGCCGGGGATGACAAGATCGACATGGTCGACACGGAAGAAAAGGACGACACGGCATGAGTCACTGGATCATTGCCCCTGTCGTGCTGCCGGCCCTGCTGGCACCGCTCATCGGTTACGTGATGCGGCACGACATCGTTCTGGCGCGGGCGGCATCTGTCGCCGGAACTGTTGCGCTTGCGGTGATCGCGCTTGGCCTGACGGTCTGGGCGGCCGATGGCGGAACGCATGTCTACCGCCTTGGCGACTGGCCCGCGCCATTCGGCATCGTGCTGGTTCTGGACCGGCTGTCGGCCATGATGGTCCTGTTGACTGCCGTGCTGGCCCTGATCGTCCTCTGGCATTCGATTGCCACGGGATGGGATGCGCGGGGCAGGCATTTCCACGCGCTTTTCCAGTTCCAGCTTATGGGGATTTGCGGGGCATTCCTGACCGGCGACGCATTCAACCTGTTCGTCTTCTTCGAAGTCTTGCTGATCGCCTCCTACGGGTTGATGGTTCATGCAGGCGGCAAGGTCCGGATGCAGGCGGGCCTGCAATACGTGGTCATGAACCTTGCCGGGTCGACACTGTTCCTCTTCGCGCTGGGCACGATTTACGCTACCACCGGGACGCTCAACATCGCCGATCTGGCGGTCAAGGTGCCGCTGATCCCACCTGAAGAGGCCGCCATGGTCCGTGTCGCGGCGATCCTGCTGCTGATCGTTTTCATGATCAAGGCCGCGCTGTTCCCGGTCCAGTTCTGGCTGCCTGCGACCTATTCCAACGCGCCCGCGCCTGTGGCGGCCCTGTTCGCCATCATGACCAAGGTCGGTGCCTATGCGATCATCCGCATGCACACGCTGGCCTTTGGGCCGGACACGCCCGGGACTGAGGGGCTTGTCACGGAATGGCTGTTCCCCGCGGCGATGGTGACGCTGGCGCTGGGGGCGATCGGGGTGTTGGCCGCGCGACGACTGATGCCGCTCCTGTCCTTCTCCGTCATCGGCTCCATGGGGACAATGATGCTCGCCGTGGCGGCCATGGACGTCTATGCGACGGAAACCGCGCTCTACTATCTGGTGCACTCCACCTTTTCGGCAGCCGCGCTTTTCCTTCTGGCGGACCTTGTGGTGACCCGGCGCGGGTCAGACAGTCTAAGTGCACAGCAACCGGTCTTGCAGAACGGCCTGTTCGCAGCTCTCTTCTTTGCCGCGGCCATCGCCATGGCCGGGATGCCACCGCTGAGCGGCTTCCTCGGCAAGCTGTTGATCCTGGACGCGCTGCGCGATCCGGGCCTGATCACCTGGGCCTGGAGCGGCATTCTCATCGGCTCTCTGGTGACCATCGTCGGGTTTGCCCGCGCAGGCAGTCTGCTGTTCTGGAAATCCACAGCGTTGGCCCGCCCGGAGGGCACCGAACCGATACAGTCAGATCCCCACCCCGCGCCCGCCACCGGGCAGGAGGTGGCGCCGACGATGATGCTGATCGGTCTGCTGGTGGCCTTGGCTGTTCTGGCCGGACCGGCGACCGACTACATGCAGGCAGCCGCCGAACAGCTTTTCGATCCGGCCGGCTATATCGGGTCGGTTCTGCAAACCGGCGAGGAGGGCTGAGCCATGCTGAAACGCGTCTTTCCGCATCCATTGCTCAGCCTGACGCTCTTGTTCGTCTGGCTGATGCTGGTCAACAAGGTGACGGTGGGCAATGTCCTGCTGGGCGGTTTTCTGGGCATCGTGGTGCCCATCCTGACCTCTCCCTATTGGCCGGGCCGACCAAGACTGAGACACCCGTTCAAGGCGATCACCTATGTGCTGATCGTCCTGTGGGACATCGTCGTGGCCAATGTCCAGGTCGCGATGATCATCCTGTTCAAGCCACGTTCGGAAATCCATTCGCAGTGGGTCATCGTCCCGCTGGACCTTACCTCGCCAGAGGCGATCACGGTTCTGGCCGGGACGATCACCATGACACCGGGCACGGTGTCGGCGCTTTTGTCGTCGGACGGCACCTGCCTTTTGGTGCATTGCCTGCATACGGATGATCCCGAAGGCGTGCGTGATGAGATCAAGACCCGCTACGAAGCCCGGCTAAAGGAGATTTTCTGATGATCACCTACGCTTTGTATTTTGCGCTGGGATGCTTCGGATTGGCCCTGTTGTTCAATCTCTGGCGTATCATCAGCGGCCCGGGTCAGGCGGACCGCGTTCTGGCGCTGGACACGATGGTGATCAACGTTATCGCGCTGTTGGTGCTTTATGGCGTGCAACAGGGAACGGCGGTCTATTTCGAGGCCTCGATGTTGGTTGCGATGGTCGGGTTTGTATCGACCGTGGCCTATTGCCGGTTCCTGTTGCGCGGCGACATCATCGAATGAAGGAGGCGTAGATGCTTGCTGAAATTCTCATCTCGGCATTTCTTGTGGTCGGGGGACTCTTCGGTCTTGTGGGCTCTGTCGGCCTGCTGAAACTGACCGATACCATGCAACGGCTTCACGCCCCCACAAAGGCCACGACGCTAGGGGTCGGTGGCGTTCTCATCGCCTCCATGCTGTATTTCCTGCTGAAGAAAGACGGGTTTTCCTTTCATGAGCTGATGATCACGCTGTTCCTGTTTCTGACGGCCCCTGTGTCTGCCCTGTTTCTGGCGCAGACGCATATCATCCTCGCGATGAAACGCTCCGACCTGCCGGACACCGGACGCGAGCACAGCTGGACAATCTACGACGATCCACCGGAACGGCAACTGCCGGAAACGGATGTGTCGAAGGACTGACGCCGAAAACGAAAACACCCGCCGGAGATATCTCCGGCGGGTGTTTTCTTTCATGGCAGTGGCCAACACTTTCAGCCGATGATGCCGTTCAGCGTAGCCGAAGGGCGCATGACAGAGGCGGTCTTTGCCTCGTCACAATGGTAGTATCCCCCCAGATCCGCAGGAGATCCCTGCGCAGCAGCCAGCTCGCCGACAATGGCTTGCTCACCGTCGGTCAGGGCCTTTGCAATTGGCGCGAAATGGGCAGCCAGTTCTGCATCATCGGTTTGCGCCGCCAGAGCATCGGCCCAGTAGCGGGCGAACCAGTAGTGGCTGTCGCGGTTGTCCGGTTCACCGACCTTGCGGCTGGGGCTGTGGCCATTGTCCAGAATCCCTTGTGTCGCGACTTCGACCGCTTCGCCAAGGATGCGCGCCTTTGGATTGCTCCGCGTCTCTCCAAGGAACTTGAAACTTTCACCCAGTGCGCAGAACTCGCCCAGGCTGTCCCAACGCAGGTGATTTTGTTCCATCAACTGCTGCACGTGCTTCGGGGCGGACCCGCCTGCCCCCGTCTCGAACAGGCCGCCGCCGTTCATCAGCTTGACGATTGACAGCATCTTGGCCGACGTGGCCAGTTCAAGGATCGGGAAAAGATCGGTCAGGTAGTCGCGCAGCACGTTGCCGGTGATGGCGATGCAATTCTTGCCTTCGGTGATCGTCTCCAGCGAGGCACGTGTGGCCGCGCGCGGGTCCATGATCTCGAACTTGTCGGCCACGCCGCGCGCCTCGAGAATGGGCATGACAAACTTGATCAGCTCAGCGTCATGGGCGCGGTTCGCGTCCAGCCAGAAGATCGCGCGGCAGCCTTCGGCGGCCTGACGGTCAATCGCCAGATTGACCCAATCCTCGATCGGCGCCTTGCGCGCGGAGGCTGAGCGCCAGATATCGCCCGCCTCGACGGTGTGCCGGTGCAACACCGTGCCATCCTCCAGAACCATCTTCACCGTGCCGTCGGACGGAATTTCAAAAGTGGTGGGGTGGCTGCCGTATTCCTCGGCCTTCTGCGCCATCAGACCGATGTTCTGCACAGTGCCGGCCGTCGCGGGGTTCAACTTACCGTTCTGCTTGAAGAACTTGATCGTCTCATCATAGACGGGCGCATAGCAGTTATCGGGGATCACGCAGGTCGTGTCCGATTCCGTGCCATCCGGACCCCAGCCCTTGCCGCCGGACCGGATCAGCGCGGGCATCGACGCGTCGATGATCACATCTGACGGCACATGCAGGTTTGTCAGGCCCTTGTCGCTATCGACCATATACATCGGTGGACGCGCCGCACGCACGTCCTCGATGGCGGCCATGATCTCGGGGCTGTCCTTCACCCGCATCAACAGATCGCCCATGCCAGAATTCGGATTGACGCCCAGCGCCTTCATCTTGTCCCCGTATTTCTCGAACACCGGCGCCAGCCATGCCTTGACCGCGTGACCAAAGATGATGGGGTCCGAAACCTTCATCATCGTGGCCTTCATATGCAGGGAAAACAGCGTGCCATCGGCCTTCACCTTGTCGATTTCCTCGGCGAGGAACGCGTCTAGCGCCTTGGCTGACATATAGGTGGCGTCCACGACCGTTCCCGCCGGATAGCTGACGCCCTCTTTCAGGACGGTTTCGCCATCGGCAGTCTCCAGCACGATCTTAGCCGTCGCCGCGCCGTCCAGCGTGGCCGACGTCTCATTCGCAAAGAAATCATTTCCCGGCATGGAGGCGACGCGCGTCTTGCTGTCCGCGGTCCAGTCGCCCATCCGGTGCGGATTGTCCTGCGCGAATTTCTTGACAGCCTTCGCTGCGCGCCGATCCGAATTGCCCTCTCGCAGGACCGGGTTCACGGCGGACCCCTTGAGGGTGTCGTATTTTGCGCGAACGGCTTTTTCCGCGTCGGTCGCGGGCGCATCCGGGTAGTTCGGCAAGGCGTAGCCCTGCGATTGCAATTCACGGATGGCGGCAATCAGCTGCGGCCCGGAGGCCGAAATATTGGGCAGTTTGATGACATTCGCCTCAGGCGTTTTGACCAGTTGCCCAAGTTCCGCAAGGTCGTCGGGGATCCGCTGTTCCTCGGTCAGGACTTCTGGAAAGGCGGCGATGATACGGCCCGCGAGCGAGATGTCCTTTGTGCCGACGCTGACCCCTGCCGCAGCCGCGAATTTCTGGATGATCGGCAGCAAGGAGGCAGACGCCAGCTCCGGCGCTTCGTCGACCTTGGTGTAAATGATGTCGGGGGTCGTATCAGACATGTGTCCAGCCTTTCTGAATTCGCATCGCGGGTTTGGCCCCTCCATAGGCCAAGCCCAGCCCGACGTCTACAGTATGCGGCTGTATACAGTGTCGCATTTCGTCGCCCCTGATGGCCTAGCCGGAGGGAACGACCCGCCGCAGGTGTTCAGGGTATGCAAGGCACGATCAGAGCTGTTCCGGGGCCGGCCCCAAAACATGCGGCAAGACCCGAAAGCCCTGTTGGTCAGTCCGCAAGGACCGCCATGCTTTCCGCGTCCCATCCGATCCAGATCGGTTCGGTGCCGACGGATTGGCCGGTTTCGGCATCCACATAGGCTTTCAGCATCGCCTCCCCGGCATCGCCCACGGCAATTTCCATTGCCATTCGGCTGCCGAGAAAGGTCTTCCCCACGACCCGCCCCTTGACCGCGTTCGCAGTCTCCGGCCGGTCCGAATGAAAACCCAGCTTTTCCAGTCTGACAGAGGCCGTGATCACCTGCCCCCGGTCGGGTTTCGCCTGTGGCGCGAGGCCATGCAGCGTCTCGCCCTGCCAATCCATCACGATCTTGTCGCCTTCGGCGCCGCGAACCTTTCCCGACAGAAGATTGGTTTCGCCAATGAACTCCGCGACAAAGCGGTTTGCGGGGCGAAAATACAGCTCTTCGGGCGTTCCGTCCTGCTCCACCCGGCCCTTGTTCATCACCACGATCCGGTCGGACATGGTCAGCGCCTCTTCCTGATCGTGGGTCACGAAAAAGAAGGTCTTGTGCGTGCGCCGCTGGATCGACTTCAGCTCCTGCTGAACCTGCCCGCGCAGCTTGGCGTCCAGCGCACCCAGAGGTTCGTCCAGCAGCAACAATGCGGGATCCGGGGCCAATGCACGGGCCAGCGCCACCCGTTGGCGCTGACCGCCAGAGAGTTGCCCGGGATAGCGCCCCTCAAATCCGTCAAGTTCCAGAAAGGTCACGATCTCATCCGAACGGCGCTTTATCTCCGCCCGGCCCATGCCCTTCAGCTCCAGCCCGAAGGAAATGTTCTGCGCAACCGTCATGTGCGGAAACAGCGCATAGTCCTGAAACACCATGTTCACATGCCGTTTTTCCGGCGGCAAACCCGTTACGTCCTCACCATCAAGGATCACTCGGCCTGTGTCGGGGCGTTCGAATCCGCCAAGGATGCGCAGAGTGGTGGATTTTCCGCAGCCCGAAGGCCCAAGGAAGGTCACGAATTCGCCCTGCGCGATGTCCAGTTGCAAATTGTCCAGCGCCACGGCATTTCCGAACCGTTTGGAAATACCTTCGATGCGAACCAGCGGGGATTGATCGGACGTCATGCGTCGGACTCCTTGTTTGCGCGGCGGGTAAAGCGTTCGGCCCAGATGCCGATGACAGCGGTCAGAATCAGCGCAACGGTGGCGATGGCGTTGATTTCCGGGCTCATGCCGGAACGGAGTTTGGCAAAGATCAGCACCGGCAGCGTCGGCTCATACCCCCCGAGGAAGAAGGAGCGGACGAAGTCGTCAAAGCTGAGAAGCAGGCAAAAGATCGACGCGCCCAGGATCGCGGGCACAAGATAGGGCAGCGTGATCCGCGAAAAGGCGATGAACGGATCGGCCCCAAGATCGCGGGCGGCCTCTATCTGGCTTTTCGGAAGGGTCGACAGCCGCGCCATCACGACCAGCGCCACGAAGGGCACGTTGTGCACCGCATGGGCCCAGACAATCGCGCCCATCCCCGGCTCGATCCCCAGCCAGCGGGCATAGATGCGGAACGCGATGGCAGAGATGATCCCCGGCACCAGCGCGGGCAGCACGGTCAGCCCGAAGATCGCCGTGCGCCCAAGAAAGCTGCGGCCCTGCAAGAGTACGGCGATCCATGTGCCAACAAAGACGGAGACAAGCGTGGACAGCACCGCGATGGCGATGGAATAGCCAAAAGTCGACAACACCTCGGCATCGTTGAAGACACCGGTGTACCAATCAAGGGTCCAGGACCGGATCGGAAACCCGATGAAGTTGCTGTCCTTGAAGCCCATGAGAACCATCAACAACAGCGGAACAAAGACGTAGAGGACAAAGGCCCAGTAGAAGCAGCTGAGAAAGATGCGGTTGCCACGGTTCATTTCGTGTCCCCCTTGCGGAGCATGTTCATCAGCTTCTGAAAGGCCCCGGTGATGATCAGTGCCGCGAGGAACATGATCGTCGCAAAGGCCGCGCCCGTAGGCCATTGATCCCCGGCGACGTGGAAGAAACCCGCAATGGTTTCGGCAAAGACCGTGGTGGATGGCCCGCCCAGCAGAACCGGCGTGGCGTAGAACCCTGTCGAGATCAGGAAGACCAGCGTGCAGCCGGACGAAATCCCTTCAATCGTCATGGGCAGCGTCACACGGCGGAACCGCGTCCATGCCCCTGCGCCAAGGTCGGCGGCGGCCTCATTCAGGCTTTTGGGCAGCTTTTCCAACGCGGAATATAGCGGCAGCAGCATGTAGAGCGCGGTCAGGTAGACAATCCCGACGCCCATGGAAAAGCTGGTATACATGAAGGGAATGGGCCGGTCGATCAGGCCGAAGAACCGCAACACGAGGTTCACGGCCCCGGTATTGCCCAGCAGGATCATGATGGCATAGGTCCGCACGATCTCCCCCACCCAGAAGGGGATGAGCAGCAGCAAAAGCATCAGCATCTGGTTTCGGCGGCTGACATGGCGGGCCAGAAAATAGGCCACCGGATAGGTTATGATCAGCGTGCAGAAGGTAAAGACCGCGGCAAAGGTCAGCGTCCGGAAAAACGGCATCCAGAAGATGCTGTCTCCGAAGAACCGCATGTAATTGTCGAAGGTAAAGCTTTGTTCCACACCCGGCGCGACCGGATAGGCGTCCGTCAGGCTGACGCGCAACATTTGCAGCATGGGTCCAAGGTGCTGCGTCAGCACCCAAAGCACCGGCAGCGCGGCAAGGATCAGGAATTGGCGTCGGGGTGAGGCCGTCACAAGCCGCATCAGCGCATGATATGGCCCCCAGGAGGACAGTCGGCCCCAGAAAGTCCGATCCGCGGTCTTTCGGCCAATGGTCTGCCCATCCCGCCGCGTGGATGCGTCGTAGGTCATGCGATCATCTTTCCGGAAGTGTCAAAAGCCCCCGCCCCGCGATGCACGCAGGACAGGGGCGGATTTACCGATGAGATCAGGCGGCCTTGACCGCCTCAACGGCCGGATCGACCAGTTTGTATTTCATGTCGTTCGCCTCGGCCCGGAAGAACTGCAAGTTGGCCAGTTGCTCTTCGGGGAAGGAGGTCGACTTCCTTTCCAGCTCGGTCAGATACTGGTCCGCGCCCTTGTAGGTGGAGATGAAGCCCGATGCCTTGGTCATCGCAGCCCCGATTTCCGGCGAGGCCAGAATGGCATCGAGGAAGGTATAGGCGTTGTCGACGTTGGGCGCGTTGTTCGCGATGTTGTAGGTATAGACGAACCCGTAGGATCCCTCGCGCGGGATCGTCATGGCCAGCGGGAAGCCGTCGTTGATCAGCGCGGCGGCCGGACCGTTCCAGGAATGACCCAGCACGATGTCCTGATTGACCATCATCTGCTGGAATTCGGCGCCACCGTCATAATACTTGCGCACCAGCGACTTGTGCTCGATCAGGAAATTCTTGGCTTCCTCGACGATGGCCGCGGCCTTTTCGGGGTCGTCCATATAGGCGACCATGTTGCCGTCATACCCCTTCATCAGCATGACGATCGACATCATGTCCTGGATGATATAGGCAGTCTGCCCCTTGTATTTCTCGCTGAACAGCGTGTCCCAGGTCAGTGCTTCTTCCTCGGTGACGTAGTCGGTGTTGTAGGACAGCACCTCCATCCCGGACAGGATCGGCGCGCCCCACTTGTTGCCGTTGATCGTCGACCAGTCCGATTCCGAGAAGGTCGGGTTGATGTTACCCCAGTTGGACAGGCGATCCGTGTCCAGCGGCGCCAGAAGCTCGCTGTCGATGAATTGCAGGAACCGGTGGCCCGCCACGGTCATGATGTCCACGGTCGGGTTGGGTTGTTCGGCGGCGAGCAGGTTGAACTGCTTGCCCTGGTCATCCACGAGACGGACATTCACCTTGATCCCGGTCTCGGCCTCGAACTGCTCCTTGAAGGCTTCCGGCACGAAGTCGTTATAGGTCCAGATGTTCACCTCTCCGCCGGATTGCGCGGACGCGCGGCGCAGATACGCCGGTGAGGCCAGCAGGGCGCCCGTCGCGGCGGCAGTGCCCAGAAAACGGCGGCGGTTGTAGATCAGTTTTGTCATTTTGGTCTCTCCTTGTTGGTCCCGTGGTCGTTTTGGTTTTTGGTTTTTTGTGTATTGTGGTTTCAGACGGCGCCTTCGGGGTGACGCAACACCCCGCTGCGCGCCGCCTGTGTCAGATCGTCGAGGCTGTAGCGGTCCAGATCAAGTGCTTTCAGGATTTCGTTCTCTTCTTCGAAGTCGCGGCCATACATGGCCGAAAAAATGCGAATACCTGCCTCATGCAAAGGCGCGGGATGGCCCGCAAGCCGCCCCAATGCGGCGGTCAGCACCAGTCCGTATGGCACGTCTTCGGTGACATATCGGCTGTCGGCGGTGGCCGGACCGGTCCCGCCGTTGCCCTGCGCATGCATCTGCTGATTCATTTCGGAAATCGAGGCCACAGGCACATGGAACGACAGGTGGAAATGCTCAAAGATCGTCTTGACCTCAAGGCCCAGCGCATGGGCGATGGCCAACCGTTCCTCATCCAGTGCTTCCAGCAGGCGGCCCACCGTCGGGGTCACGTTCTGCCCCTGGCTCCAGGTTTCGCCGCGCTCCATCCGGGTGATGTTGCCCAGCGCGATACCCATGTGGTTTTGCGGGTTCAGGTTCGACAGAGAGATCGCCAACAGGCCATCGCGTGACTGGAACCGATCCCCGAACAGGGTCTGACACAGGGCCAATGCCTCCTCCGACCGATCGGCCGGAACGGTGCACAGGTCGACGCGGCTGCGGACCGTGTTTACCTTTACCTCGGTGCCGGACTGTCGCCGCCCGGTGCAGATTGTCGTGCCCCAGGCCGTGATCGGCACTTTTACGCCCCGCTCTGCCAGAAGCTGCGCAAGATAGACCGCCCCCAACGAGGCATGGGACGAGATGATCACCTGATGGCGCGGCGTGATATGGGGGGCCAGCGCGTCCAGCGCGGTCTTGTGACCATATCCCGGCAGCGTCAGGATCAGAACGTCATTCTCTTGGGCCAGCGCGTGCGCGGATGCCGCGATGCGCGGGGTCATCGACGTTTCCACTGCGCCAGTCGCGATCAGCGGCGCCCCTTCGGCCAGATCCGCCGTGCCAGCCCCCGAAGGCGACCAGAGCATAGGGTCATGGCCCTGCTCATGCAGAACAGCTGCGGTCCCGAACGCGATGGAGCCTGCGCCAGCCAATCCGATCTTCATGTGCCCAAATCCTCTACTTACTGTCAGCTCACGCGCATGCCCTGGATCGACAGGGGCCCATCGGGCCGGTGCGCGCGGGCAAATCCAATCCCCGAATACGGTGGCTGGCCTCTATGCCTCTTCACTTTCGGTCCGGACCGGATCGCCAAGCACATGCATCAGGCGATTTGCCCAACCAAACAGCGATGACGAAAGCACAAGATCCAGAATTTCGGCCTCGTCCAGCCCGGCCTCGCGCAGGGCCGTCATCTGTTCGCGGCCCGCCCTGGATGGACATTCCGACAGGGCAACCGCGAAATCAAAGATCGCCCGGTCCCGCGGGCCAAGCTCCGCATTCACCCCGTCCCGGAAAAGCGCGTCGGTGACCTCTGTCGATTTCTCAAGCTGCGCGTGGCGCATCGCGTGGACTGCTGCGCAGTAAATGCAATGATTGACCATCGACGCGGCAAGCGCCCCCAGCTCCCGTTCCGCGCGGCTCATTCCGCCCTTGTCATACATGATGCCGTTGAACAGGGGAGACCGCACCTTGAGGCTTTCGACGTCATGGGCCAGCGTCAGCACGTAATCCGACACCTTGGTGTTGGATGGCGTCACCTTCAGCGCGTCCAACTGTTCTTCGGTCGCCTCCTGCAGATCGACCGGGGTGACGCGTGGCTGCCAATGCGGCACGTTGCGGGTGAATTTCGTGATGACCTTGCTCATGCGGAAATGTCCTTCATCAGGCGCAGACCGGCGATCACGCGGATCTGGTAGGCCAGAAAGGCGTTCAACTCCGCCAGCCGGACGATATCGGCATCGGCCACACCTGCCGCCTGAAGATCCGACACGTCGCGCACCGCCACGTTCCGCGTGTCTGCCGCGACCCTGTCCATGAAAGCGACGACCGCAGATACCCCCTGCGCATCGCCGTCGTTGGCCGGATCCGCCAGCATGGCGAATTCGCCCGCGTCGGCGACAAACCTTGCGGCCAGTTCCGCATCTGAGTTCAGCGTTGCGATCCGCGCGGCAAGGCCAGCGCGCAAGGCGTGGCTCCACGGGCCGGGATCCTTCGGGCGCAGGACGGCGTCCTCAGCGGCCTGCGTCATGTCGAAAATCGAGGCGCGGGTTTCAACCGCGCGGCCAACCGGCGTATCCCCGGCGACGCCCGCGATCATCGTTGCAGTGGTATCCAGTCCCATCAGGCCACTTTCCCCTTCTTTTCCGCAGGCGCAAGTTCGGAAGGTTCCCATTCGCTGCCGTCGAGTTCGGGCTTGGCATAGTCCAGCATGGCCTGCCAGTGATCGCGCACATCCTCGACATACAACTCCGCCGCCACGGCGCGCGCCAGCCATGCGGCCCCTTCGGAAATTCCCGGAATGTCGCCGCTGACCTTTCCCAAACTGGCCGATGCGCCGTAGTTGAAGCAATAGACATTGGCAAGCCAAGGCGCGGTTCCGGGCACCTTTTCGCGAAAGGTGAAATTCGCGTTCAGGTAGGGAAAGCTTCCCAGATCGCGGGACTGCTCATCCTCCGGCGGGGTATATACATCGCGCCACAGAAGAATGTCGCCCGCCGCATCGCCGAATTCCGTCCGGGACATCGGGTCAATGGTGAACCCGGTGCCCAGAATGACGAAATCCGCCTCGTATGACGAACCATCGGCAAAGCCCACCTGCACGGCGCCATCCTTTTCCACGGTCGTTTCCACCGCCTTGCCAAAGTGGAAATAGGCATTGGGATGGCGGCTGACCCTTTTGGTGGAGCCATGCGGCGGCGGGGTCTGGGTGGCAAAGGAATACTGCATGAACCGCCAGCGCCATTCGTCTGGCAGGCTGGCATAGCCGGCAGTAAATCCGAAAGAGCCGATCCCCATCATCTTGTTGATCGTCGGCATCTCCTTGCGGCGGACGAGATGACGGACCTCGGACGCGCCATGCTCCAACGCCTCTGCCGCATTGTCCACGGCGGATGCGCCCACGCCCACCACCGCGACGCGTTTGTCCTTGAGCGCGGCGAAATCGATCTCATCCGCACTATGCGCCCAATACCGTGGAGGAAGATCCGCTACGAAACCCGGAATGTTCGGCTGCCCCGTGCCATCCCGGCCCGTGGCAAAGATCAGCTTGCGGGTCAGGATCGTATCTTCGACCGCGCCTGACAGATGCAGGCGCAGCAGGTCGCCCTCTGGCTCGACCAGATCGACGGAAACGCCGTTCTCTGTCGGGATGTCCAGAACGGAGCGATACCAGCGCAGGTAATCCATCCACATGGGACGCGGGATCTTGTCCAGATCGTCCCATGCCGCCGTGCCGAATTGCGCCCGATACCATGCCTGAAAGGTCAGCGCGCCATGTCCGTAGGCCGGGCCGGTCAACTCCTTCGGGGAGC
>CAZRZN010000101.1:0-13809 GCA_964604565.1 uncultured Rhodobacterales bacterium
ACACGGCGGCCAATTTCTCGCCGCTCTACGATGTTCAAACGCAATCCTGGGTGGACTACCTGGCGTGTGATATCCTGCCGCTTGAAACATTGCCCCGGCTGATGTGGTCAGATGAGATCGCCGGCCATGTCACCGAGGCCGCGGCGCGGCAGACAGGACTGGCCCCCGGCACCCCGGTGACGGCTGGAACCATTGATGCTGCGGCAGAGGCTTTGTCGGTCGGGGTGGCACGGCCCGGCGACATGATGGTGATGTATGGATCGACCATCTTCATCATCCTGCTTGCACAGTCCAAGGTGACGGACCCGCGGATCTGGTATGCGCCGTGGCTGTTCGAGGGGGAACATGCCTCCATGGCGGGGCTGGCGACGTCCGGCACGCTGACCCATTGGTTCCGCGATCAAATCGCGCGCGATCTGGACCCGGCGGAGGCCTTTCCCCTTCTTGCCCAAGAGGCGGCTGGGTCGCCGCCGGGCGCGAACGGTCTCCTGATGCTGCCGTATTTCTCGGGCGAGCGGACACCGATCCATGACATGAACGCCAAGGGTGTCCTGTTCGGTCTGGACCTGACGCATACCCGCGGCGACCTGTATCGCGCCCTGATCGAGGGCATCGCACATGGCACGCGGCATGTGACCGACACCTTCGCGGAGCTCGATCAGTCCCCGAACCGATTGCTGGCGGTGGGCGGTGGCACCCAAAACCTGCTTTGGTTGCAGGCGACATCCGATATTACCGGGATCGACCAGATCGTCTGTGAAAAGACGGTGGGCGCAAGCTATGGGGATGCCTTTCTGGCCGCCTTGTCTGTCGGACTGGTGAAACGGGGGGATATCGCCAAATGGAACCCCGTGGCGCAAACGGTGACCGCGCGGCCGACCGCCGCCTATGACAAGGCCCATGGGCTGTTCCGACGGCTTTATGAGCAGACAAGGGACATCGCGGCGGAGTTGGGCGCCGATGGCTGATGCTCGAACAGCACTGGAAGAGGTGGGCAGGGCATTGGATGCCGTGCTGCCTGCCGATGTGGAGACGGCCTGCCGGATGATGGCCGATGCGGGGGCGGTGATGCTTTATGGATGCGGGCGCGAAGGGCTGCAAATGCGCGGTCTCGCCATGCGCTTGTATCATCTTGGCCTGCGCGCAGGCATGGTCGGGGACATGAATGCGCCGCCGCTTGGTCCGGGTGACTTGTTCGTTGCCTCCGCGGGTCCCGGTGAATTGTCGACCGTCACTGCACTGATGACCACGGCGCGCCGGGACGGTGCGCGCATCCTGTTCCTGACCGCAACGCCCGACGCACCGGCGGCAAAGCTCGCCGATCATATCCTTTTGATCCCGGCGCAAACCATGGCGACCGATCAGGGAACGGTTAAATCCTCTGTCCTGCCGATGGGATCGGTCTATGAGGGCGCGCTGTTCTTCCTGGCAGAGATCCTTGTGCTACGCCTGCAAGACATGACGGGCGCCTCGGTCGAGGATATGCGCGCGCGCCACACCAACATGGAATGACCTATTTGACTGCGCCCGCGGCCATGCCCTTGATGATATATTTCTCAAGAAAGATCGCGACGATCACCAGCGGCAGGATCGCCGCCGACGACAGCGCGGCCATGGACCACCAGTTGATCCCCTGCGATCCGGTCTGGGACGCGACCATGACAGGCAATGTCTTGGCATCCGTGGAGGTCAGCAGCGCGGCAAAGAAATATTCGTTCCAGCACAGCACAAGCGACAGGATGAAGGCCGCGACCATCCCCGGAAGGGCGATGGGCAGAACGATCTGCACGAAGGATCCCCAGATGCCGAGGCCGTCCACCAGCGCAGCCTCTTCCAGTTCGACGGGGATCCCCTGAAACTGATCGCGCATGATCCAGACGACGATGGGCAGCACCGTCAGCGTGTAAAGCAGAATAAGGCCGATCCGGCTGTCCAGCAGATCCAGTGATCGGTAAAGGACAAGAAACGGCAGCGCCAGCACCACCGGCGGCAGGATCAACTGGCTGAGAAAGAAGAACGAGATGTCCGAGTTCCTCATGAAGCCGAAACGGTAGTTGAACCGTGAGAGGCCGTAGGCCGCAAGCGACCCCAGCACCACCGCCAGCAGGGACGCCGAAACCGAAATGATCGTGCTGTTCCAGAACCTCTTGAGGAATTCCTCGCGCACGGTCGAAACCTCGCCAATCAGACGCGGTGACAGTCCCAGGGATTCCCATCCCCGCCAGTTCGGGGTGTAGTCCCACCACGGGACCATGTTCCCGCGCATCACGTCGGGCGCCATCTTGAAAGAGGTCGTGAGCGTCCAGTAGATCGGGAACAGGCAGATTATGGTCCAGGCGATCAGCGCGCCGTAAATGGCGATCCGGCTGGCCCACCACTTGGCAGAAACTTTATTGTCGGCGTCGTGGTCCTTGAAAACGGCGGTCATGCGGGGCGTTCCATCCAACGGCTCACGAGTTTGAGCATCAGGGTGACGAAGATGATGATGAGGACAAGATAGACAATGGCCAGAAGCGTGCCGTAGCCCACGTTGGACCTGTCCCGATACTCACGAAAGATAAAGCTGGTGACGGAATCGGTGGCGCCCCCCGGGCCGCCGGATGTCACGTTGATGATGATGTCCGCCAGCTTCAGCTTGAAAATCACGCGGATCACGATGGCGGTGACCGACACCGGCAGCATCAGGGGAAAGATCACTTCCTTGAAGCTTTGCCACCCAGACGCGCCATCGACCTTGGAGGCCTCGATGATCTCCCGCGGGAGGGCCTGAAGCCCGGCCAGAAGCATGATCATCATGAAGGGGATGAAGGTCCAGGCGTCCATTGCCATGATCATGAAACGGGCAATCTCCGGGTTGCCGAAGAAACTCGGCTCGAACCCCAATTCGCGCACAACGCGGGATATCGGGCCGAAACGGACCTCCAGCATGGATTTGCCGATCATCCACGACACCGCCACGGGGCTGAGCATCAGCGGCAGCAGAAAGACGACGCGAAAGAATTTCCGCGCCCGGATCTGCGCGTTCAGCAACAGCGCCAGTCCGAAGGCGATCACATATTCCACGCTGACGGCGAGAACGTAATAGACCATGTTCTTCAGCGCGTTCCAGTAAAACGCGTCGTTCCACATCTGGCGCATGTTGTCCCAGCCGTTGGGCTGTGGACCGTTGACAGAGGCAAGATTCCAGTCGGTGAAGGAAATGTAGAGCGCAAACAGCAGTGGAAAGATCACGAGGCTGATGACGAACAGCGCCGCCGGCAGAACGAAAAGCGTGCGCTTTCCTTTTTCGCCATGCACCATCACCTGGGCGACGCAGAGCGCGGTGGCCCACAGCAAGTAGGCGTAAAGGATGGGACGCCAGTTGCCAAAGCCCATTTCGACACGCCCGGCCTCGAACGCGGCCTGCCAAATGGCAAGGGCGATGCACAGCCCCGCCGTGCCCCAGACCATGGTCTTGCCAAGCCGTTTTCGACCTTCGGAAATGTCGTCCGCGGTCACGGTATGAAGAAGGTCGCCTTCGGTGGACATGCGTGCGCTTCTCTGATGTTCGGTATGTCTGAATCAAGAAGGCGGGCGGCGCCGTCGCGCCACCCGCCCGGGACATGGACGAAGGTCACATTCCCAGAGATGCCTTGTAGAGCGCAATCTGGCTCTCGCGGCCGATCTGGTCGGTGATTTCCTCCCAGGCCGCGGCGATGGCATCCGCCGTTTCCTGTGCCGATCCGTATTGCCCGGCGTAGCCCTTTGCCAATTCGTCTTCGGCGACCGAATAGTATTGGAAGATGCCGGGGATACGGGGTTCGATGGCCGCATTCGGATGGTTGTAGCTGTCCGAGTTCGAGCCAAGGAAATCCTCGACAAAGGCGCGGTCGTAGCCTGCCTCTTCCCACTCTTCATACTGGAAGTGGGAATTGCGGTAGGGCTGGAAGCCCGACGGATATGCAGAGGCCCAGAGCGACAGGTCCTTGCCGCCCAGATGCGCCGCCGCGGACCATGCGGCCTTCTTCTTCTTCTCGTCGCCCTCGACGGTGGCCATGACGTAGACGCCCCAGCCGATATAGGCCATGTTCGGAGCCTCGTTCCGGGTCTCTTCCCATTCGCCGCTTTGCGCGTTGTAGACACGGTCGGACGCCGGGTTGATGCCAAAACCCACCACGTCCCCGACCACGGATGTGTCGGAGGTGCGCGCCGAAGACCCCACATCGCCCCACCACATCAGCATGGATCCGGTGCCCGCAAGGAATTGCTGGAACGCCGTGGTGCCCGGGTCCGCGTTGATCTGGTCGGCGGGGTAGGCGCCTGCCTCGATCAGGTCCATCACGTCTTGGATGGCTTGAACCCACGCGGGGTTGTTGACCATGGGTGTCATGGTTTCGGGATCGAACAGCCAAGCCGGGCTGTTGGGATGCTTGGCATAGGCCGCCGCACGGTTTTCGAGGAAGTAGAAGCCGAAACCGCCCCAGCCCTTCAGCGGATCGAGATAGCCATGCGCTGGCAGCCCGGTCAGCGGGTCTTCCTTGCCGATCAGCTCTTTGGTGACCTCGTTGACCTCCTGCCATGTCTCCGGCACCGGACGGCCGGTGACAGAGCCTTCGCCGAAGTAGTCGGTGCGATAGGCAAAGCTGTGGCAGTCGCCGTCGATCGACACGCGATAGGTCTTGCCATCCCATGTCCCGACAGGGGCCTTCAGGTAATCGACATAATCGTCCATGTCGATCTGTTCCTTGACCCAGTCGGGCATCTCCGAGGCCATGCCGCGCCCCAGCACGTCCCCTTCGAAGGGGGCCCCCATCTCGATGATGTCGAAATCCACGGTGCCGGTCGCGATGGACTGCTGCAAGCGTGCGTTGTAGTCGGCCTGTGCGAGGTCGATCCAGTTTATCCGGGCGCCGGTATAGGCCTCCCATGGCTTCAGAAAGCCGCGGAACAGGAAGTTGTGCAGGTTCTGGTTGTTCAGGCCCATGAAGGTCAGTTCGACGCCTTCGAACTCACCCTCTGCGACATTCTCCTTGGTCGCGCCGAGACACAGTTCGCCCACTTTCTGCCAGTCGCTGTCGGTGGGTGATCCCATGCCGACGCCGGGGATCTTAAGGATCTCCGCGCGCACGTTGGAATGGCTACCGGCCTTTGCCGCTCCGCCCGGCAGCATCGCCATGGCGCCCACGGCGGCGGTGCCCTTGAGCATTTCGCGGCGGTTCAGCTTTTGCGCCGCCCTGATGTAGTTGTACAGTTCCGTCTTCATCTTCATCCTCCCTGGATTTTGTTGTTGATTTCTTCGTTGAAGTGGCGCAGCGAGCGCAGGAATTTTTTAGTTTTCCGTGGATTAGCGCCGCACACCCTCCCTATTTGCGTTTCACTATGATCGAGATTCACGTTGTGTCAATGAAAGGCCGCAGCCAGTCGTGGACAACCCAAAAACCTTTAACTAGCATCCGCCCTCAACGGCGGGGGAGACGGCAGGGAATGGCAGGCGTCAAGATTCAGGACATTCGAAAATCCTATGGGGCCGTGGAGGTCCTGCACGGGTTGAATGTCGAAATACAGGATGGTGAGTTCGTGGCGCTGGTCGGTCCCTCGGGCTGTGGCAAATCCACCTTGCTTCGGATGATCGCCGGGCTGGAGCCGATCAACGGAGGGACCATCGCGATCGGCGATCGCGTGGTCAACAATCTGCCCCCGGCGGAACGCGACATTGCAATGGTGTTTCAGACCTACGCGCTCTACCCGCACAAGTCCGTGGCGGAAAACATGGGCTTCGCTCTCAAGGTCGCCAAGGTCAACAAGACAGAGATCGCGCGCCGCGTGAAAGAAGCCGCCGAGATCCTCAGCCTGACGGATTACCTTGACCGCAAGCCGCGCCACCTGTCTGGTGGCCAGCGACAGCGCGTTGCCATGGGGCGTGCCATCGTGCGCGACCCGCAGGTGTTCCTGTTCGACGAACCGCTGTCCAATCTGGACGCGAAGTTGCGGATCCAGATGCGGACGGAAATCAAGGAACTGCACCAGCGGCTGAAGACAACCACAGTGTTCGTGACCCATGACCAGATCGAGGCGATGACCCTCGCGGACCGTATCGTGGTGATGCAGGGCGGGCGCATCGAACAGATCGGCACGCCGCTCGACCTCTACGACAATCCTGCAAACGCCTTTGTGGCGACCTTTATCGGGGCGCCATCGATGAACCTGTTGCCGGGGAAACTGTCCGACGGAGAGATCCGGATCGGCGGACAGGGGTTCGCCGGGCCTGCCGGGTCGGGCAGCGTCCATATGGGTGTGCGCCCGGAGCATTTGATACTTGCCGAGAGTGGCCTGCCGATGGAAGTCAAGGTGGTGGAGCCAACAGGCTCCGAAACGATGGTGTTCCTGAATTTCGAAGGCCAGACCGTGACGTCCATCTTTCGGGAGCGCCACGCATTCGAGCCGGGGCAGATCGTTCATCTGGCGCCGGATCCGAAGCATCTTCATTGCTTCGATGCGGGAACGGGCAAAAGGCTTTAGCAGCGCGCAGGCGGCGATCTTCGATGGCTGACGAATGGCCGCGACGTTCCGCGCGTCGGCTCCGGCCCGCCCGGCCGGCAAACGAAAACAAAGAGGGGGAGACGTGACATGCTCAAGGGAATAGATCCGATACTGAACGCCGATGTGCTCTATGCGCTCAGGGCGATGGGCCATGGGGACGATCTGATCATCGCGGACACCAACTTTCCCTCCGACAGTGTTGCGAGGGAAACCGTGCTGGGCGAGGTGCTGCGAATTGACCGGCCTGCGGCGGACGTGGTGAGAGCGGTGCTATCCGTCTATCCCATCGACACCTTCGTGGAAGATGCCGCCGCCCGGATGGAGGTCGTCGGTGAACCCGACACGCTTCTGCCGGTGATGGAAGAGGTGCAGGCAGAGGTGTCCGCCGTCGGTGGCCCGCGCCTTCTTGGGATCGAAAGATTTGCCTTCTACGACCGAGCAAAACAGGCCTACGCCGTGATTCAGACCGGGGAACGCCGGTTCTATGGCTGCTTTGCGCTGCGCAAGGGTGTCGTGCCCCCGGACGGAGAGTGATCGTGGGCAAGGTTGTCATCCTTGGCGTCTTTGTCGCCGATACCGCTTATCGTGCCGCGCGCATGCCGGTGATGGGCGAGACCATCATGGGCACGTCCTTTGCCCTTGGCCCCGGTGGCAAAGGGTCAAATCAGGCCGTCGCCTGCGCGCGCCTTGGCGCCGACACCCATATGATTGCCATGCTGGGACAGGACGATTTTGCCAAACTGGCGCTGGACACTTGGGCGGAGGCGGGTGTCACTCCGCATGTGCGGCAATTGGCCGACAGCTACACCGGGGCCGCGCATATCTTCATCGAGGATGGCACCGGCAACAATGCGATCATCGTGGCCGCCGGGGCTGCCGCGTTGATGACCGTCGCGGATGTGGAGGCGCAGGCGGGGCTGATTGGCGGTGCCGATGTCTTTGTCACGCAGCTTGAACAACCGATGGCGGCAGCGGTGCGTGGGTTGGAAATCGCGCGGGAGGCCGGTGTGGCGACGATCCTGAATCCAGCGCCTGCCGCGGCCCTGCCGGAGGGGATGCTGGCCCTTTGCGACTATGTGACCCCCAATGAAACCGAATGCGAGGCGCTGACGGGGATCACCGTGACCAATGAGGCCGACGCCGAACAGGCCTGCAAGGTCTTGCAGGGACTTGGTGTCGGGACGCCGATCATCACGATGGGGGAGCGCGGCGCCTATCTGTCGGGCCACGGGCTGGTTCCGGCGATCAACGCGGGCGCAGTCAAGGAAACGACTGGCGCGGGTGACGCCTTCAACGGGGCGTTTGCAGCGGCCCTTTCGGAAGGGAAGACGCCTCTGGTCGCTGTGCAATATGGTTGCGCGACTGCGGGAATTTCGGTGACCCGTATCGGGACTGCACCTGCCATGCCGCGCCGCGCGGAGGTGGAGTCCCTGCTCCAGTCCTGACGCCCCTTACAGCGTTGATGGATCTGGAGGGGGGCCGCCCCTTTCACAGCAGTCCGTTTCTTTCAAAATACCCCCGGCGCGCTCTTTGATCCAGCTGTCAGCGTTTTCTTGATCCTCGCCATGATCGTCCCCGGACATTCCGTGCCCGGGATCGGATCACCGCAGGATTGGGGGCTTGTCCGGGTCCGATCCGGGGGCGGGGCGGTCAGCAGCCTTGGGCGAGTCAGTTTGGGGCAGGTCAAAGCGCAGCGCCACCCGGGACAGTTCGGCCGTAAGGGGATCGCTGTCTGATACAAAGGTCACGTCCAGCGAACCTGCCTCAAGACCGGAAAAGACCAGCGCCTCATGAATGGCATTTGCCAGTGCCGTTTCGGCGCCAGAGACAGCGCCCGTCACACCCAGCAGATGACCGCGCGTGCCATCATCATAGATCACCTCGGCCAGATAGGCGCGGCGCGCCAGTCCCGCGGCACTGGCGAGGCGGGCGTCGAGTGCCGTAACCAATGCCTCCGGCACGCGTGGCGCCAAGAGCTGCTCTGGCCGTGCCTCTGCCTGCTCGGGGCCTGTTCCGAGCGTCGTGGTCAACCACGCCAGTGCCTCGGGCGGCAGCAGGATCTGCGAGGGGGCCACCTCCAGATTCAAGGCAAGCCCGATCCCCTGTCCCGAAAGCATCCCTGCCAGCGCCCGTCCCGAAAGGGCCGCATATGGCACCATGCGCCCGGCAAAGGTGGACAACCTTTCCTCCCGGTCGAACCCGAGAACGAAACGCGCCTCGCCCAGATCGAAGATCTCCGGCGAAACGGACTCTCCCACGGGTTCTTCGGTCAGCATCAGGAAAAGTTCGGAATGGGCCAGCCGGTCGTAGAACCGCAGGCGCGCGGCATCATCGTCCGGTGCGGCCTCCATCTGCGCGTGGGCTTGGTCAAGAGGGGTCAGATCGGAGTCACTCATGCCAATACCTCGGCGACACGGGTTCGCAGAACGGGCAGAAGCTCGGCCTCGAACCATGGGTTGCGTTTGAGCCATGCGGTATTGCGCCATGAGGGATGCGGCAAGGGCATCATGGCGGGCGAAAAGTCGCGCCAGCGCAGGACTGTGTCGGTCATGCCGGACTTCACGCCAAGATGCCATTTCTGCGCGTGACCCCCGACCAGCAGCGTAAGTTGCAGATCCGGAAGAGCGGCAAGAACCTGCGCCCGCCAAGTCTGCGCGCAAACCGTCGGCGGGGGCAGGTCGGACCCCTTGCGGTAGCCGGGAAAGCAGAACGCCATCGGCACGATGGCGACCCTGCTCTGGTCATAGAACGTCGCCTCATCGATCCCGAGCCAGTCACGCAGACGATCGCCTGACGGGTCGGTGAAGGGCATCCCGGAGTGATGCACTTTCATCCCGGGGGCTTGTCCGGCGATCAGCAGACGCGCTGTCGATGCCGCCCTCAGCACCGGACGCGGCCGGTGGGTGGTCTCGGTCCGTGCGAAACGGTCGGCGCAGAGACGACAGGCGCGGATATCATTCAGAAGCTCATCCATGGCTCATAACTTAGTGCCTCCGCCGGGCAATGCGTAGGGGCGCGATTGCCCGCGCCTGTGCCCTGCCAACCGGGTCCGCGCCGCAATCGTGCCTGGACGTTCGGACGGCGACCGCGTGGTCCTGATCGGCGGTTGGATTATCCGGAAGTGTATTCGCCTGGGTTGATGGGACCCGGGCTGCGTTCAACCGCGTGCTGCTTTCCCCTGAAGGCCTGAATTCCAGAGAGCTGATTTGACTCTTGCGTATCGATTTCATTTCGATAATATTAGAAATATGAAAATATCAAATCCAGATTCACCCGACCTTGATGTTGCGACGGCTGCCTCGAAATTCGCGGCCCTCGGGTCCGAACAGCGCCTTCAGGTGCTGCACGCGCTGGTGCGGGCGGGGCCCGAGGGGTTGAGTATCGGCGCGCTGGGCGCGCGCACCGGAATCACCGGGTCGACGCTCACCCACCACCTCAGGATCCTGTCCGCTGCCGATCTGGTAACACAGACGCGTCAGGGCCGAAGCATCATCTGCGCCGCCGCCGATTACCGGCAGGTCGAGGCGCTTTCCGATTATCTTCTGCGCCAGTGCTGCGCGGATGCCGCCGTCTGTCAAAAGGATCCGGACCATGGCTGAAACCTCGACCCCTCGCATGCGCCGCCTGCCGTCGATCTCCAAGGTCTGGCTGGTCAGCGCGGGTTTGCTGGCGCTTGTCGCGGTCATCGACCCGCCACAGCTCCACGACACCGTGACCTTTGCCGCAGGCGCGCTCGCCGGGACGGCGCCCTTCATCCTGTTTGCCGTTCTTGCGGTGGCCTACATGAAAGCCACGGGCGCCGAGACCTTGCTGGCCCGGGCCTTTGAGGGGCGGGAGACGCGGATGATCCTTCTGGCGGCCGTGCTGGGAGGAGTGTCGCCGTTCTGCTCATGCGAAGTGATCCCGTTCATTGCGGCGCTGCTGGCGCTTGGCGCGCCGCTGTCTGCGGTCATGGCTTTCTGGCTGGCGTCGCCGCTGATGGATCCGGCGATGTTCCTGATCACCGCTGGCACGCTGGGCTGGGAGTTCGCCATTGCCAAGACCGTTGCGGCGGTTGGGCTGGGTCTGCTGGGCGGTTTCGGGACCCGCGCATTTGCCGGCAGCGTCGTGTTTCGTGATCCGTTGCGGGAAAAGCCGCAGATCGGTGGCTGCTGCGGTGCCAAGAAACCGTTCCAGGGCAAGCCTGTGTGGCGATTCTGGCAACAGCCGGAGAGGGTGGCGCGTTTTCGCGACAGCGGGTTTGAGAACGGGGCCTTTCTGCTGAGATGGCTGACCCTGGCCTATGTGATCGAGGCGCTGATGATCCATTATATTCCGGCAGACATGATCGCGGGCGCGTTGGGCGGCAGCGGCCTGATGCCGATCCTGATGGGGGCCCTTGTCGGTGCGCCCGCCTATCTGAACGGGTATGCCGCCGTGCCGCTGGTCGATGCTCTTCTGGCGCAGGGGATGGCGCCGGGGGCGGCGATGAGTTTTGTCCTTGCCGGTGGCGTCAGCAGTATCCCCGCCGCCATCGCGGTCTGGGCACTTGTGAAGCCGCGGATCTTCGGGGCCTATTTGGGGTGGGCGCTGATCGGGTCCATGATCGCGGGGCTTGCATGGGGCGCGATCGCCTGAATGGGGCATGTTCCGGCCGGTGCGATGTCAGGCCTGCGGATACTCTGTGCGCCCCTCATGTATCGGCTGTGGGTAGAGTAGACCCGAATGCCGTGCGCCGCACGACCGCCGACGCGGATCGCATTCCGTCCGATTGTGCGCAACATGTTTGAGCAGGGTGGTCTAGTCGCGCCGCAGGTCTTGGCTAACTGTCGGAAGCGTGTCGCCCGGCGCTGGCGTTGCCATCCAGATCGCCCGCCCGATTGCCCGCGCAAGGCAGAGACTTGCCGCGTGACCGATCATCGTCAACTGGGCTGTCGCATCGTCAAGCGGGCGTGCCCCAAGAGCGGCGGCGAATACCAGATCCCCGTCCATCGGGCTGTGTGCCGGCAGAATCGCCCGGGCGATCCCGTCATGCGCGGCAACGGCCATCCGGTAGCATTGCGCCTTGGTCAACGCGGCATCGGTGGCCACCACCGCGATGGTTGTGTTGCCCTGTTCCATCATGGCGGCTGCCTTGCGGCTCGGTGGCAGGAGAAAGCCCGGCTGTGGATCCGGCCCCAGATCGCCGAATTCGCCGTCCATCTCGAAGGGTGCGGCCCAGAAATGCCGCTCGGACGGTGTCATGACACTGCCCATCGGGTTGGCCACGACCAGTGCCCCGACCGTTATCCCGTCTTCCAGAACCAGGCTGGCAGAGCCCAATCCGCCCTTGTGCCGGGCTGTCTGCGCACCGGTCCCGGCCCCGGCGCTGCCGAGGGCAAACCGGTCCGAGACATCCGCAAGCGCCTGACGCCCGAGCGCGGGGTAGGGGTTTGTCGTCCAGTCCTTTTGACCGCCGTTCAGCAGGTCGAAGACAATGGCGGAGGGCACGATGGGCACACGGGCGGAAAAGACGGGGAAGCCGCGTCCCATCTCATGCAGGGCATCCATGACGCCCTGCGCCGCGGCCAGACCGAAGGCGCTGCCCCCGGACAGCACCAGCGCGTGAACCTGTTCGACCGACTTGTCGGGGGCGAGCAGATCCGTCTCACGCGTGCCGGGGGCACCGCCCTGCACGGCCACGGAGGCGGTGAAGGGAGAATCGGAGGTAACAACCGTCGTTCCGGTCTTGATGCGATCGTCCTGCGCATTGCCGACCCGGAAGCCGGCGATGTCGGTGATGAGGTTCTTCCGTCCGGGTTTCATGGCGTGTCCCTTGGCTGAGGTCAGGGGCGATCCGCTGCGATGCAGGATGCCTTTGGGGTTCCGGAGAAGGGGCTTTGCCCCTCTGCGCTGACGCGCATTCACCCCAGGATATTTCGGGCCCGAAGAAGCCGCGGGAGGCGGCAGGCGTCAGATGCAGCGCCCGCCATCGACCTCCAGACAGGCGCCGGTGATCATGTCGGCCTCATCCGAGCACAGGAAGAGCGCGGCATTGGCCAGATCGCGTGGTGTGGAAAAGCGGCCAAGCGGGATGGTCGCAAGGAATTTCGCCCGCATTTCGGGCGTGTCCTCCCCCATGAAACTCGCAAGGAGCGGTGTTTCACCTGCCACCGGGTTGAGCGCGTTCACACGGATGCCGAAGGGGGCGAGTTCGACCGCCATGGCCTTGGTCGCGGTGTTCATCCAGCCCTTGGAGGCATTGTACCAGTTCAGGCCGGGGCGGGGCGAGATGCCGGCGGTCGAGGCGATGTTGAGGATCGCGCCTGCGCCATTCGCCTTGAGCCCGGGCACGAGGCTGCGGGCGGTAAGGTAGACGGATTTGCAGTTGACTGCAAAGACACGGTCGAAATCCTCCATGCTCACATCTTCCATGGGGGCGGGCAGATGGGTGATGCCCGCATTGTTCACGAGGATGTCGATCCCGCCCATCCGGTCCTCTGCGGTGCGAATCAGGTCCGTCACGCTGTCCGGGTCGGAAACATCGGTCTGGACCGCCTCGGCACCGGTCTGTCCGGCGATCTTTTGGGTGTTTTCTAGATCGATGTCGGCGATGATCACCTCTGCACCTTCGGCGCGGAAACGGGTGGCGATACCCGCGCCGAACCCCGATCCGCCGCCGGTGACGATGGCGCGTTTGCCTTTCAGTCTCATGAGCCTGTCCCGGTCAGTAGGTCGCGCGCCCGCCGGACTGGTCGAAGACCGCGCCGGTGGTGAAGCTGGCCTCATCCGAAGCGAGCCAGCAGACCATCGAGGTGATCTCGTCCGGCGTGCCGAAGCGGTTCATCGGGATCTTGGATTTCATGAAGGCGATATGTTCGGGCGTCATCTGGTCAAAGATCGCGGTATGGACGGCCGCCGGCGCGATGCTGTTCACGGTAATCTCCGTGTTGGCGAGTTCCTTGCCCAGCGATTTGGTCAGCCCGATCACGGCGGCCTTGGAGGCGGAGTAGGCGGAGGCGTTGGGATTGCCTTCCTTCCCGGCGATGGAGGCAATGTTGACGATCCGACCAAAACCCGCGGGCCGCATGAGGGCCGCCGCGGCGCGGTTGCAGTAGAAGACGCCGTGGGTGTTCAGGTCGAAGACCTTGAGCCATGCCTCCGTCGGGTAGTCGATGACGGTGGTGTTGGGTCCCGTGATCCCGGCCGAACAGACGAGCGTGTCGAGCCCGCCCATGGCGGTCTGATCCTCGGCCATGGCGGCGGCGACGGCGTCGGGGTCGGTCACGTCGATCTGGCGTGTGCGGATATCCTCCATGCCCTGAACGGTGG
>CAZRZN010000102.1:0-13808 GCA_964604565.1 uncultured Rhodobacterales bacterium
CGCCTGCGCAAACCGCTGGAGCGGCGGATCTACGAACTGGCGCGCAAGCATTGCGGGCGGCAGCGCAGCTGGAAGGTCAGCGTGGGCGTGCTGCACAAGAAGGCGGGCAGCGCGGCCCCGGTGCGGGTGTTCCGCGCCGCGCTGCGCAAGATGATCGCCGAAGGGCATCTGCCGGACTACGCGCTGGAAGAGGTCGAGGGCGACATGATCGTGATCACCCGGCAGGGCGCCCTTGTCGAGGAGGCCCCAAGGGCCGGTCTGCCGCCGCTATTGCCCGAGACGCTTCAGGCGGCGCGGACGCTGGCGCCCGGCGCGGATGTCTACGCGCTGGAGGCGGAGTGGCGCGCCTGGTGGGCGCAGACCGGCCGGCCGGTGGTGCGCCATCCCGACAAGGCGTTCCTGGGATGGGTGAGCGCCGGGGCGCGTTAGCGGCGGACAGCCCCGCAACCGGACAGGCGCCGCCGCGAAAGGCGCGCAGGCAAAGCGGGGCGCCGCCGCTTTGCCCGGTTCATGCGGGGTATCCCCGCGGGCGTGCTCAGGGCGGGGGGCCGCGATGGATGAGGTCGGCGCGCCGTCTATGGCGCGTCGTCTATCCTGTCGATCCAGACCTCGAACCCGGTGAGGTCATGTTGCCCGAAGCTGTGGATCAGCGGCACATCCGCCGCATCCCGTCCGCGGGCGATCAGCACGCGGCCATAGCGGGTGTCATTGTTGCGCGGATCGAATACCCACCACCGACCGTCGAGATAGACCTCCATCCAGGCGGCGAAATCCATCGGCGCATAGGGCGGCGGCTGACCGATGTCGCTGACATATCCCGTGCAATAGCGCGTGGGGATGTTGAGGCACCGGCACAGTGCGACCGCAAGATGCGTGAAGTCCCGGCACACGCCGACCTGTTCGTTCAGCGTCTCGACGGCGGTGCGGGTCGGGCGCGAATGTTCGTAGCCGAAGCTGACGTGGGCGTGCACGAAATCGCAGACCGCCTGCACGCGCGCCCAGCCGACCGGCCCCTGTCCGAACCGCGACCAGGCGAAATCCGACAGCACGTCGCTTTCGCAATAGCGGCTGGGCAGCAGATAGGGCAGCGTGTCGGCCGGCAGCCGTTCGACCGGGTGTTGCCGCGCCGAAAGGTCGACCGGATCCGACAGCCCGCCGTCCCGGATGATCCCGCTCCCCGAAACGGTCATCGCGCCGCTGGGGGCCACCACCCTGTTGCACCAGTTGCCGAACCCGTCGCGATAGGCCTCGATCGGGACGGCCGGATCGGTCACAAGAAGATCCGGGCGTTCCAGATCGCTGGCGCGCGAGTGATGCACGTTCAGCAGCAGGATCATCGGTGTCGGTGCCGGCAGTCGAAGCGAAAGCCGGTATCCCAGTTGCATGCGCATGATCGTGCTCCGGCAAGATGTTTCAGGGGCCGCCCGCCGGCCCGGACGGGCGGCCGGGAAAAGACGTGCTTGTCGCCACACTGTCGCATGATGCGGTCAGCGCGGCCAGTGGCGAGCAGATCGCGTAAGGCCGGATCGCCGGCGCATGTCCATGATCCGGACCCTGTCTTTCGCCCCGGCCCTTGCGGGCCGATTGCGCGCCAAGGCCCCCGATCATCAGTCTCACCGGCCCGAAATCCCATCTTCTCGGCGGCTCGCCCCGCGACCAACTCCGGGTGACGTGTTTGCAACAATGTCGGAGGACTGCCTGCGATGACATGAAATCCTGCGAAACACGGCGATTTTCTTGACCTTTTGTTTACAAATAGGGCAGTATCAGCAGGATATGCGACGGCTGAAAAATACCGTCGAAAATGTCCCGTGAGGTTCTTCATGCGGTCCCGCATCCCGACCCGGCTGATCGGCGCCTGTTTTTCAGTGGTGCTTGCAGGCATGGCCCATGCCGCAGATCCCGTCGAACAGCATAATTCCACGGCCTTCTGGTTCGTGAACTGGATCGGGCTGAGCAATGCCACGCTGGATGTCGTGGCGCCGAACGGCGAAGTCTCGACGGTCTTTGCCGCCTCCGGCACGCCAGTCTATGAGCTGGACCGCGCCACCGCGATGGATGGCGTGTATCGGTATGAACTGTCGGCCGCGACGGAAAATCGCGTCAAGATCATCAACCCGCAGAACGATGGCCGGGGTGAAAATGCCTCTGACACGGTGGCGGACTCCTTTTACCTGACCGGACAATTCGTCGTCGCCCGCGGTGTCATCACCGTGCCCGACACCATGACGGAAGACGGCAACTGACCAACGCAAACCCCGACCCGTGAGGACACGCAAATGAACATCCCGATGATTCCGACCCGTGGACTGGCGGCGATAGGGCTTGGCACGGCCATGATGGTGACGGGACCCGCGTCTGCGGACCAGGTGATCAACGATGATCTGATCGTCTCCGGCAGTCTCTGCGTCGGATTCGACTGCGTGAATGGCGAAAGCTTCGGCTTCGACACGATACGGCTGAAGGAAAACAACACCCGGATCAAGTTTCAGGACACCTCGAGCTCGGGCAGCTTCCCGACCAGAGACTGGCAGATCACTGTCAATGACAGCACCAACGGTGGCGCCGACAAGTTTTCGATCGACGACATCGACGGCGGTCGTACCCCGTTCACCATAATCGCCTCGGCGCCCTCGAACTCGATCTTCGTCAACAACTCCGGCAACGTCGGTTTCGGCACCGCGACACCGGCCGTCACTCTGCACGCGCGCTCGGGCAACACGCCCACGCTTCGGCTGGAACAGGACGGCAGCTCGGGCTTTACCGCGCAGACCTGGGACATCGCCTCCAACGAGACCAACTTCTTTATCCGCGACGCCACCAACGGCTCCCAACTGCCGCTCCGGATCAGACCCAGCGCGCCCAGCAACTCGATCTTCATCCAGAACAACGGCGACATCGGACTCGGGACCGCCTCACCAACTGCGCCGCTGCATGTGCGCCGCACCGATGGAAGGGCAACAGTGCTGGTCGAGGAACTGTCGGCCGCCGTGGCCGGGCGCACGATGCTGACACTCTCGAACAATGGTCCGGCATTTCTCCGGCTTGAGAACACCAATGTCGCGGCGGACGCGCGTTGGGTTTTCTCCCATGACGGCACCGGCAACCTCGGGATCAACCGGGATGGCGGGATCAACGAGTTCTTTCTGGATCCGGCGGGGAACCTGACGCTGACGGGCACCCTGACGACCGGTGGGGCAGGCACCTGCAGCGCGGGATGTGACCGGGTGTTCGATGCGGATTATCCGCTGCCATCGATTACGGAACAACAGGAAATGATGTTCTCGAACCGTCACCTGCCCAATGTAGGCCCAACCGATGAAAACGGTCCGTTCAATATCTCCCACAAGATGGGCGGCATGCTGAACGAGTTGGAAAAGGCGCATATCTACATCGCGCAGCTCAATGAGCGTATTTCCGTGCTCGAAGAGGCGCTGGTCGCCAACGACTGATTTGCCCTCCGGCCACGCCCCTTGCAGCAGCTTGGGGCGGTGCCGCATGCCAGAACCGTCACGGTGTTTCGAACCGATACCCGAAACGCTCGCAATCTTCCCTGAACAGTTCCGCCACGCAGGCGCGTGTGGCGGCGTCGTAATAGTCCGAATAATGCCGTCCCGCCGGTGAGGCGGCATTGATCAGGCAGGCCCCCAGATCCGGCAGGCCGATCCGCGCGCCGACACGGGCCAGCCCGGCGGCGCGGTCCTCGTAGCGGATGATGTCATCCACAGCCAGATTGCCCCGGTCATCGACCAGAAACTCCGAACAGCTCATGTATTGCGGGGGAAAGGCCAGCAGCGGGTGCACATCGCCCTGCCGGGCCCGCGCGACATGCTCCAGGTAGTCCGCAAAGCGCCAGTCATCGGGGATCAGGACGCTGGCATGGGACCTGCGGTAAAAATAAAAGGACAGCGACCTTTCCCAAGGATTGCGAACAATCGTGAAGGAAAACAGGCTGTTCCAGACATCCTGTCCCAGAAGGGCGGACATTTCCTGCACCGACCTGTGGTCGGGAACGATCTGGGGGGTCGCATAGGTCTTGTCGGGAACATTGATCTTGCCGTGTAGCGCCCCGAACTTGCGGCCCAGCTCATGACGCAGGGCTGAGGACGAGGTGCGCGGAATGTCGACGAACCAGAACCCCGTTGCCTGGATTTGCCGCTTGAAGTCCGGATGATCAGGAGAAATCGCCATGGCGATCTGATGCCATCCGGGGCAAGAATTCACAAGATCCCAGGCTCGGGGGGCGTTGAAAGGGCTGTAACTCCCGGTCACTCCCCGTATGATCCCGGCGTCTGACATGCAGGGTCGCAAGAGGTTCGATTGGCCGATTTGATAAAACGTCTGAAGCTTCGTGATGCCGGGATGTTCTCCAACGTGAACGAGGTCGTCGAACAGCTTCGGCGCGCGGCGGCGGGAGGGTAC
Source organism: uncultured Rhodobacterales bacterium (assembly GCA_964604565.1). Lineage (GTDB taxonomy): Bacteria > Pseudomonadota > Alphaproteobacteria > Rhodobacterales > Rhodobacteraceae > CAZRZN01. The sequence continues at coordinate 4,423 of CAZRZN010000102.1, forward strand.
AGGTTTGTCATCGACTGGCAGAGATCCTGCTACCGCGATGACAGGCACCCCGGCGACCCCTGGAGCTATTATTTCGAGCCGTGCTACACGGTCGGCGATCTTGCCGGTCGGGATCTGACGGATCTGCCGGGCGGTGTCGAGGTGGCCTGTGCCCGCGACAACATCATAACGCCGCGTCTGGATGACGGTCAGTGCAACCCGCTCTTGCTGCCGCGCGACAGGATCGGTGCGGGCGCGCTCATTCGTGCGCATATCCATGTCAAACCCGCGATCCTCGAGCATATCGCGGCCTTTCGGCAGGCCACCTTTCGATCACGGATGATCGGATTGCATATTCGCGGTCCCGGCCGCACGGCCGGGGGCGTTCCCGAACTGCGTCGTCGCTTCGGTCTTTCGGACAAGGTGCCGGTCGAGGCGTTTTTCCTGCAGGTCGACGAGGCGCTGAGGCTGTTGCCGGATGCCGGCATTTTCGCATGTTCCGACAGTTCGGACGTCATCACCGCCATCGAGGCGCGTTATCCCGACCGAGTGGTGACATATCCCGCGCAGCGCTCGGCGTTTGGCGAGATGCACGCCAACCATTCCAGAAACGGCGGACAAAGCTTCGATGGCCATCAGCTGGGTCTGGATGTGCTTTGCGAGGCGCTATTGCTTGCGCAGACAGACATCCTTGTCCATGGAAATTCCAATGTCACCAACTTCGTGCTGTGCAAGTCTCCACAGCTGCTGCATGCCTATGTTCAGGCGTGACAGGCAGTCTGCAGGGGGCGCGTCTTGAGGCCGCTCCGCAGCCGGGCGGGGGATCCTTCTTTGGTCCCCCAACAATGCCATGCGCTGCAAAAGGCATTCCGGTCCGGATTGCCGGATCGCCCGTGACCTCCAAGGCCGGGACGAAGGACGTTGCGTGTTGTCCCAAGAGTCATTATTCGCCTGTTGGAATGATCAATGCGAGCTGTCCTCGGAACGCTTTTCCGGACTTCAAGGGCATCAGGGAGTCGATATAAAAGTGGCCAAACTTTATTTGGATATGCAGCATGTCGGACGTATTCCGGATGCGTTCCGCCTGACGGCGACCGAGATCAATCAGCATTGCGGAATGAACCTTGGAAACTTCGTCTTTCGGCACGCATTGCGCAATGTCCTGGCCGATCTCGATGAATATACCCCCGTAACGGGCGCCGAATACAAAGCCATCCTCGAACATGAAAAAGCCGAAAGCGTCATCATATCCTGCGCCAATTGGCTTGGCCAAACGGCACGGGACGAAGCGTGGAACCTCGGCCGCTCCAAGATGGTCGAGATGGCGGATTGTTCCGTGGTTGCTTTCGGGCTTGGCGTTCAGGCCTCCGGCCTGCGCCATGACGGTGCGGTGCCGCTGGGCCCGGATACCGTGCGGCTTTGCAAGGTCCTCTCGGAGCGTTCGGCGAATATCAGTGTGCGGGACGAACTGACCCGCAGAACGCTGGAAGCCAATGGCATCGACAATGTGGTGACGACGGGATGCCCGTCGAATTTCCTCAACTGCGATCCGAAACTGGGCGATAAGCTTTATGCCCGTGGCAAGGCAAATACCCTGGCGGAGTGGACGGATGTGCGCACTGCAATATCGGAGGTGACCGGCGGCCATGCCCTCTCCGGTGCCATCTACAAGTCGCAGCTGAGCATGATGGAGCAAACGCCTGCCTTTTATGTGGTGCAGACCCCGGACTTCGTGGACTTTCTCATGGGAGACCGGGGCAAGATCAGCGCCTTCTACCGCGAGAACAATCCCTTTGTGGGCGAACCGAACAAACTGACGCGTCTTTTGAAGTCCAAGGGCCTGTTCTTCACGGATGTGGATTCCTGGATGATCTTTTGCCGCACCTGCGATTTTTCGACCGGCATGCGCATCCATGGCACGATGGTCCCGTTGCAGTCGGGCGTCCCCGCCATCCTCATCGCCCATGATTCCCGCACCGTCGGGCTGGCTGACGCGATGGGCGTGCCCTGGATGTCCCCCGATGACTATCTCGACCTGATGCCGCGCGGCCCCAAGGGTGTGTTCGAAGCGTTCAGTGAAAAGATCCAGGGCTTTGACGAAAAGCGCGCTGTTCTGGCGCAAATCATGGTCGATTTTCTCAATTCGAACAGATTGACGCCGAATGCGTCGCTCCTCGCCCTGACGTGAAACCCGTTTGCTTAACCGGTCAGTATGCGCTAGCCGACGCTTCAGGTGGGGCCTGTCACGCTCGATCCGCGCGTCAGGGCGATCTGGCGCATCTGTCGCGGGTGATGCGCAGCCATTGATCTGTAGTCTTTAAAACCGGTTTTAATTCAATGGCTTGCCCCTTCAGGAGCGTTCCCGGCGTTTTCAGGACCAGGACCGCGGCCAATGTCCGCCGCACCCCGCCCGGGCCACGGGGGGAAGGCTCTATCGGGATCCGCGATGTCCCGGTCCGCTTTGCGGACGGAGCGCCCTACCTGTCCTGGCGGGCAGCAGAGGACTTCCGGGCGGCCCGGCGGAGACCCCGTGGAGGGCGCGCGCCCTCACTGTCTCATGCTCTGGAAAGAGGCAGAAGGCCCGTCATGTCCCGCATCAAGGGTGGCAGCCCACGCCACCGGCCCCGTTGGCAAGACGGCCTTGAAGACGGTCACGGACTGGCACAAACTCCGGTCAAATACATTCCAGCAACAGCAAGGCCACCTGCCGAGGTGCAACGCCTATGATTTTTCGATTTCCAAAGGCAGGGATCAGGTGAACCCATGACTGATTTTTCGGTGCTCGTGATTGCCCGGGATGACGCGCCTTCCCTGAAGAAAACCGTTGAACATCTTGCGTTGAACGGTCTTGAAAATTCGGTCGAATGCATCGTTCTGACGAAGGCGGCAGGTCTTCCCGCCGACATGGCGGATGTCGACATAAAGCTGTGGCAGTATTCCGAAAGCCTGGATCTGGCGGTGCGGCAGGCCGCGGCCGCGGCGCAAGGGCGCCTTCTGGTGGTCCTGCGGGAGGGGACCTTGTTGTCGCTGGATGCCCTGAGCAGGGTGTGGGCGGCCTATCAGGACGGCGCGCCACAGCTGATCTTCGGTCGTGTGAAAGGGGGGCTGGCGCCGTCGGATTGCGATTTCAGCACTCTGATCGGCGATCTGCCCTGTCATCCGGAGGCCGCCTTTGCCACGCCGGATCTGTTCGCAAAGGCGGGGCCGTGGTGGCCAGAGGAAAACGCCGCCTCTTTCCGGCATGCCCTGAAGAAGATCCTGTCATCCCGCTGGACGACCGCCTGTGTCGGAACCGTTCTGGAGCGCAGCAAGACGGCCATGCCCGATGGGCGGGCCTGCGAGGATTTCGCGCTGCTGAAGCGGACCTTCCCCGAACTGAGCCTGACCGAAACCGCCGCGGAACGCCTGTCTGAGGTGGTCAACGGGGGCGATGCGACCCGGGCGGCGGATCTGGTCGCGGCGCACCGCTCTCCGCGGCTGAACATTGCAATCTCGCAGGAATTGTCCCGACAGGACCGCCGGGACGAGGCGCTTGCGCTCTTTGAAGGCGTGGATTGGTCCCGCGGGCCGGTGCGCATCGTGCAAACGGCCTCACAGCGAGAGGGGCGCCCTCTATTCACCATCCTGATCGCAACCTTCAACGCGGCGGCGGATCTGCCGCTGACCCTTCGGTCGATCCGGGACCAGGGGCGCGATGACGTGGAATGCATCGTGCTCGATGGCGGATCGTCGGATGACACCCTTGCCATCGCGGCGCAGTGGTCGGATGTGGTCACGGAATGCTTCAGCCAGCCCGACAACGGTCTCTATGATGCGCTGAACAAGGGGCTTCAGCTGGCCCGGGGCGTGTTGATCGGGATCGTCGGGGCGGGCGATTGCTATGTGCCGGGCGGCCTGGATGCGGTGGCCGCGGCCCATTACCGGGAGGATACCGATGTATATGGCGGCCAGACGCTGGAACTGGGCAAGAACGGGGTCCTGACGAAACGCCACGACGAACCCTGGGGGCTGAACGCCTATGTCAGTGGCGGGCCGGTCGGGCACAACGGGATGTTTGCCACCCGTCGGGTTTACGATGCGGTCGGGATTTTCGGCACCACCTATCCAATGGCCGAAGACACCCGCTGGATGCACCGCGCGATCCGCGCGGGCCGCAGCTTTACCTATGTGGCGCAGCCCGTCGTGGTCTTTCCGCTGACGGGCATGTCCAACAGCAATCCGGATCTTGTCTGGCAGGAGGCCCATGGCCTGATCAAGCAGAACTTTCCCGGAATAGACCTGCAGCGGCAGGATGCGCTTGATCTTCTCTTTGCGGCGCGCGGCTGGAAGCCACCGGAAATCGTCAAACCGGTTCTGGAAAAATACGACCACCTGCCGTTGAACATCAGCACCGCCGAGGCGCTGCGCGCGCAGGACGTCGCCCTGGACACGGTCCTGGATATTTTCGACGGCGTGAAGTGGGACGAGGTCGTGCATCTCTACGGGCGGAACGGCCTGCGCTTCACCGGTCGGGATCCCGGGGATCACCCGCTGCTGTCGATCGTTCTGCCGTCCTATAACGTCGCGAAGTATCTGGGAAAATTGCTGAATTCCATCCTGTTGCAGGAGTTCGAGGATTTCGAGGTGATCGTCGTCGAGGATGGCGCACAGGATCATACGCTGGCGGTGGCCCGGGCCTTTGCAAAGGTCGATGGCCGGGTGCGGATCCACTCGCAGAAAAACGGCGGCCTCGCGCAGGCGCGCCTGTCCGGCCTGAACCTCTGCCGGGGCAAATATGTCTGGTTCGTCGATGCCGACGATTTCCTGCGGGAAAACTGCCTGGGACGTATCGTGCGCGTGCTGAACGAAGAGGACCCCGACGCCTATTTCATCAACTACGCCTTCATCGACGAGAATGACACCATCCGCAACGACATGGTGGCCTCTCCGTCATTCAGCGGCATGGTCTGGCGGCCCCGAAATTCCGAAGCGAAATTCCTGTCGATCGCCGGATGGAGCGCGCAGACTTGGCGGTTCATCGTAAAGCGCAGCGTCATTCACGACCACGGTCTGAGTTTTCCGGTAGGATACTACTACGAAGACCACCATTTCGCCCTGAAGCTGGTTTCGGTCGTGGACAACATCTACGTCGACCCTGCCGTCAGTTATTATTACCTGCAGCGCGCCGGGTCGATCCTGACCGAACGCACCCGCCGCGTGTTCGAATTCCTGCATATCCGCCGGTTGTGCCTTGATTTCCTGACCGAGGAAAACCTTCTCGAACCCATGGCGGGTCTGGCGATCACTTATGCCATGCCGACCGGGTTCATCGAGTTTCTCGTCAACGAGGAATACAGGACCGAATTTGTCACCCGGGCCCTTGAGGATCTGCACGACAACGAACTTCGGTTCCTGCTCAAGTTCGGTGGCAGCGGCGAATTCGACATGATCCGCAAATATGCGCCGGACTGGATCAAAACCCTCTCCCAACGCGCCACGGAGCTGAAGTTTTATCCGGTTCTCGCCACCCCATACAAGAACGCCGTTCCGTCCGCACGGTCCGGCAGCGCGGTCCACCCGCTGTCGCGCACTTTGAAATCTCATCAGATCGTTGGCATCTGGGGTATCGAGGACGGCACGTCGATCCCGGGCGGCCCGCCCTCCTTCGCCTGGAGCGACGGCGCGGATCTTTATGTGCGCCTTGATCTCCGGGGCTACAGCCGTCCGGTGTTTCATATCAACCTGCGCAATATCACGGCGGGACAGGTTCTGGTATTCGAAACGAAACGCTTCATCTCCTCCTACCCCTGTGTCGATGCGGATATGTCCGTCAAACGCGCCTACAAGTTTCCGATCGATACCTCCGAAGGCGATGCGCTGGTTCATATCCGAGCGATCAAGACCTCGACCTTTCATGGACGCGAACTTGGCTTCATCATCGAGTCTATCGACGTCTACGACGAAGACCTCGACATGTATCTGCCCGCCCCTGCGCCGTCAGGACAGGCCGAAACCCTGGTCAAGGGGCGCGACAGTGTCACCTCCGGGCTGAACATCGACGTCCGCGTCCAGCGCGAGAACCGGCCATATGTGGTGATCGGAGACCGCTGCGACATCGGCGGGACATTCGTGTTCGAACGCGGTGTCGGCAGGATCAGCATCGGGGACGGCAGTTCGATCGGCGGGGGCTGCCTGCTGATCTGCACGCAGCCGGACGGTATCCGCATTGGCCGGAACGTGATGTTGTCCTGGGATGTCGTGGTCATGGACAGCAACGCCCATTCACTGGACCGGACCCTGCGCGACAACGATGCCGACGACTGGCGTATCGGCAAGCAGGCCAACCGGCTGGGCGCCTTCAAGACATGGTATGACGTGGTCTCGGCCCCGGTCGATATCGGCGACGGTGTCTGGATCGGATTTGGCGCGGTGATCACCAAGGGGGTCACGATCGGCGAGGGCGCCATCGTTGCGTCCCATGCCGTCGTCACCAAGGACGTTCCCCCCTATGGCGTCGTCGCGGGCAATCCGGCAAAGCTCGTCGCCTGCAACGATGACGCCTACCGGCAGCGCCTTGAACAGGACAAACAGCGATTTCCAGATGAGCCCCTTCCCGCCGTGACCTTCACCAAGAACATGGATTGATTGGAAATTCCGCATGTCCCCTTCAGCCGATATGAATCCCGACCGGTCGCGTTTTCCGAAATGCGCCATCGTGACGGGTGCCAGTGGATTTATCGGCCGTTCCGTTACGCGGCACCTGGCCGAAAACGGTTGCATCGTGAAAGGCATCGGGACTTCTGAAATATCCACCGCAGAGCGTGACGCACTGTCAATCGCGGAATGGTATTCCGGCGGTATCAGCAGCGAGGTGCTTTCGCAGGCCTCGAAAAACGCAGAAGTCATCTTTCATTGCGCGGGCAGTGGGTCGGTGCCGCTTTCGCTGCGTGAGCCGATGGTCGATTTCGAAAAGAACGTTGCCGCCACCGCGACGGTCCTGAATTTTTCCCGGGAGAATGGAAAGCTCCCCGTCGTTTTCCTGTCAAGTGCCGGTGTTTACGGAAATGTCGCGAAAATCCCCATTCCTGTGACAGCATCCTGCGATCCGATTTCTCCCTATGGCATAAACAAGCAGATCGGGGAAATTCTCGTAAACCAGTATGCAAGGTGTTTCGACGTTCCTTGCGCCATCGTGCGACTGTTCTCCGTTTATGGGGCAGGGCTGCGAAAGCAGTTGTTGTGGGATGCCAGTCACAAGCTGCACCAGGGGGATTTCACCTTTTTCGGCACTGGTGAAGAATCGCGCGACTGGATTCATGTCGAGGATGCCGCTGAACTGATCGTGCGGCTGTGGCGCCATGCTTCCGTGGGGGTGCCCGTATACAACGGCGCCTGCGGGGACAAGGTGACGAACCGGCATATCCTCGGGCAATTGGCGGAATGTTATGGCCTAGATCATGCCATCGCGTTCGACGGTCGGGGGCGTCCCGGAGATCCCAAAGCATATGTCGCGGATATCACGACTTCGCTTGAAACGGGTTGGCATCCCAGGGTGGCTCTGCGCGAAGGGCTGCAAGGCTATGCAGATTGGTTCAGGAAGAACATAATTCCGGAACTGTCACGGAAAACAGATTGAGGAATACCAGCTTGCTTAAGATCGCCATCCATTTCGAGCTTAACAATGACTGGATTGGGGGAAGCTATTATATTCGCAACCTCGTCACCGCCATGTGTCTTCTTCCGGATGCAGAGCAGCCTTATATATTCCTGATCAGTGAAAATGCAGAATCCGTGAGATTCATTCAGGAGACCGGCTATCCGAAAATCGGCTGGATCACCGATTCCCAGTATCAGGTAAAAAGTGGCGCCCTGCCGTTTGATATTCTCTTTCCGCATCCGACCCCGGGAGAGGAATCGCGCACGATCTCCTGGGTTCCCGATTTCCAGGAACTTCACCTGGACTATTTCTTTTCAGGTCAAGAGATCGAGCAACGTCGTGGCCATCACCGCCAGCGGTTCCAGACGGCCGGCCTGATCGTCAGCAGCGAAGACGTGAAGAGTGACGTTGAAAAATTCTATCCCGGAGAATGCAAGCGCGTGGAGGTTGTGCGCTTTGCAAGCTTCAATCAGGATATCAACACGGACCTCTATTCTGTAAAGGAGAGATACGGGCTGATCGGCCCCTATGTCATGTGCGCCAACCAGATATGGGTTCACAAGAATCATATCACCGTCATCCGGGCCATTTCCATCCTCAAGAATCGCGGAATAAGGGTAAGTGTTGTTTTCACCGGAAACGAAAATGATTACCGGGTTCCGGATTACAGCGCATTCCTGAAAAGGCTGGTCAGGGAGTGGGGCATTGCGGATCAGGTCAAATTCCTCGGGTTCATCCCAAGAAGTGACCAGCTTTGCTTGATGAACGGTGCGGATTACATCGTTCAGCCATCGCTGTTCGAAGGGTGGTCGACGGTTATCGAAGACGCGAAATCCATGGGGAAATATGTCGTTGCCTCCGACTTGGACGTTCATAAGGAACAGCTGTCGGAATGCATGACTTTTTTCTACCGGCATGATCCAGAGTCACTGGCGGATGCGATGCAGAGTTTGGAGGTTATGGAAACGATACCCGCGCGCAAGACCGATTACGAAGATGCACGCAGGGGCTTTGCAAAGGATTTCATGGCTGCGGTTGCGGCGTTCCGTCCGGATATGGACCCTGTCGATCAGTCGGCCATGATTTCAGACGCGGAGCTTTTTGAGATTTCCCGCAAGAACCTCGACAGGATGGACCAGCTTGGTGATCCAAAAAAACGGCCCGTTACACAAACAGCCCAGACGGAGGCCGCATCCGGTGATGTGGATATTTCGAAATACGTCACGATTTCAGGAAACTTCAAGATCGCGCTCAAAGAGGACAACGAGAATTTCAAGATATTGATTATTTTTTCGACCACGCCGGTATATCTGAACCGGAAATACGAAAAGATGATGGTCAAGATAATTCATTCCCAGGAAAGCTACCAGGCGGAGCTTCGATCAAGCAGTATCAGCCCTGATATCCTGGGGCCGTCCAATGGGGATGCACCGGTGGATCCCGGCAGGGTTCTGCGCATTGCCCTCGAACGGCAGGGTGACGAGGAGGGGCTTTTCGGTGTCACCACGGCGCTGGATAAGGACATCGTCGAAGATATAAATATCGTGATGAAAATTGGCGTCGAGAAGATGAAAAGTCTGTATGATGTCGAGGCCGGGAATATCCCTGCGTTCTGGAGACCCATTTGTGACGCTCCGCCCGAAATTCGGATGGATGCACGGGGCGAGTGACCTTGGGCCCGGCCAATTGTGCTGTCGCCGTCCGTTGCGTCGTGACGCCATTCCTCCCCGTGGAGGACGACATTGACGGATGTTGCGGCATGGGCCGACCG
>CAZRZN010000103.1:0-13550 GCA_964604565.1 uncultured Rhodobacterales bacterium
CATCCAGTGCGGTCTGTGCGTGCGGGCCTGCCGCGAAGTGCAGGTCAACGACGTGATCGGCATGGCCGGGCGCGGCCATGACGCCTACCCGGTCTTCGATTTCGACGACCCGATGGGCGACAGCACCTGCGTGGCCTGCGGCGAATGCGTTCAGGCCTGCCCGACCGGTGCGCTGATGCCCTCTTCCGTGGTGGACGATCAGCAGGTGGGCGACAGCCGGGATGTCGACAGCGAGGTGAAATCCGTCTGCCCCTTCTGCGGCGTCGGCTGTCAGGTCTCGATCAAGGTCAAGGCGGGCAAGGTGAAATCCGTCGAGGGCATCAACGGTCCCGCCAATGAGGGGCGGCTTTGCGTCAAGGGCCGCTTCGGCTTTGACTACATCCATCACCCACACCGCCTGACAAAGCCGCTGATCCGGCGTGAGGATGCGCCGGAAAAGGGGTTGAACGTGGATCCGTCCAATCCTTGGACGCATTTCCGCGAGGCGACCTGGGAAGAGGCGCTGGACAAGGCGGCGCATGGCTTGCAGGATCTGCGGTCGTTCTATGGCGGCATGTCGGTTGCAGGCTTTGGCAGCGCCAAATGCACCAACGAAGAAGCCTATCTCTTTCAGAAATTCATCCGCCAAGGCTTTGGCCACAACAACGTGGACCATTGCACGCGGCTGTGTCACGCCTCCTCGGTTGCAGCCTTGATGGAAAACGTCGGGTCTGGTGCGGTCACCGCGACCTTCAATCAGATCGCCAATGCAGATGTTGCCATCGTTATCGGGGCCAACCCGACGGAAAACCACCCCGTCGCGGCGACCTATTTCAAGCAGTTCGCCAAGCGCGGGGGCCAGTTGATCATCATGGACCCGCGCGGCACCGCGATGAAACGCCACGCCGCGCATATGCTGCAATTCCGCCCCGGCACCGACGTGGCGCTGCTGAATGCGATCATGAACGTGATTGTTGAGGAAAAACTGTATGACCGGCAATACATAGAGGGTTTCACCGAAGGGTTCTTTGAATTCCGCGACCACATCCGGGCGTTTACGCCGGACCGCATGGCGGAGCTTTGCGGTGTCGACCCAGAGACGATCCGCACGGTTGCGCGCACATTTGCCCGCGCGGAACGCGCGATGATCTTCTGGGGCATGGGGGTCAGCCAGCATATCCACGGCACGGACAATGCGCGGTGTCTGATCTCACTCGCGCTGCTGTGCGGCCACGTCGGGCGGCCCGGGACGGGTCTGCACCCGCTGCGGGGGCAGAACAACGTCCAGGGCGCTTCTGACGCGGGTCTTATCCCGCAGGTCCTGCCCGACTACCAGTCCGTGACGGACCGGGATGTGCGCGAATTGTTCAAGCACATCTGGCGCGGAACGGAAATCCAGGAGACGCCGGGATTGACCGTGGTCGAGATCATGGACCGCGTCTACCGGGGCGAAATCAAGGGCATGTACATCCTCGGGGAAAACCCCGCGATGAGCGACCCGGATGTTGAACACGCGCGCAAGGCGCTGGCGCATCTGGATCATCTGGTCGTTCAGGACATCTTTCTGACGGAAACGGCGAATTACGCCGATGTGATCCTGCCCGCCTCTGCGCTGCCCGAAAAGACCGGGACGGTCACCAACACCAACAGGCAGGTCCAGATGGCCCGGAAGGCGGTGGAGACACCCGGCGAGGCGCGCGAAGACTGGGACATCATCGTGGCGCTGGCTCGTCGGATCGGGCTGGACTGGGACTACGACGATCCGCGCGAGGTGTTCGACGAGATGAAGATGTCGATGCGCTCTCTCCATCACATCACATGGAAGCGGCTGGAGACGGAGGGTGCGGTGGCCTATCCCTGTTCGGGTCCGGAGGATCCGGGGCAGGCGGTGGTGTTCGGCGACGGCTTTCCGCGACGGGCCGGGCGGGCGATGTTCACACCGGCGCGGGTCACACCACCCGCCGAAATCCCGGACGAAAGGTTTCCGATGATCCTGACGACGGGACGGCAGCTGGAACATTGGCACACCGGCTCCATGACGCGGCGCGCCACTGTGCTGGACGCGATGGAACCCGAAGCCAACTGTTCGCTGCATCCGTCGACCCTGCGCAAGATGGGTGTCGCGCCGGGCGGCATGGTGCGGCTGACCACGCGGCGCGGATCGGTCGATGTCATGGCACGGGCTGATCGCGCGGTTGCCCCGGACATGGTGTTCCTGCCCTTCGCTTATGTGGAGGCGGCGGCCAATATTCTGACCAACCCGGCGCTGGATCCCTTCGGCAAGATCCCTGAGTTCAAATATTCGGCAGTGCGGGTCGAGGCCGTCAAAGAAGCGCAGGTGGCCGCGGAATAGATGTGCGGGCGGGCGAGTTTGCGGCCTGTGCATCCACGGGTCGGTACCCTGCCCGCCGGGCCGGGGCTGTCACGTCGATGGAAGAACGAGTATTTGGGGAGAGAAGAAGCCGCGGGGGTGACTGTGCCCTGCGGGTCCCTGCCCAAAGGAGACTGCCATGATCCCCGTTCAGCCCGACCGTTTTCTCAGCGACCTTCATGCCCTGCGTGGTTTTGGCGCCGCCGGCGTGGGCAAGGGTGTGCAGCGCCCCGCCTTCAGCCCTGCGGATATCGCCGCCCGCGATTGGCTGGCCGAGCGTATGTCGTCGGCGGGTCTCGAGACGGTCTATGATCCGATGGGGTCTTTGTTCGGACTGGCAGAGGGGCGTTCGCTGCTTCTGGGGTCTCATTCGGACAGCCAACCCGAGGGCGGATGGCTCGATGGCGCGCTGGGCGTCGTGGCGGCGCTGGAGGTGGCGCGCGCCGCGCGCGAGGCCGGCGGACCCGCCGTTTCGGCGGTGTCGTTCCAGGATGAAGAGGGACGGTTCGGCGTGACCACCGGCAGCGCGGCCTGGTGCGGGGCGCTCGACCGGGGCAAGGTGGACGGGCTGACGGACCCGCAGGGAGTGACGTTGGCCGAAGCCCGAAAGGCGATGGGCACCCGGTTGGGAAACTGGGTCGATCCGGCGCGGTTTTCCGGGTTCGTCGAGATGCATATCGAGCAGGGTCCGGTGCTGGACCGCAGCGGAGAGGCGATTGGCGTGGTCGAGGCCATCGTCGGAATACGCGACATGGTCATCACCTTCGAAGGGCAGCAGAACCATGCGGGGACGACGCCGATGGCTTTGCGTCAGGATGCCTTTCAGGCGCTGTCCGCGTTCAACACGATGCTGAACGACCGGTTGCAGAATGTTGTGACACCCGCGACGGTCTGGACCGTCGGCCATGTCGCGCTGCATCCCAACGCACATTCGATTGTGCCTGGGCGTGCGCGCTTTGCGATGCAATGGCGGGATGGAGATCCTGACCGGCTTGACCGGATGGAGCGGATCATCCGCGAGACCGCCGCCGACGTGGCAGAGGCCCGTGGCATGACGGTCGACACCGGTCCGATGCTGGGAATTGCCCCGGTTGCCATGGATGCAGGCCAGCGGGCCGCGCTTGCGGCGGCCGCGGAGGCGCAGGTGCCGGGACGCTGGCGCGAGATGCCCTCCGGTGCATTGCACGACGCGTCGAACCTGGCGCGATTGATGCCCGCCGCGATGCTTTTTGTTCCGTCTATCGGCGGGATCAGCCACGATTTTGCCGAGGATACGGCCGAGGATGACTTGGTCACCGGATTGAAAGTCTTGGCGGAGGCGGTCGACCAACTCGCCCCTTGAGGCGATCGGAAATGCCGCGAGCGTGGCGCGATGGAGCCGTGAGAAAGGGCTCGCATGGTCCGAATATCTGCCTGCTTGGCAACCTGCCCTGTCTTCAGCGCCGTTCCCGCATGATTGGGCAAGACAGCAGTTCGTATTTGGTTTCCACGGGGGTAGGGTAAAGGCATGCGACTTTTGATTCCCTTCATCTTTGCGGCGACCCCCGTGGCTGCCGAGGCGCCGGCGATTGAGGCGGCAGAGGCGTATCGGCAGGGCGCGTCTTGGCAGATCTCCGTCACGCTGCGTCACCCGGACACCGGGTGGGAACACTATGCCGATGGCTGGCGGGTCGAAGATGCGCAGGGCAATGTCCTTGGCACGCGCGTTCTTGTTCATCCGCATGTCAGTGAACAACCGTTTACGCGCGCTCTCTCCGGTGTTTCCGTTCCGGTCAACGCGACCGCGGTTCATATCCGCGCGCGGTGCCTTCTGGATGGGTGGTCAGAAGATACGTTCCGTCTGCACCTGCCTTAGGCGCCTCGCGGCGGTCCAAGTGGGCAGCAGACGCAGATTGTCGCCATCCGACCGGTGACCCCATGTTTGGCACCGTGCGGACGACGACAAGAAGTTGGCAAGATCAGGTGTCAGGCCCGCCCCTCACGCAGCCATGCGCCGACGATCAGACCCGCAGCCAACAGCAGAACAAGCCATTCCGGTGCCAATGGTGTCTGGCGGACATCCAGCGTCTCATAGGCCTCGCGCGGGGTCAGGCCGATCCACCCGCGACCTGCGGCGGGGCGCCCGACGCGCACTTCGCGGATCGCGGGCAGGCCGTCTTCCAGTCGCATCACGCCGCCGCGCATCTCTTCGACGAGAGGTGTCAGCGCCTCGCCACTGGCGATGGTCTGCACGAATTCTCGCGGCGCCGCTGGACCGAGGCCGACGACCGCCGAAAGCGCGTCTTCCTCCAGCCGGTACAGGCCGATTTCCGGACCATCGTAAACTGCCTCGAACCGGCCGGGGCTGACTTCTTCCAACGGGACTTCGACTTCATTGCCGCTTGGGGTGGTGACGGTGACCGAGCCGACGGATTCGTTCAGCGATCGGCGTATGATCCGCATGCTCCGGCCAGAGGGTTCGGCCCAGAGCGCCTCTTCCTCGAGTTCGGGTTCCTTCATCATCCAATGGGCCAGCCGCCGCAGCAGTTCCAACTGCGGCCCGCCGCCCTCGTAGCCACGGTTCCAGAGCCAGGCGTGATCCGAGGCCAGCAATGCAACGCGTCCTTCTCCGACACGGTCCAGCACCAGAAGCGGGCGGTCGTCTATGCCCGACATGACCACATCGCCCTGGATCGGATCGACCTCGATCTGGCGCAACCAGCGGCCCCATGTCTCGGCGCCCTGCAATCCGGCCGTAACCGGGTGCCGTAGACCAAGGTCGGTCACGGCGGGGCGGTATCCCTGTTCGACCACCCGCGCGGTCGGTTCAGCGGGCAGGATGTCCGCCAATGGCGACCGGTAGATCGAGTCCGCCGAGGCAAAATCCGGCCCGGCCGCCACCAGAACCGCGCCGCCGGTTTCGACGTAGTTGCGCACATTGTCGAGGTAGATCGCTGGCAGGATCCCACGCCGCTTGTAGCGGTCGAAGATAATCAGGTCGAAATCCTCGATCTTTTCCAGAAACAGCTCCCGCGTGGGAAAGGCGATCAGCGAAAGTTCGCTGACCGGGACGCCGTCTTGCTTTTCAGGAGGCCGCAGAATGGTGAAATGTACCAGGTCCACGCTGGAATCCGATTTCAGGAGATTGCGCCAGGTCCGTCCGCCGGCATGCGGCTCCCCCGACACCAGCAACACGCGCAGTCTGTCCCGCACGCCGTTGATCTGCACCAGTGCGGTGTTGTTGCGGTCCGTCAACTCTCCGTCAGCTTCCGGCACGGTGAATTCGATCACGTTCAGGCCGCCGTGGGGGAGGGTGATAGGCAGGCTCAGATCCTCGCCGATGGGCACCGTATAGCTTTCGGGTTCGGCGCCATCGACAGAGATGAGGATATCGGTCCGGGTGTCGCCGGGCGCGGCGCCGTCATCCTCGATCCGCAGGGTCAGTTCGACCTCCTCGTCAAGGATCGCAAAGGCCGGTGCGTTGCGCACGATCAGCCTGCGGTCCCAGTCGGTTTCCTTTCCCGTCATCAGGAGGTGCAGTGGGGCAGGCAGATCCGGCGCGCGTTCCAGATCATGTAGGCGCCCGTCGGACAGCAGCAGGATACCTGCGATCCGTCCGCGCGGTTCCTCGGCCAGCGCATTCGACAAGGCCGTCATCAAGAGGCTTCCGGCGTCACCTTCACCATCCTGCACGGGTATGCGGCGAACCACGGTGTCGGGTCGCGCTGCAAGCCGCGCCTCCAGCCGCTCTGCGGCTTCCGTGGTCACGTTCGCGCGCTCGGCCAACTGCTGGGAGGATGTCTCATCCACCAGCATCAGGACGATATCCGCCAGCGGGGCGCGGTCTTCGATCTGATATGACGGCTGCGCCAGCGCGCCGACAAGCACGAGTCCCGCGAGGGCCCGCAGCGCCCAGCCCGAAAGGCCGCGCCACAGGGCGAGGCCGGTGCCGGCAATGGCAAGAACCGCGAGCACGGCAATCACTGCCCAAGGCAGCAGCGGGTCGAAAACAATCTGTCCGTTCATCTCTGCTCTCGCTTATTGGCCAAGACGGTCCAGCAGCGCCGGGACGTGCACCTGGTCGGATTTGTAGTTGCCTGTCAGCACATGCATCACAAGGTTGACGCCGAACCGATAGGCGATCTCGCGTTGGCGTTCGCCGGTAAAACCGCTGCCAAGCGCCACCAGTGGATTGCCCTGTTCGTCCATAGCCCAGGCGGAGGCCCAGTCGTTGCCGCCGATCACCACCGGGGTCACATTGTCGTTCAGGTCGCGAAAGGGCATGCCCTCGATCAGTTCGGCATCGGGGGGCGCGGCCTCCACCCAGACATCGCGGCCCATGTAACGCCCCGGGAAATCCTGCAAAAGGTAGAAAGTGCGTGTCAGCACATGGTCCTGCGGAACCGGTTCCAGTGGCGGAATGTCCAGCGGCGCGGCCAGATCCTGCAACTTGCGTCCGCGGGGCGTCGCGGCACCAAATCCCGCGATATCCGCGTCGCGCGTATCAAAGACGATCATGCCGCCGGACCGCAGGTATGTGTTCAGCTTGGCATAAGCCTCCCGCGACGGGGTGGGCTGTTCCGGCACGATGGGCCAGTAGAGCATCGGGTAAAATGCCAGTTCATCCATTTCCAGATCGACGCCGACCGGGTCTGCGGGTTCGATGGATGTGCGGAAAAACAATGTCTCTGAAAGGCCGCGCAGTCCGGCCTCGGCCACGTCGTCCACCGCGGCGTCACCAGTGAGGACATGGGCCAGAACCACATCCTTGGTCGCTGCAATGGCGGCGCGGTCGGCTTCTGTCTGGGCGATGCTGTCCTGCGGCACAATCATCAACGCTGCCAGCACAACCGCGGCTGAGACGCTGCCCCGCAGCCGCCCGGACAATGCCAGTGACGCGATCACGTCGGCCAGCAGAAGGGCAATTGCCATGGCCAGCAGCCAACCGGCCAGCGGGCGTTCCTGCGGCTGCGCGATTCCTTCGACCGGAATCCGCTCCGGCCAGACCATCGGTGTCAACTCCGTCTCTGCGGTAATGACATTCCGGGCAAGGCTGCGTTCCTCGCCCTGATACAGACCGGGCCGCAGTTCTGGTCCCAAAGGCGCCTCGATCAGGTCCGGGCCGTCGACGCCCGGCAGCGTTCCCGCGTCGCGCGGGCGGCCAAAGGCGTCAAGAACGCGCACCGGCTGCCAGATGGTCCCTTCCATGTCCGCGATTTCGGGCTGGGCCGTCGCCGAGGATACCGCAAGCCGTTCAAGCATCTGCACGAAGAGGCCGGAGAGCGGCAGGCTCGACCAGTCGGCATTGGCGGTGACATGGAACAGGACGACCTGCCCCTGTCCCACTGCCTTGCGGGTGACCAAGGGCGTGCCATCGGTCAACTGTGCAACGACGCGTTGCGCCAGCGTCGGGTCGGGTTGCGCCATGACCTGACTGTTGACCGTGACGTCATCAGGCACTGACAGGCCGAAAAACGGGCTTTCGGGCGCGAAGGGCGCCAATGCCTTGGGCTCCCCCCAACTCATGGCGCCTCCCACGGTGCGCCCCCCCGCGCGCAGCCGCACCGGCATCAGCGGATCCTCGCGGTCGCGGCTGATGTCGGAGGCCGCAAGCCGAGGACCGGCGAACCGCAACAGCATCCCCCCCTTGTCCAGCCATTCCAGCACCGCTTCTTCTTCTGCGGCGGACAGCGTGGCCACATCCGCCAGAACGATCACGTCGGGATTGGCGGGCAGGATGTCCAGCAGCGCACCATCCAGCAGATCGGCCGTCGGAACGAGCGCCTTTTCCAGATAATGCAGCGGCGACAGCAGTTCGAGACCTTCCCGGTCCTGGCTGCCGGCGATCAGCGCGACCTCACGGCGGCGCAGGCTGTCGTCCGGCAGGGTCACAGCCCCGGCACTGCGGGCGCCTTCGATTTCGAACCGTTCAATCCGCGCGCGCAGTTCCGCCGGCAAGGCGATTTCCGATGTCGTCTCCGTCATGCCGGCCTCGAATGTCAGGGGGCTGCGGGTCAGAACGGCGGGATTTCCCGCCGGGTCGCGGCCGTGGCCGGCCAGCGTGACTTCGGCCGTGGGCCCCTCGCGCAGCCGGTGCGCGGTGATCAGCAGGTTGCCTTCGGACACCTGCGCAGGTTCCAGCGCATACAGCGTGCGCGGCGCCTCGAAGACCGTGACCCGTCCGCGCGTCTCCAGCGCGGTCAGCAGATCGCCGCGCGCCTCGCGCGCGAGGGCGTCGGACATCCAGTAAGTGTCGAAGTCTTCCTCCGGCAGAAGGTCCACGGCCTGTGCGATGCCCTCGGCGCTCGGTTCCCATGGTTCGGGCAGGATACCTGACAGGCGGGTGCGCAGCACATCCGCGCTGAGAAACTGCACCGGCTGCGGATCTGTCAGGCGCATTACGGCAACGGGGCGCGCGTCGCGTCCGGCCTCCGCCAGCAATCCGTCCAGCCCGATCATCCGGCCGCGCCAGTCCGCCGCCGATGCCCAGCTTGCGTCCATCACCACCAACAACGGGCCTTCGCCGGCGACCTCGCCATCGTCGTCCGGGTTCAGGACCGGACCGGACAGACCGATGATCACCGCCGCGACCGCCAGCATGCGCAGCAGCAACAGCCACCACGGCGTGCGGTCCGTGACCTGTTCCTCATCCTTCAGGCCCAGCAGCAGCACCACCCCGGGGAACATCCGTCTGATCGGGGCTGGGGGCACGGCACGCAGGATGACCCAGAGGATGGGCAGCGCCAGAAGGCCCAGCAACAGCCAGGGCGTGGTGAATCCGATCAGGCCGAAGAGGGTCATCCCTGGCTCCCGTCGAGCGCGCGATAGACCCATAGCAGGGCCGATTGCGCGGTCTGGTCCGTGTGATGTGTGAAATGCTGCCAGCCGGTCAGGCGGCAGATGGCGTCCAGCCGGGCCTTACGCTCGGCCAGCCGTTGCAGATAGGTCTCGCGGAGATCGCCCGCCTTGAGCGTTTCATGCGATAGAGACTTGTTGACGCTCTCGAAGATGGTGCGCCCGTCGAAAGGAAAGGCCTCTTCGGCGGGGTCCAGAACTTGCAGCAGAACGCCGCGCACGCCGCGGTCGGCGGCCTTGGTCAGGGCGGCCTCGACCGGTTCCACGTCACCTAGGAAATCGGATACGAACAGCGCCTTTGCATGGGGCAGCATCCCGCGCGCCTCCGGTTTGGCGTAGTCGTCCTCACCCTCTTCGCTGAAATATTCGGCCAGCCGCAGGGTCTGTGCCGTGCCGCGCCGAGGGGGGAGTTGCCAGCCGGTCAGGCCGACGCGTTCGCCCCCGCGGATCAGCAAGACGCTGGCGGCCAGTGCGACCAGCCGCGCGCGGTCCGCCTTGGACGGCAGGTTCTTGTGGCTTGAAAAGCGCATGGAGGCGCCGGGATCGACCCAGACCTGCACGCTTTGCGCGATCTGCCATTCGCGTTCGCGCACGAACTGCTCATCCCCGCGGCCAGAGCGGCGCCAGTCGATCTGACGATAGCTGTCACCGGGCTGAAGACTGCGATATTGCCAGAAATCGTCGCCCAGTCCGGCGCGGCGCCGCCCGTGGTCGCCCAGAAGGACGGTGCCGGCCAGTTGTTCGGCGCGGGCCAGCAGCGCGGGAAAGCGGCTGGCCTCTTCCTGTGCGCGGGTGCGCAGATGGGCGACGGTGCCTGTCACGCTGCGGCCTCGGCGGGGCGCAGGCTTTCGGCCACGTCGTCGATCAGGCGGCCCAGATCCTCTCCGCGCGCGCGTGCCGAGAAGGTCAGCGCCATGCGGTGCACGAGAACGGGCTTGGCCATGTCCAGCACGTCCTCGGGTGACGGCGCCAGCCGACCCTGCAACAGCGCCCGGGCGCGGACCGTCAGCATTAGAGCCTGAGCCGCACGCGGACCCGGCCCCCATGCGACGATGTCCTTGACCCGGTCGGACGCCGACGCGTCGTCCGGGCGGAAGGCCCGCACCAGATCGAGGATCATCTCCACCACGGCCTCGCCAACGGGCATCCTGCGCAGAAGTTGCTGCGCAGCGATCAGTTCCGCGGCGGTAAAGACCTCGTGCGACTGCGCCTCTTCGGTGCCGGTGGTGGCCAGCAAGATGTCCTTTTCGGTCTTGCGATCCGGGTAGGCCACGTCGATCTGCACGAGGAAACGGTCAAGCTGCGCCTCGGGCAAGGGATAGGTGCCTTCCTGCTCGATGGGGTTCTGGGTGGCGAGCACATGGAACGGCTTGTCCAATTCGCGGGTCTGGCCGGCGACGGTCACCTGTTTTTCCTGCATCGCCTGCAACAGCGCCGATTGCGTCCGGGGCGAGGCGCGGTTGATCTCATCGGCCATCAGAAGCTGGCAGAAGATCGGCCCTTCGATGAACTTGAACGCGCGGGCACCGTCGCTGCCGGTTTCCAGCACTTCGCTGCCCAGAATGTCGGCGGGCATCAGGTCGGGCGTGAACTGCACGCGATTGCCGTCCAGTCCCATGACCGTCGACAGGGTTTCCACCAGCCGGGTTTTGCCGAGGCCGGGCAGGCCGATCAGCAGCGCGTGGCCGCCGCACAGCAAGGCCGAAAGGGTGAGGTCCACGACGCGCTCCTGCCCGATGAAGCGGGCAGTGATCGAACGCTTGGCTTCTGCCAGCTTGTCTTCCAGCGCCTCGATCCCGGCGACCAGATCCTCGGCCGCGGCTGCTTGATCGGACATGTCATCTCTCCATTGAAGGCTACGTTCCTCTACAGTTATGTATCGTCTGCACAAGGAATGGCAAAAACTATGAGTGGACAAAATATCGTGACCCCCTCCGCAGAGGGCATCGCAGCCTCCGCGCGTGCGGTCAAATCAAGGGGCTTGCCGCCCGTGCACAAGTGGAATCCGCCCTTTTGTGGCGACCTCGACATGCGGATAGCCCGGGATGGCACGTGGTTCTACCTTGGCACGCCCATCGGCCGGTTCGGTCTGGTCAAGCTGTTTTCATCGATCCTTCGAAAGGACGGGGATGATTACTTTCTGGTCACTCCGGTCGAAAAGGTGGGAATTACCGTCGATGATGCGCCCTTCGTGGCGGTGGATTTCGAGTCGGAGGGCACGGGTGAGTCGCAGATCCTGACCTTCGAGACCCATGTCGGCGACCTTGCCGTGGCGGGCCCGGATCATCCGATCCGGGTCGAACGCGACGAGGAGACGGGTGAGCCTGCGCCCTATGTTCTGGTGCGGGCCAACCTCGAGGCGCTGATCGACCGCAAAAGCTTTTACCGGCTGGTCGAGTTGGGAAGCGACCACGACGGCTGGTTCGGCCTGTGGTCATCCGGAGAGTTCTTTCGGATCATCCCGTCGGATGAATTGGCCTGAGCCGGGCCTGCCCTGGGTCTTCTGACGTTTCGCATGTCCTTGCGGCCGGCGTTTTGGGCGGCGCCTTGGTCCGCGGCGCGCCGGCACAGCCCCGACCAGCTCAATCCGGATTTGCCCGTGTGATCGGCAGGGGAATGTTGCGCGGATGTCGCGGTCGGGCTTGGGCCAGCTGCTTGCGTATCCCGGCAGCGTCGGGGGCCTGTGCCTGTGGCGCAGTCTGCCCCGCTTCAGGCGTCAGGATGTGCCGCAACAGCGCCACCGGGTGTCGCCGCAGGGTCAGACGCATGGCGACATAATCTTCGACCACCTGTTCGCCTTCGGTCATCTGCGGCAGATGCGCGGCCACCTCCGAGATCGCCTCGCCGTCCATGTCCCGCGCGAACAGCGGCAGTTCCGGCCCCTTGATCAGGGCCTTTGCCTCCCACAATGCTTCGCGCCGCCCCAGCCGCAGTGCGGCAAAGACATCCGCCTCTGCCAGTCGCGCCAGCACCGCAGGCTGAAGTCCCGCCCGCCGCCAGACATCGCGGACCGACTGATAGCCATTGCCGCGCGCCGCGGTCAGCCATGCCGCATCCTCTTCCGACAGTCCCTTGATCTGCCGGAATCCCAGCCGCAGCGCCTGCCCGCCGCGCCCGTCGGGCTCCATGACATTGTCCCAGTAGCTGGCGTTCACGCAGATCGGGCGAACCGGAACCCCGTGTTCGCGTGCATCCCGTACGATCTGCGCCGGTGCGTAGAAGCCCATGGGCTGCGAATTCAGCAGCGCACAAGCGAAGATCCCCGGATAATGGTGTTTCAGCCAGGCCGAGGCATAGACCAGCAGCGCGAAACTGGCCGCGTGACTTTCGGGAAACCCGTAGGCGCCGAAACCCTCGATCTGGCCAAAGCACCGTTCGGCAAATTCGCGGTCATAGCCGTTTTCGGCCATGCCACGCAGGAACAGCGTGCGGAATTCGCTGACGCTGCCGTGTTTCTTGAAGGTGGCAAGGGACCGTCGCAGCCGGTCCGCCTGTTCGGGGGTGAACCCCGCGCCGACGATGGCGATTTGCATCGCCTGTTCCTGAAACAACGGCACGCCCAGCGTCTTGCCCAGCACCTCGCCCAGGGCATCGGAGGGAAAGGAAACCTGTTCCTCGCCGTTGCGCCGCCGGATGTAGGGATGCACCATGTCGCCCTGGATGGGGCCGGGGCGGATTATGGCCACTTCGATCACCAGATCATAAAAGCTGCGCGGCCGCATCCGGGGCAAGAAGTTCATTTGCGCGCGGCTTTCCACCTGAAAGACGCCGACGCTGTCGGCGCGGCAGAGCATGTCGTAAACCACCGGATCCTCGGGCGGCAGGGTGGCCAGCGTGTGCCGGTCCCCGTGGTGCATGGCGATCAGATCGAACGCCTTGCGGATACAGGTCAGCATCCCCAGCGACAGCACATCCACCTTGAGGATCCCCAGCGCGTCGATGTCATCCTTGTCCCAGCAGATGACGGTCCGCCCCTCCATCGCGGCGTTTTCCAGCGGCACCAGTTCGTCCAGCCGCCCTTCGGTGATGATGAAACCGCCGACATGCTGCGACAGGTGGCGGGGAAAGCCGATGATCTCATGGATCAGTTCCATCGTCAGTTGCAGCCGCCGGTCGTCCGGATCCAGCCCGATTTCCGCCATGCGTTCCCGTTCCAGCCCGGCGGTGGAAAAGAACCCCCAAAGCTGCGAGGACAGCGCTCCGATGGTGTCCTGCGACAGGCCCATGGCGGTGCCGACCTCGCGGATGGCGCGTTTGCCGCGATAATGGATCACGGTCGCACAGAGGCCGGCGCGTTGACGGCCATAGCGTTCGTAGATGTGCTGGATCACCTCCTCGCGGCGTTCATGTTCGAAATCGACGTCGA
>CAZRZN010000104.1:0-13526 GCA_964604565.1 uncultured Rhodobacterales bacterium
AATCAGAGACCGAGGGTTTGTCTTTCGTCGTCTTTGGGTTCGCCATAGCAGCCTCCTCAGGAAGGGGTATTGGTTGTGGTGCCGGTGGTGGCATTGCCCTGGTTCAGCGCGCTGACAAAGCCCTTGAGGTCTTCCATAAACTGGCTGGTGAACGCGGCCCTCGCAATATCGCAGGGCTGTTCGTCGCGCGGCTGATTGGCACCGCCCAGCAACAGCTCGATCATCTCGGTATTGCCCTCGTCATAGCGCAGCGCCTCGGGGCCGAAAGGCAGCAGGCAGTGGGTCGCCTGGTTGTCGGTGGTGGTGTTCATCAAACCCAGCGTCAGCCCCGAGCAGAAGCAGTTCAGCAGACCTTCTTTCAGCCGGTTGTCGGCCACATGCACCGACCAGCCCAGCGCCAGAAGGTTGATGCCCATCAGGTCGGTATCGAAGTCCAGCGAGATCTGGTTGGATTGCGCCATCACGCTGTCGAGCGAGGCAAGTGCCACGGCGGAAATGCCGAACGAGCTTTCGCCATCCATCCCGTCCAGCCTGATCTGGTTGTCGTTCAGCTGCACGTCGCCGCCGACCCGCAGCCAGCCGGGCGCGTCAAAGCCCAGCTCCATCTCGTCACCCAGCAGCATATCGCCCAGCCCTAGGTTTTGCAGGTAGATCTCGTTCGACACCCCAAGATTGCCAAGCGCCACCACGTCGCCGCCAAGGATCGACAGCAGCAGGTGCGCATTGGTGGAGTTGGGCCGATCCGTCTGGGTGATGATGGTGTAAAGCGATTGCAACACCAGCCCCAGCAGCGACAGCCGCCCGAACCTTCGCAGGTTGAACAGGCCCAGGATCCAGCCATTGGTGGCGCCCGATTGGGTGACCAGCCGGTTGTCGGTCACCTGCATCGGCCCCAGACCAAAGCCGGTCAGCGCGCGGCCCTGCGGCGCACGGATCGAATTGCCATGCACTACCAGCGCGGTGGAACTGTCCGAGCGCAGGACGTCATCGACACCGGCGAAGTCACCGGCGCGCGGCGCGGGCCGGACCTGGGTGACCGCGACCCCGCCGCGCCAGCCGCCGGGACCGGCGCCGACGCCGTCGATCTCGTCCACGCGCAACCCGTTGGCGGCGATGGTGTTCTCGACGATTTCCAGGTTCTCGGCAAACAGCGCGAATATGCCCATCGCGGGCAGGGTATGGCGCCGGGCATTGTCGCGGATGGTGTTCTCGCGGATCTCGACCCGTGTCACATCTGCCAGCGCAATGCCGGCCCAAGCCGCGACCAATTGCATCTCGGGCGGGAAGGGCAGGTTTTCGCCCGACAGGCAGCCGGTGATCTCGTTGCGCAGGATCACCATGTCCTCGACGGTGATCAGGAACGGGTATTCGTCCAGGTTGAAGAACTGCGCCACGCCGATGCCGTGCCCGCCCATGTTTCGGATGCGGTTGGCCTCGATCCGGATGTCATAAAGCGGCCCGTCCGGAATCGGCACCAGCGGCGGGTCATTGGGATTCTCCGGATCGCGGCCGGGCGGGATCGGATCGACCCCAAAGCAGTTGTCTTCCGACACCCGGAAGCCACGGACATAGGCAATGATCCCCCAGGCCAGCAGGAACAGCCGCGCCAGCGCCGCTTCGTTGCCCAGCGCGGTTTCCGGCACATAGATCAACGATCCTAGCATTATGCCGGTGCCATAGCCGCCTTCGATCAGGTTCTCGGTGACTTGGATGTCTTCTGACCCGCCGCCGATGCGCAGCCCGCCCATGACCGGCCCGCGTTTGCCATTGTCATCCGGCGCCGACAGGCTGCTGTGCGCCACGCGCAGGCGCAGACCCTGCACGTGGATCGCCGGGCGGTGGATGTCTTCGGCAAGTGCTGCCGCGTCGACCGCGCCCGCGGCGTCCAATGCACAGTGGCGGATCGTGCCACCAGTGGTGGCGGCCATCCAGATGCCGCCGCGCTGGAAATGGGTGATAGCCAGGTGGTCCAATACGATATCGGTATTGCCGATGGGATCGGGCGTGTTGCCCGCCTGATCGGGACCGGGATGAAAGGCGCGCACCCCGACGCCAAGCTGCAAAGGCGCCTCGATCGCCATGTCCTTGAGCGTGATGTTGGTGCAACCCTCGATGGTGAAGATCGGTGTGTCGTCCGGAATCCCGTTCTCGGGGTCGGCAGGGCGCACCAGCGTGCGCGGCCCGCAGCCTTCGATCCGGATATCGCCAAGCTGGCTTAGGGTGACGTGTTCGTCATATTCGCCGGGCAGCACAAGGATGCGTCCGCCCGTCGCGGGCAGCGCATCGACGGCGTCCTGAATGCGGTCATAATCCCCGTGCGAGGCGCTGCCATCGCCCACCCGCAACGTCACGCAATCGTTCAACCGGGTCAGCGGGCGGAAACGGGTGCGGCAATCGGTGATCTGCAATCCGCCCGCGCCATCCCAGTCCAGATGCGCAAGCGGGGCGTAAAACCGCGTGCGCGAAATGGGTTGTGTGCCGACATGCAGCTCCCACGGTGCCAAGTCGTCGGGCGCGTTGGGGCGCACGGCGATGCTCCAAGCGTCCCCGCGGCGCAGCACAGTACCACCATGTGTGACGGTCAGGCCGGTCAGGCCAAGCTCGACATCGACACCGATGGCCAGTTCCGGCGCAGATGTGCGGTCTTCGCCCCGGTCCCAGACGCGGACAAAGACAAACGGTTGCTGCGCGTCCTCTCCGAAACGGGTGGTTTGCAGATCGGCGCTGTCGGGCCGCGATTGCCACGCGTCGTTGAACCCGGGCGGCAGGGCGTCGGTCAGCGTCAGTTCTCCTGTCTCGGGGACATAGCCGGTGGTAGCAGTGGTGAAATGCGTGGCGTCGTCTTCTCCCGCCAGCTTTTCGCCGTTGAAATCGACCGCGCCCCAAGGCAGCACCTCGATCACCTGTCCGACCGAGGGCCAATGCGCCTCGTCAAGCGGCTCGGTCAGCAATGTCAGGCCGGTACCAGCCGCATCCACCTGCGCCCGCATCAACCGTCCGCCATTCTCGAACCCCCAGCAGAAGGTGTTAGGCGAGGTCATCTGCACCCGGATCGCCCGATTTGCAGCGCCCAGGAACCCCTGCGCTATATCGGGCGAACACAGGTCCATGGCGCCGGAGGCATCGGTGAAGCCGACGCTCAGTTCGCCATCGCCACGCAGCCCGTGATCGTCGGGATCAAGCGTGCCGTCACCCGCCAGCTCCCACCGCCCGAGGGTCTCTGACCACAGGTCGTGGCAGGCGCCTTCGGCAAGATCGGTTTCAAGCCGCACGCGCGCCATCATTCGCAGATGCGCCACGGTGTCGGGGCCGCCAAGGCCGGGATCGGCACTGGCCTCCTGTTCGGTGGCCGAGACCGGCAGGGTGAACAACTCCAGCACCACCAGATCGTGCCGGGGCGCGTTCGGCAAGGGAAACTCAGGCCGGGTCAGCCAATCGGGCTGAAGCCGAAAGGTCGTATCGTCAAGCAGCGTCGCGCGATGGCCGCCGATCCAGTAATCCCCGGCCTCCAGCGTAAAATCTATGAACCCGTCATCCATCGCTGCCGCCGAGACGCGAAAGCCGTGGTTCGACGTGCCATGCGCGCCGATGATTCCGAGCCGGTCGGCGCGGGTTTCGTCAAAGGCGACGTCACCTATGGCGCTGATATCCTCGTCGGTGAGCACGCGGCCCACCTGACCCAGCACCTGTCGGCGGTGATACCGGGGATCGTGAGTTTTGCGGGACAGGTCGGTCGTGGCCATTATGTCCTCCCTTACGTTTCAAATTGATAAATGGGCAAAATTCCGAACGGAGCGTATTCCGCCACCTTGGTCTTCAGTCCGGCAAGGCGCGCGGCGTCGTTGAGGCTGTGAAAGGCACCCATCTCGGCATCGCCTTCGCCGCGGGTGCGGATCGCGGCGGGGCCGTGGGCGCGCAGGCGGGCGAAGTCGGGATTGCCGAACCGGGTAGAGCGGAACAGCGTCGTGCCGGGCGCAATCGTGGCGCAACGGTATGGATGCGGCAGGCGCGCGCCGGGCGGCGCGGCCGAGAAGCGCGCGCAGCCGTTTTGCGTGTCGCGCGGGTCGACGGTGCCGGTGATCAGGCTGTTCGATACATCGATCTGCCGCCCGCCCAGATTGCCCAGCACCGTGCTGCGGTCGAGCGTGATATTGGTGTCGCGCAGCGGCGCCAGCGCGTCGGGGTCCTGCACGATGCTGTCCGAAAGACGCAGGTCTTCGATCTGGCCGTTGATGCCTACCGCGACGCGATTGAGGATCGAGCGTTCGACAATCAATGTCTCGACCCGGCCCACCACCCGCAGTTCGACCCCGCCCAGCGTGGCGCTTGCCGGATCTTCGCTTAGCGCGCCGCCGGGATCGAGCGTCATGTTGGTCAGCCGCACCTCTTCCCAGTCCCCGATCAGGCGCAGCAGGGCGCCACCGAGCGCGCCGATCCACAGCCCGTCCATCAGCAGCCGCGCGTTGCCGGCGGGATGGGCGCGCAGGCTCCAGTTGCCGGTCAGCTCGATATAGGGCCGGGCGCCGTCGGCGGCGTGCAGGTCCATATCCACGATGCCCGAGCGGTTGTTGGGCTGGCCATAGCTTGCGCTGTCGTCTATGCGCAGCGCGCCGCTCTGTGACAAGGCGGCGGCATTGATCGCTGCACCATCTGAAACAATGGCGGCAGGCGCCGCGGGCAACACTCGGCCCCGCGCGAAACCACCCGCGCCGATCTTGTCGGCATGGCCGGTGAAATGATCGCTGGTCAGCAGACCGCCCGGTGTGCCGGAGGGAAAGCGCAGCCGCCCGCGCTCGGGGTCGATGATCAGACCCGAGGTCATGCGCGGATCGGCCCAGTCGGCCAGCGATCCGGCGCGGGTGGTCTCGAACGCCATCGCCTGAGCACCGTCCATTTCGACGGACACTGACCGGGGGATCAGTTGCCGTTTGCCACACTCCTCGACGATGGCGGTTTCGCGGATCACCGTCAACGCGCCACTGGCCAGGAACACGGCCGAGGATGGCCGCGTCAGCAGCGCAGTGCGCAGGGCCGAAACACCGTGCAAGCGGCGGCCAAATAGCGCCGTCAGCTCGTCGGTTTGCGCATCGGTCAGCCCGTGATCTTGCAGGGCAAGCTGGGTGGCCGGGGTCAGCTCAAAGACCTCTTCGCCCAGCAATCGGCAAGGGATCGGCGCGGGCACGTCCCAAGCCTGTGCCGGGCGCCAGCCGTCCCAATCAAGCTCGCTCCCGTCTGCGCCAGAGCGGCCCCGGACGGCAAGCAGCGGCACGTCGCGGCCCGAAGGATCGAAGGTATAGCAATCGGCCTCAACCGGATGCGGGCGCGGGCGCACGGCGCGCAGCGGATAAGCGCGCAGGCGGTACAGGTGCAGCGTGACACGGTTGATGCCGAACCGGCCACGGCGGCCCACTGGCGCGTTGATGTCGGTCAGGTGTTGCAGCGCATCGAAAGGGCCGCCCGCACGCGCCGTGACTAGAGGATCGCCCATCGGCGCCATCGCCGCCCATGCGCGGGCATCGCGCGGCGCGTCCAGCCCATGCGGCAGCCGCGCCAACCGGCGAAAGCCCTCGGCCACCACGCCCTCCCAACCGGCAATGTCGGAAATCAACTGCTCCAGGATCGCGGGCGTGCCCTTGCGCTTGCGGTAATAGATCGTCTTGGCCACGTCGATCCGCGCGCCCCGCGTGGCCGAGGCGGGCAGGACGCGGGTGGCAACCAGCGCGCCGATATAGGGCACCGCCCAATCGGCGCAAAGCTCGATCATCTGGTCATCCCACAGCCGGTCATGGCTGCGGCGCAGATGGGCGGCCTGTTCGGCGATGATGTCGATCAGCGCGCGCAGGGCACCGGGATTTGCACCCTCGGCGTCGCCGTCGCGATAGGTCTGCGGCACCAGCGTCCACAGCTTTTCCGCCAGAACGCGGTCGAAGTCGTCGCGGGCGATGGGGCTGGTCATGCGCCTTCCTCCTCTCCGTTCAGGATCAGCGTGCCGCCCAGGTCCGGGTCGATGCTGAACCAATGCCCGACCGCGCAGGCCATGCCGTCTGCGGCCAGGTCGCTGCCGTCGGCCTGCACCGCATCAAGGCTGCGTACCCCCGGAACGGCCAGGGCCTCAGCAACGACAGGACTGCGGAACAGGGCCATGCCGATGCGGGGATGGGCAAAGGCCAGGCGCGCGGTGGACGACAAGGTGAGCCGGGCGCGCAGGGCGGCCAGCACGACTTCGGGCCGGTGGGTCGCCTCAAAGACGACGCTCAGCGACAGGGCCAGCGGGATCGGCGTTGCGACCAGCACTTCGATGGGGGTCGACGGATCGCTCATCGCGCGCAGCCGGGCCGACAGTTTGGGGGCAATGTCGGCGTCGCCCGCGTACCAAACCTGCGCCACAGGGCGTTGCTTGCGCTTGGACCAGGCCCAGGTCGCCTGAGCGCCGCTCACCCCGTCCTGCGTAAGCGCCGTCGCCTCGAAATCGGCCAGCGAAATCACCCGCCCCAGCAACAGGGCCGAGCGCGGCGCATTGGTGCGCAGCACGTCCTCGCTTTCGGGGTCCGAGCCGCCAAAGGCCTCGAACGGCTGGTGGATCGTGGTGACGGCGGGCGCGGGGGTAACCATCTGGGTGATCGAGCCCGCCTCGGGCCGCGCCGCGCCACCGCCGCTGCGGTAATCGGCGGTGATCACAGCGCCGGTGGTCGGTCGCGCCCCAAAAGTGCCGTCGCCAAAGGTGACCCAGGTGGCGTCTTCGTCATCCTCGGACAAGGTATAGACCAGAGCCTCGGGCGGTTGTGCATAAAGCGTTGGCACCTCGGCCACTTCGATGCCATCGACGCGCAGGCTCAGCGTGCTGGCATAGCCCGCCTCGGAGGGCGCGGGCAGGTAGGTGAGCGGCTTCTTGAGCTTGAAGCTTTGGTTGGCAAGCTGCGCATCGCCGGTGCCCAAGATCTCGCCAAGCACGGTTTCACCGCGCGTCAGAAGCAGGGCATTGGCATGCGCCGTGACCGGCTGGGAAAGCTCCATCTGGGCCGCATCATCCCCAAGTGTCAGGGTCGCGTCGTCGGCGTCAATCGTGGCGCTGACCGCGCCGCCCTGTCCAAATGGATCGACCAGCAGCGCGGTCATATCCTTGGGGGCGGCATCGCCGAACCGGCGGCGGAACCGCCAGCCGCGCTGGAACGGCAGCGCATCGCCGGGCGCGGCGGTAAAGGCATCGGGCGGCGGGCTGGCCAGCTCGGCGGCGGTGATCAGGCCAAAGCCGATTTTTAAATCCTGCGCCGCGCCGCCGATCGACAGGCTGCCGTCAAAGGTCAACTGTGTCGTCGGCACCTTGATCGACGGCGTGTCGATGGGAATGGTCAGGGCGTCGCCGTCCTCATCCTCGCCGCTGGCATCGGTTGTGGCAGCGGCGATCAGCGTCATCTGGATTTCCCGCGCCGTGTTCAACGCGGTCACGTCCAGCGATCCGTCCGCACCTTCGGCCACGATCACGTCGCCTGCCGCGGTCTGGGCATTGAGGCCGGACAGCACCGCCGCGCCCGTGGCCAGCACATCGGGGTTCTCGGCCAGGTCAGAGGCCGACCACAACCGCGTCTGCTGCGCCGGGCGGCGAAGGGTCAGCGCGTCCGGGGCCAGCGTTTGCGGGTCCATCGCAACGGGCGGATCGAAGCTGAGTTCGGTATAGCTGCCGTCATTGCCAAAGGTCTTGTCGCGCGTGGCCGACAGGCGCGTGGCGCGATGGGTGGCGCCATGGCTCAGAACGATCACGTCTCCGGGTTTGGCATTCAGGCTGCGCGGGCTGACCCACAGCCCGGTGATCTGAGTTGCACCGGCATCGAACCCCTGCGCTTCGGCAAGGCTTGTCGGGGCTGGCGGATCTATGTCGAACGTTCCCAGCGCGGGCCAGACCATGTGATCGGCGCCGGTCTCGAAGATCTGCGGCGGCTCGTCGCCCACGGGACCCGAACGAAAGGCGGTGCCACCGGCTACGGTGCGCCGCCGGACACCTGCCAGGTCCACCGCGATCCAGGCCGAGGCGGCAGTCGCCGGTTTCGGACGATAGCCCAGCCGCCGGATCAGCCCGCGCAGCAGGGTCTGTGTGGGCGCGGTGCCGATATAGGCCTCTTCGGCGCGCACGGTGTCATAGAATGCCTGCACATCGGCCACCACGGCCCAGAAATCCAACAGCATGGCGCCCAGATCGCCCGGCGCCTGCCCGGACCAGTCGCGTAGCGCAAGGTGTTTGGCGCGCGCCGCCCACATCGCCTGACGGAAGTCGTCGAACCGCCCGATGGCGCGCGGCAACAGCCGCGTCAGTCCCGGCGGGATATCGGTGGGCGTGGGGTGAATGCGGGTGTCGCAGGTACAGCTCATGCCCCGCCCTCCATCAACAAGGTCACGGTGCCGCGCTCGGGTCGAACGGGGTTGGTATCGACGCGGATGATCTCTGCGCTGCCCTCGGGCGCGTAGCGAGTGCCCAGATCGCGCCAGTCGAACCAGCCGCGACGGCGAAAGCGGATCTGTTCCACCGCCCGCACGCCGCCTGCGGCATGGATCGCCGCCTCAAGCCGGGCGCGTTCCAGCGTCTCGCCAAAACTGCGCGCGTTGGGATCAAAGAACCCGCCCGGACCCGAGGACAGCGCCCGGCGCACCCGGCGCGCCACGTCCGAGCGTTCGCGGTCAGCGGCGGTGCAGATCGTAATCTCCAAATCCAGATCGGCATAGACGGTGTCGGCCACGCGCGCATCGCGCCCCGCCAGCCGGAACTTGTCCAGCCAGGCGTCCAGCTCGGCTCGGCGGTGCGCGGAAAGGTCGGATCGGTTTGCCGGATCAGGGGTGGTGAAAGTCGACTGCCATGATCCGGTCCAGCGGCTGACCGTGTTGGCGCGGTCTACCCAGTCCAGCCGCTCGGCGGCTTCGGTAAAATCTTCGGGGCGCACGGCGCGAAAGGTCTCGACCTTCCACTCCTCTGGCGCGTTGCGCCGCACCGCGTCCAGATCCTCGGCATCGCGGCCATTGGTCAGCGCAAACGGGTTCGACAGCGTGACCTGCAAGGTGGGCGACAGGGCGGACATGTCGATATGGCGCAGGGTTCCCGCGCCCAGGTTACTGGCGACGCCGCCACCGGTCTTGTAGCGCAGCTGGAACAACGTGCCGCGCGGCGGTGGCGCGCCGAACTCGCCATCGCCAAAGCGCAGCGTGCTGCCCAACGGCCCGGCATAGTCGCGCCAGTCAAACGGCAGGTTGAGATGCACAAAGCGGCGCACCACGTCCCAGGTGCCGTCCTCCAGCGTGTAATCCAGGCTGTCGGGCAGGGAGGACACCGCCCCCATCAGCGACCGCCGCCAGGTCCAGGGCGCACCAAGGCTGTAGTCCACGCCGTCCCAATCCAGCGCGGCCAACTCGATGACAGGGCGTGCCGCCGCCGTTGTGTCATTGTCTGACAGCCAGACCAGCGGATCGATGGCGCTGTCGGGCAAGCTCAGCCGGTGCAGCGGCGCATCCAGCGGGCCTTCGCGTTCGATGCTCTCAAGCAGCGCGTCGCGGCGGGAATCGTCCAGCGAGGCGGGGGCATCGTCGCGCCGGCCTGCAACAAAGGTCAGCGCCCGCGTGGTCCCGGCGCTGATCGGCACGAGGTTGCCGCGCAACGTCAGCGTCTCAAGGTCCAGGTCCACCGGCACAGGCTCGGCCAGCGTGATGCGGGTGAAGGCGTCGGTGGTCAGCGGGTCGGTGTCGTCTTCGATGGCGACAGCGCGCACCAGAAGGCGTTTCTCCGGCGCGCCCGAGCTTGCCTCGCTGACCCCCAGCTCTGGATCGGTGCGCAGCAGCAGCAGGCGGAACGGCGTGCCATC
The DNA here is from genome assembly GCA_964604565.1 of uncultured Rhodobacterales bacterium. Lineage (GTDB taxonomy): Bacteria > Pseudomonadota > Alphaproteobacteria > Rhodobacterales > Rhodobacteraceae > CAZRZN01. The sequence continues at coordinate 9,843 of CAZRZN010000104.1, forward strand.
GGGCAGTTGGTCGTTGAGCGGCAAGGCCGCCTCCAAGGCGCCCTGCACATGCAAAACAGTGCTGCCGCGCGGCAGGCAGATCTCGTCCTCGTCGAACAGGTAAGGAGGCACGGCATTCAGCGCCGCGTCGACCGGATAGGTGGCGGGCGCTTGGCCGGACAGTGGATCGACGGGCAGGCCAAAGCCGACTTCATAGCTGATCTCGATCCCGTCCGAGGTCAGCGCCCAGACCCGGGTACCTTCGGGAATGTCGGCGGTCAGATCGCCCGCCGGGTCAACCTGCACTTCGATCAGCCCGTGCGCGCCAAGCGCAGGCGCAATTTCGTAGTCCATCAGCCGCGCATGCGCCCGGACCGAGCGCGGTTGCGAGGCATTCTCCAGCGTCGTCTCACGCGCGACGCGGTCCTGATAATAGGCCAGCTCGCCGCCCATATAGGCCATCAGATCAACCACCATCTGACCGGCATCGGGCAGGTGGTCCTCTTGCCATTGCGGCCAGTGGGTGGCGGCATAATCCAGCAGCGCGCGGCGGTAATTTTGGAAGTCGCGCGCGGTGTAGTCGATGCGCGGCCGGACCGGGGTGCCGGGCGGGCAGTCCAGCGGGTCGCGGCAGTCAAAGGCCGAGGGGCAGCCCGCCTTGAAATCCACGATCCGTGTGCCGAACCACGGGTCGATATCGGTATGTGTCAGCGTCAGCCGCTGCGGCGAAAACGGGCCGGGCGCGGCAAAGCTTAGCACCAGGTGCCGGTCGGCGCCGCCCCCGGCACTGCCTACGCCGGTCAGCGCCGGCGCCGGGGCGCCATCGGCAGGTTCGGGCGAAATGGTGACGGCCTCGGACGTCAGTGCCGCGATCAGCGCATTGCCTGGCGGGTTTACGAAATGCACCAGCAGCGAGTCATGGCCGGGACCGACGGTGACAAAGTCGATGCCGTTCAGCGTGGGATGATTGCGCAACAGCGCAAGGCGGTCGGGGCCGGTGCTCATGTCGCGACCTCCACGCTCAGGATACGGCGCCCGGGCTGCGAGCGGATCGAATAGGCGATCTGCACGGTCAGGGTGCTGTCCTCGATCTCGGCGGTGACCGAGGTCACCTCGATCAGGTCTCCCAGATGATCCGACAGGCTGGAATAGACCGAGCTGCGGATCATCGTGGTGGCGGCCCCGCGCAACGGCTCGAACACCAGCCCGGCCAGCGCCGTGCCCAGCGACGGGCGCATGACCCGCTCGCCCTGTTCGGTCAGCAGAAGCTGGCGGATCATCTCCTCGATATGGCGCACATAGTCGGGCTGTTGGTGGAACCGGTCCGCCCCGGCCTCCACACCCATGGGATGGCGGAAGTTGAGGATCTGGCCGGAGCGGCGAAGCGGAGTTCTGGGCATTGGCTCTCCTCCTTAAGTGCTTGTCACAAGTGTCTGTCCAGCATTGGAAATTTGCACTTTTCCCTGCACGCCCAGCGGGCCGATGCACAGGCCCACCGACTTGTTGTTCAGCGGCGGGATCATCCCGCCCCGCGTCATCACGTTGGGCACAGCCCAGATGACGCTGACACAGGGCACCTTGACGGTGGCGGGGCCGACCTGGATCGTGAACGGACAGCCTGAGATGGTGTAGCTGTCGGTGGATTTCAGCGGCGCTTGGCCCTGCACCTTGATGTTGGCCTCGGTCGGCGTGGCGGTGACTGTTGCGCCATGCGGGCAGGTCAGCGTCGCCGCGGCAGTCAATGTATTCGAACCCATTTTCGCCTCCTCAGTTCACGTCCAGATTGCCGCCGTTGACCGAAACCATGACGTCGGTCACCTCGACCGATTTCGTGCCCTTGCTGATCTTGGTGCTTTGCCCGGTGGCGGTGACCTCGCCCGACAGCGTGCCGGCGTTCATCGTCGCCGCCATGTCCAGCGTCAGCGTTCCGCCCCGGTCCGACGCGGCGGTGACGGTCTGCGCCAGATCGTCGAATTTCATCTCGCCGCTGGTGGTGCGCAGCATGCGCGGGCTGGCGTTCAGCGGGGTTTCGGGCAGTTGCCCGTTGCCCCAGAACGAGCCGCAAAAGATCGGGTAGGACGGATCGCCGCCTTCGAATTCTACCCAGGCGCCCGAGCCCATCTCGGGCAGCAGCATCAGCCCGACGCCATCGCCCGCGAACGGCACGCAGACCTCGGCCCAGAGGGTCACGTCGCCCAGCACCGCGGGCACCCGCACCTTGACACGCCCGCGCATCAGCGGATCGTTAACGTCCTCGACGGTGCCGCGATATTTGCCGAAAAAACGGTTCTCCAGCAGGTCGATCATGCGTTCCAGAAGGTCGTCCGAGATCATGTGACAGCTCCCAACAGGCCGCCGGGTTCTTCGCCCCAGGCGTTGCGGACCAGGTGCAGGTCCATGGTGTGTGCGATCGTGTCGATGCGGTGGGTGACGCCGACCACGTAATAACGCCCCGAATGGCGACTGCCCGCGCCCTGGACCCGCACCGTGTCATGCGCGCGCACAATGCGGCCCAGCCGCTGCACCGTGGTCGAGGCATAGGCCTGCAGGAAAAACTGCGTCTCGCTCAGGATGCTGTCGGCCTTGGGGGTGAGGTCGGCGGCAGTGTCGCCGGTGGCGGTCATGCGGTGCACGCGCGGGGCCGCGCCGATCTGCGATATGCCGGTGGTGCCAAGGCTGTCGGCGCGGCCCAGATCGGTGTCGGCGGTGAAATCCGACACGCCGCCGATGTCCAGCCCGCTGGCCTTGACCTCGGTCGGGGCGGTAGTGGCGAACTCGATCTCGATGCCGTCGATGGTGTTGGGCGCATGGCCGTCCAGCAGGCCTGGGGCGGCGTTGAACACCAGCGTCGCCAGATCGCCATCGGAAAAGCTGATCGGCTCGAAATGCGCGACATGGGCGACGGGGCCCACCGGCGCGACCATGCTGCGCAGCCAGAACTGGCAATTGTTGCGCCGGGCCAGTTGATACAGGAATCCCAGGTCGGTCTTGCGCTGCACCAGCGGGTGGCCAAGGTTGGTCCGGCTGGCGGCGGTGGCGGCGGGCACGCAGATCATCGTGTAGTTGGCGCAGATCTGCGTTGCCACTAGACCATCGGTCATCGCCGGATTGTCCCATTGCGTGACCTTGACCTCGCGATCCATGGCGATGGTCAGATCGCCGCCGCGCAGGGTCAGCACCGAGTTCACCCCGCCATGATCAAGCGAGATGACCTGACCGTCGATTTCGCCCGAACACAGGCATTCCAGCCCGAATTTCAGGTCATCGGCGCTGATGGTCACCGGCTGGCCGGGGTCAAAGCGGGCGTCGATCAGCGCCGGGATGTCGCCATTCTTGACCGGGGCGGGGATCTGGATCTCGAACCGGGTGGGGCGGCCCATCTGCTCCACGACAATCACGTCGGCGCTGGCCGCTACGTCGGGCGCTTGTCCGGCATTGGTGTCGATGGAGATGCCGCGTGCCATGTCCGCCTACCTGTCTCGCGCCTTGAGCGGCACCGCGATTTCGGGCTGTTCCAGCACCGCGTCGGGGACCATCTGGTTGTTGTGATCGGGCAGGCGCCACCAGTCGCCGGGCCCGTTGAGGTGGTTATACGCCAGCAGGTCCAGCCGCTGGCCCTGCCGCCGCAGGACCCAGCCCAGCGTATTGGCCTCTTCGGGGCGCGGAGTTTCGACCACCTTCACCGGGTCGCCGTCGGGCGTGGTG
>CAZRZN010000105.1:0-13448 GCA_964604565.1 uncultured Rhodobacterales bacterium
CTGGATAATTGCGTTGAGTTCCATGATCCGGGCGAGACGTTTCTCGATTTCCGACTGGCACTCGTCCAACTGCTCTACGATCCCGTTCAGCGCGGTGCCGGCATCCGGTAGACTCGCACTTTCGATCTTGCACATCATCCGCGTCGAACTCAGGCCCGTCACAAAGCGCTTCATGTCGAGAACGCTTTGCGCGAAACGGCGCGCTTCACGTTCGACCGACACCAACTTTTCAGCCGCCTGTCGCCGAAACCGTGCCTCATGTTCGGACACCAGAGCCACTTCTCCGGGTATGTCCAGAGACGTGGGATAGCTTTGATCAGTCTGCCCAAAGGCCGCGACCATCTCGCTTTCGACGGCCGCGGCGAATGCGAGGAATTGACCTGTCAGTATGGCGTCACGAATGCGGGCAAAGACACAACTGTCGCCATCGACAAAGGTTTTCACCCATGTCGACATTTCCTCAAGCATCTGACTGTAATTTACCGAAATCGCACTGATCGGGCCGCCGACATTTTCCAGCCTGGATGCGATGATCCGCATATTCAATGGCACTGTGCGGATCGACTGGAATGTCTCTGTCATGCTCGACGTTTCGGCATGCACGCCGCCGATGGCGTTTGACATGTCTATGTAGCGCTTCAAATCAGCGGCCAATGGCTGGGTGATCTGGCGGGCCCGCGCCTCGAACTCCTGGGCGAGAGCATGGCTCTGGAACGTATCGTAGGATGCAAAACCCTGCGCACGCACCCAGGCCTCAAGCGCTTTGGCACTGTCTTGGGGACTTAGCCCTTCTTCCTTTTCTCGTTGCAAAAGGGCGGCGTAGAATTCTTCCGCGGCCCCACGCATCGGCGATGTCGGCTTTATCCGGGTCGAGATATAGCCGTCCTCTGTCGGTGAGACGAGTGCAAACACCCAGTAGAAACGCCCGCAGATTCGTCGATTCTTGACATAGGCGCCTGTCGGTTTTCCTGATTTGATGCGATCCCACATCAATTGGAAAACACCTTTGGGCATGTCCGGATGACGGATGACCTTATGAGGCGCCCCGAGAAGTTCGTCCCATTCATAGCCAGCAACGCGTTGAAAAACATCGTTTCCGGCCTTGATCACACCGCGTTTGTCGGTCCTGGAATAAAACGCCTCCGAGATCTGAAACATGGCCTCGGAATTCGAGACGCCGGCCGAGAATTTGGGATCGAGTTCTGACATACGCGCCTCCTGCTTCAGGAACCCTATGCGGCAACCTCTTTTCAAACCCTGAACAAAAAGGCGCCGCAGATCACTGCGGCGCCCCGATGATGAAAAAAACCGGTCGAATTATCCGGGACTCATCCCGCGCAACCGCTCGGACCGCCTCCGCAGAATTTCCACCGTCGTCAGCAGCATGATCGAAATCCCGACCAGAATAGTCGCCACAGCGAGGATTGTCGGACTGATCTGCTCACGCAGGCCGGTGAACATCTGCCACGGAAGGGTCTGTTGCTGAGCGGACCCGACAAAGATCACGACAACGACTTCGTCAAACGACGTGATGAAGGCAAACAGACCCCCAGAGATCACCCCGGGGAGGATCAGAGGCATCTGGACCCGGAAGAACGTCGTCACCGGATCGGCCCCCATATTGGCCGCAGCACGTGTCAGGGACCGATCAAAGCCCACCAGTGTCGCCGTCACCGTAATGATGACAAAAGGGATACCCAAGGCAGCATGTGCCAGAACGACGCCCAAGTAGGTGCCCTGCAACCCTATCCGCGAGTAGAAGAAATACATGCCAGCCGCGGAGATGATCAGCGGAACGATCATCGGAGAGATCAGGATCGCCATGATTGCACGACGAAACGGCACATGTTCCGAACTGAGGCCGATCGCCGCCAGCGTGCCAAAACTCACCGACAAGAACGTGGCCATCGGAGCGATCATAAGCGAATTGCGCAACGCCTGCTGCCAGTCGTCCGAGGTGAAAAAGTCACGGTAATGCTTCAGGCTGTACCCTTCCGGGTCGAAACGCAGCATCTCTGGCGTGAAGGTGAAGAAGTTTTCCGCGTTGAAGCTCAGTGGCATGACCACAAGGATGGGCGTGATCAGGAAGACGAAGATTGCCCCGCACAGAACATTGAACCCATAGTTCCACAACACCTGCCCGGGCGTCAGATAAGGCGCCAGGCGAACGCGGTAGCGCCCCATGCCCACCCAGTAGATGAACCACCCGAAAAACCATCCGAAAAGGCCACCGACCACAAGGCCCGGCAAGCTGCCCAACAGCAGCCCGCCCACTGCCATTATGGCGATAATCGCCCATTTGGCCGCACGTTCCATTGCGGGATCCAGAACCTCGAGCAAGAGGTAGGAAAGGCCGGCAATTATTGCAAAGCCGATCACGATCCCAAGAAGGACCGATCCGTTTGCGGCGCCAACGAATATGCCCGCAAAGCCCCCGGCCGCACCAGTCACCGCAGCAGAGAACTGAATCGGTTTCTTGACGGCTTGTGTCTCGATCGCCATTGCTCAGCCCCCCAGTTTCACGTTGTCGATGCCCACGATCCGGTCATAGGCCCAGTAGAGGATCATCACGACCGCAAGCAGAATGGTCCCCAGTGCCGCCGCAAGACCCCAGTTGAGACTGGATGAAATATGATAGGCGATCCTGTTGGAGATGAACGTCCCCGTGGTGCCCCCGACGATTTCAGGCGTGATGTAATAGCCAATGGACAGAATGAAGACGAGAATGGACCCCGCGCCGATACCCGGCACCGACTGCGGGAAATACACCCGCCAGAAAGCTGTCCAGTTGGTCGCCCCAAGGCTTTTTGCCGCGCGGACATAAGAGGGCGGAATGGTCGACATCACCGAATACATCGGAAGGATCATGAACGGCAGAAGGATGTGCGTCATCGCGACGATCGTGCCGAACTGATTGTTGATCATGACAAGTCGTGACGTGTCGCCCACAAGGCCCAGCCAGACCAGCACATCGTTTATCACCCCTTGCTGCTGCAACATCACCTTCCACGCGCTTGTGCGCACCAGAAGCGAGGTCCAGAAGGGGAGCAGCACAAGGATCATCAAGAGGTTCGCCGTGCGCATTGGCAGGTTCGACAGCAGATAGGCGATCGGATAGCCGAGCAGAATACAGCTGAAGGTGATGGTCAGCGACAGGAACAGCGTGCGCTTGAAAAGCAGCCCGTATATGCGTTCGTCCTCGGGCATCATGGCGGCACCGTCCGGTGTCTTTTCCATGTCGATCGCGTTCAGGTAATAGCCCGTCGTAAGCGGTTCGGAGAAAGACTTGATCGTCTCCCAGGGTGTTATCGTGCCCCAATCCTCGTCCACTTCTTCAATGAAGAACTGCCGCACATCAAGCGTTTCAAACTCTGGGACGGCTTCTGCGGCCTGAGTGAGCATCGTCGCTACCGTGCCGGAAAAACTTTCGCTCGCCGAAGGATTCGCGGTCAGGTCGCGATACAACATCGTATACAGCACAGGCCATGGATCGTCATCGGCGAGGCTGGCCCGCAGCTCGGGCTGAATGTATGCCGCAAATTCAGTGTAGATCTCTGTCGTAAAGGGCAGCGCGGCAGTCACCCTATCCGACGCCACAAAGGCGGGAGCGGGCTGGTCGAAACGACGATCCGCCTCATCGGCGGCGGCCCGGTCCTCAAGCCACTGCGAATATTCCGTGCGCCACGTGTCGGATCCCATCATCTCGATCCAGACGGCGGGTTCTTCCCAGCGTTCGTCCAGATCTTCGAATTGGTCGAGGTAAAGATCGCCGATGTCCTCGACGTCACGTCCACTTTGACGGTAGAGCGAGGACATGCCCGTCACTTCGTAGTTCAGCCTCGACCCCAGACGCGTATGGATCTTTTCCTGAGCCGCGATTGCGAAGTCCTTGTAGAAGGCATCGAAGACGGCATCCCCGGGAACTTCGCCGCTGTCCTCATCCCATTGTTCGAGCGCCACAACCGTCCGCGGCAGCGTCTCCGGAACGATCTGATTTTCGACGGAACGGAACAGCATATCCGCGATCGGTGCGATAAAGGTCACCAGAACGAAGATCAGCAGCGGTGCGATAAGTGCAAGCGCGCGCAGTTTCTGCGCCCGGAGGGCGCGCCGGAGACTGCGCTTCAGCGGTGTGCCGTCCGCGGCCAGAACCGGGCCGCTGTCGGAATCGGAATGCGTTGCGTCAGTCATGCCACCCCCTCAACCACGAGGATCGTGCTTTCGGCCGTGCGATGACGGATCTTGGCAACGTCCTGGTAATCTGGATCATTATATGCGGTCAACGCCGCCTCATATGTCGGGAACTCGATGACAACGTGGCGCTGATGCACAGTGCCCTCCATCACCTCGGCCGCTCCGCCGCGTACGATGAACCGGCCTCCAAGCCTTTCGAGGATCGGCGTGTCCCGCTCGATATACTCTTTGTAGGCCTCAGGGTCCGTCACGGTGATATGGCCAATTATATAGCCTTTTGACATCTCGCTCTCCCTCGGGTCAGCACGCGGCGGTCGGCCGCCGCGTGCCCTCTCGTGCGTCGGGCGGGAACATGTCCCGCCCGAACATATCAAACCGGCTTATTGTGCCAGCCACGCCTGGAATTTGGCGTCGATGTCATCACGATAGTCGGCCCAGAATTCGTAGTTGTATACAAAGATGTTGCCGGCGTTATCGGGCGCAGTCGGCATGTGCTGACCCATCGCGATGCCCAGTTCCGCATGGTCACCGACAAGCGGTGCCGAGCTTTCACGCGCCGGACCATAGGAGATGTATGCCGCCTGGTCTGCCAGACGCTGGGTGTCCGTCGCGAAGCGAACGAAATCCTGCACACGGGCCAGACGCTCTTCGGAAAGGCCAGCAGGGATGATCCAGCCGTCGAGGTCGAACACCTGAGCGTCCCACATCATGCCAACCGGCTGATCCTGCTCCTCGATCACGGAGAAAAGGCGACCGTTGTAGGTCGATCCCATGAAGATTTCGCCATCGGCCAACAGCTGCGGCGTATCCGCACCGGCCGACCACCAGATCACGTCGTCCTTGATTTCGCCCAGTTTGGCGAGCGCGCGATCCTGCCCTTCATCGGTGGCCAGAACGTCGTAGACGTCTTCCTTCGCAACGCCGTCACAGAGCAGTGCCCATTCCATGTTGTTGATCGGGCGCTTTTCGAGGCTGCGCTGACCGGGATAGGTTTCCAGATCCCAAACATCACAGATGTCGTCGGGCGCAGACGCGCCTTCCGGCACCATGTCAGTGCGGTAGCCGAAGGTCGTGGAGTACACGATCTGCGGGATAAAGCAGTCGGACACGATCAGGTCGCCGAAGTCATCGCTGGCATCGGTGCCGTCAGGTGCCGGCTCCAGAAGATCATCGTGGTCGATCTCCATGGCCAGACCCTCGTCACACAGACGAATGGCATCCGCCGCAACGACGTCGACGAGATCCCAAGTGATGTTGCCCGCTTCGTTCATTGCGCGCAGCTTTGCCACCGCCTCGTTGGAGCTTTCGTCCCACGTCACGCTGACGTCGGGATTCATCTCCTGATAAGGCACGACATATGCCTGCTGCTGCGAGTTCTGGTAGGCGCCACCCCAGCTGACAAGTGTCAAGCTGTCGGTCATCTCCTGCGCGTTGACGCCAGCGGCCGCGACGGTGAGTGCCGTGGTTGCCAGCATAGTTTTGGTGAGTTTCATCATTTACTCCCTAGAAACACCCGTTTTGAAGGGAAGGGCGGGTTACGGGTTTTGAACACCGCCCCAGTTTCGCGCCTAAGCCATCACTTCCTCAGAAGGTCGCCTGGCACGATATTTCATCAGCCTGCGTCCAGTGCGCGGCAATCCTCGGGCTGCCAGCCGATCTCGACCGTGTCGCCCGGCGTCAACCGCACCTGATCAGGCGCATTACGGGTCTTGATGACAAAGTCATCTTTTCCCGCCACCCGAAGGCGTGTCCGAAAGATATCTCCCATGTAGATAAATTCCAGTACTTCGGCTTTCAGCGTATGCGCGCCCTCTCCCAGACGCTCCATGTTGAATTCAACTCTCTCGGGCCGGATCGAGACGCGGGTGCGTTCACCAACCTTGGACACGTTGACCGGCGTCGCGTCCAGCATTTCGCCGCTGTCAAGCTTGACCACGCAGGTATCTCCGGCAAACTCCGTCACCACACCTTCGAGGGTGTTATTCTCGCCAATAAACTGCGCGACAAAGCTGTTCTGCGGCTTTTCATATAATTCGTCGGGCGGGGCGAGCTGCTGGATCTTGCCGTCGTTGAACACGGCGACGCGGTCGGACATGGTCAGCGCCTCTGTCTGGTCATGCGTGACATATACCACCGTGATGCCCAGGCGATGCGCGAGATCGGTAATCTCGAACTGCATCTTTTCCCGCAACTGCTTGTCCAGAGCGCCCAGGGGTTCGTCCATCAGGACCAACTCCGGCTCGAACACCAGCGCCCGGGCCAAGGCGACGCGCTGCTGCTGTCCACCAGATAGTTGCGCCGGGCGACGCCCGCCGAAATCGCCCATCTCGACCATGTCGAGCGCGCGCTTTACGTTCTTCTCGCGATCGGACTTGCCCATCTTGCGCACTTCCAGCGGAAAGCTGAGATTCTCGTTGATGGTCATGTGCGGGAACAGGGCGTAGTTCTGGAACACCATGCCGATGCCGCGCTTGTGCGGAGGGATGTTGTTGATCGACACCCCGTCGAGCTTGATCTCTCCATGCGTCGCAGTTTCAAAACCGGCGAGCATCATCAGGCAGGTCGTCTTGCCCGACCCGGACGGCCCGAGCATGGTAAGAAACTCACCCTTGGGCATCGTCAGGTTAAGATCTTTGACGACGAGAGTCTCGCCGTCATAGCTCTTTTGCACGCGTTCAAATGCGACAAACGCGTCGCCACTTGCTCCATCGGCCACTGGAGACTCCCTGTTTTGTTTCTCGTGAACTTTTTGCTCACTGAATTGGGCACATACTAAAACCCCTGAGGCCGATACATGCAAGCCACTGATTGGGGTATGCCTAATCCACGCCCGATTACGGGACATGTGACCAGATTTTGTGCGAAAACGCGGGCGATCGGGCTGTTTATGGATGTGAATCAGGCGAAAAGGACATTGCGTTACGCCCTGAGAAAGGAAAGGTCGACGGAACAATCCGGCGTTTTCTTCCCTGAACCCGCAACAATCGGTAAGGCACCAACTTTGACGCGCGGCGGTCGCCCGTCGGTCCGATCCCGGTTTTTCGCACCGTTTCTGTATCTTTCCTGTAGATTGACGCAGGGGGAACCCTCACGTCGGCGGAGGCTGTCAAGCGCCCCAGTGTTGGGGACTTCGGCCCCTCAATACGACAGACTGCGGGGCACGATCAGGCGCGTTCGGTAGCGGATCCGTTCGGCGATCTTTTTCAGGTGATCGGGGCGAAGGGCAACGCAACCCTCTGTCGGATGCCCCGAACGTCGCCAGCGGTGCACAAAGATCGCCGACCCGCGCCCTTTCTCCGCCCGCGGCCAATTCCAGTCGGTCAGGATCACGAGATCATACAACGGATCGGCACGACGCAGTCTTTCATGGCTCCAGTCATAGGGCGCGCGCACCATGAGGTTATAATCCTCGTGACGTGGATCGTCCGACCACAGGTCAAACGGTCTTATCGGCACTGCCCAATCCACGGGCGGTGCCATTCGATCAGGCCGGTATAGCAATCCGATGATTCGATGCACGCCTGCGGGGGTCGCGCCGTCCCCTTCGCGCTTGTCCATTGACACGCCCCCGCGCCCGATCAAGCAAGGCCAGTGGTGCCCCGCAAACCGAAGCCCGCGCCGGGTGAGCACCATGTCGTCAACGGTCATTACGCACCCCGCGGTCCGGTTCTGTCAGGCTTCGCACGGGATCACGCGGCTTCTGCCCGGGTTAGTCGCGTCATGGCCTCTGCTGCAATCTCGAATGACCGCAGACGCGCGTTGTGGTCGTGGATCTGGCCGGTCAGGATCACCTCATCCGGGGCATATCGATCGATCAACTCGCGAAGCTGCCCTTCGACCTGCGCAGGATCACCCACCGCGCTGATCCGCAGCGCGGCATCCAGCGCAGGCATTGCGCCCGACGGGACAACGGCCGACAGATCGTCGACCGGTGCCGGCAGTTTGCCCGGGGTCCCACTGCGCAACCGGTAAAACGCCAACTGCATTGTCGTGCGCAGCCTCCGCGCCTCTGCCTCGGTTTCGGCTGCAAAGACGTTGACCGCCATGATGGCATGAGGACGGTCCAGGGTCACCGAAGGGCGGAAATAGCGCCGATAGACCTCAAAAGCCTGTTCCAGCATTGCAGGCGCGAAATGCGAGGCAAAGGCATAGGGCAACCCCAGCAAGGCCGCCACCTGCGCGCCATGCAGCGACGATCCGAGAATCCAAAGCGGCACCTGCGTCCCTTCGCCCGGCAGGGCGCGCACGGGGCGTCCCTCTTGCGGAGGCCCCAGAAGTTCGCGCAACTCCGCCACCTCGACATGGAACTGTTCTGCCCGTTCGGGAACGACGCCCATCGCCTGCATCACGGCCCCGTCACCGCCCGGGGCCCGGCCAAGGCCGAGGTCGATTCGTCCCGGATACAGGGTCGCCAGCGTCCCGAACGCCTCCGCCACGGCCAGCGGCGCATGGTTGGGCAGCATGATCCCTCCGGCGCCGACGCGCATCCTGCTGGTCAGCCCAGCCACATGTCCTACCAGAACCGCCGTTGCCGCCGAAGCGATACCCGGCATGTTGTGATGCTCCGCCATCCAGTAGCGGTGATATCCCCAGTCTTCGGCATGGCGGGCCAGATCACCGGTGTTGCGCAGCGCGTCTGTGGCACTGTGCCCTTCGGGCACCGGCGCGAGATCAAGCAGGGAATAATGCATGAGATCGTCTCCTTTGAGCCGAAGCTAACCACTGCGGGGCGCAACACAAGCCTTTGCTTTGCCTATAGCAGATGACCGGACTTTGCCGCCTTGACCGCCAGATACCGGCTGTTGAAGGGTGTTTCACCTACCTTCAGGGGAACCCGTTGTGCGACCCGCAAACCGCAGCTTTCCATCATTTGGATTTTTGCGGGATTGTTGGTCATCAACCGAACCGCAGAAAAGCCCATCGCCTCCAGCATCTGTGCGCCCAGACTGAAGTCCCTTTCATCATCCTCGAACCCGAGGCGATGATTGGCCTCGACCGTGTCGAACCCCTGATCCTGCAAGGCATAGGCCCGCATCTTGTTGGCAAGGCCGATCCCCCGACCCTCCTGTTGCAGATACAGCAGGACGCCCGCGCCCTCCTGCCCCATTTGCGTCAGGGCCGCATTCAACTGCGGGCCGCAATCGCATTTCAGCGACCCCAGCAGATCGCCGGTGAAACAGGCGGAATGCAGCCGCGCCAACACAGGCTTGTCGCGGTCCGGCCGCCCGATCTCTATCGCGTAATGCTCTTCCGAGCCGTCGGTCGGCCGATAGATGTGCAAGCGCGCCGTCTCGGCCGTGCGCAGGGGCACACGGGCGGAGACGACGTGATGCAACTCGGGCAGCGCCTCCAGCAGCGGTCCCGCCTCTGCGGCCTCGATCACGCCCAACCCTTCGGCCTCGGCGAGACCCTCCGGGACAGACACCACCAACGCGGCGGGCAGCAGCCGCGCCCCCTTGCACAACCGAAGCGCCAAACGGTGCAAGTCCGCCGATCCACCGCGCCGCGTCTGCAGCGGGCCTTTCAGCGGGTTGGCAAGATCATCCGCCGGATCGGCCAGGTCCTGCACCCAGGTCAACCGCGCGGCATCCGGGACGATGACCCGCGCAACATCGCCATCATACGCCCGGGCCTTCAACGTTGCTGCCCGGCGGCCGGTCAGGGCAAGGTCCAGCGGGCCAAGGGCCTGCAAGGCCTCCAGTCGTGCCGCGCCGACCGTCTCGGCCGCGGCCACGAGAACGATACCGTCATTTCCGCGCAGGGCGACCGGCACCCCCATGCGCAGATCGGCGCGCGCCCGCGCGAGCGTCTCGATCAGATCAGGCTTCAGTCCCATCTGCGCCTCATTGTGCAGGTCAACCGCGTGAATTTCTGTAACATTTCCGCCTCTGGCACACGAGGCCGTGAAACGGTTGCAGCAATCCTTGCCGGGGGCGCACTTTGTCCACATCTGGCAGGAAACGCAACACGGGAGCCGAGATCATGGCGCAACTGCGAAACATCCTTTTGGTGGACGACGATGAGGATCTGCGCGAGGCCCTCGCCGAACAACTGATCATGACAGAGGACTTCGAGGTCTTCGAGGCTGATTCTGGCGCGACGGCGATGGCGCGGTCCAAGGAACAGATCTACGATCTGATCATCCTCGACGTCGGTCTGCCCGATACAGATGGACGCGAACTGTGCCGGCTGATGCGCAAACAGGGGGTCAAATCCCCGATCCTCATGCTGACCGGTCATGACAGCGACGCCGATACGATCCTTGGCCTTGATGCCGGTGCGAATGATTACGTCAGCAAACCGTTCAAGTTTCCCGTTCTGCTCGCGCGGATCCGCGCGCAGCTCCGCCAGCACGAACAATCGGAGGACGCTGTCTTTTCGGTTGGACCCTATACGTTCAAGCCCGCTATGAAAGTCCTCATGACAGAGGACGACAAGAAGATCCGCCTCACGGAAAAAGAGACGAACATTCTCAAATTCCTATATCGCTCGACCGATGGTGTCGTCCCGCGCGATACGCTGCTGCACGAAGTCTGGGGCTACAATGCGGGCGTGACGACCCATACGCTGGAAACCCACATCTACCGCCTGCGTCAAAAGATAGAACCGGACCCCTCGAACGCCCGTCTGCTGGTGACAGAATCAGGCGGCTACCGGCTAGTCAGTTGATCGCTGCGAGCGGCTTTTCCGCGGTCCTTCGCAGCATTCCTGCTGTCTGTTCCCGGATTAACCGGATCTTGACAAGGATCAAGGTAACCTCTCAACAGAAAGCCATTATCTGTTGTCAAGAGTCCCCGTTGCATGTGCGGGTCATCACATGCACCTCCCTGTTGGACCTGGCCGGGCTTTGCGCCCGGCCTTTTTTCGACAGCCTCAAGCCGCCCTTACATCCACAGCGTTGCGGCCCATTCATCCCGACGGCGGCACGGGCGAATGCCATCACGTGATCAAGCATGAAAATGTGTCATGTGAGGCTTTCGCTCTCATCGCGCAGCTGGTCCCGGAGCGTCAAAACTTCGTCGCGCAGACGCGCCGCATCGGACATCGCCAACCCGGACTTCTCCAGAAAACAGCGCGCCACTTCCCCGCTGCTATCGCCCAAGGCCCGCCCCTCTGCGGTCAGCTGGATCAGCACCTGCCGCTCATCGGTGGGATTGCGCTGCCGCGTCAGCAGGCCCTTGGCTTCGAGACGTTTTACAAGCGGCGTCAGAGTGTTGGACGCCAACTGCATCTGAACCGCCAACGACCCAAGCGTGCGATTGTCCTCGGCCCAAAGGGCCGAAAGGACAAGATACTGCGGATACGTCAGCCCCAGCGGGTCAAGCAGCGGTTTGTAAGCCTGTTGCATCGCGTGCCCAGCCGAGTAGAGCGCAAAGCAAAGCATTTCTGACGGAGAGAGTGTGTTTGCCATAGGGAGTGAATAAATCGTGCACGATAAATTCGCAAGGCTTGACTTCTACTGCCAACAGAATTTACCTCGTGTGCGATACATTCGTTAACGAAAGGAAACTTCCATGAGCGTTGATACCAAATACTGGACCGAAGCAGAGGCCACCGGAGGCGGACGCAACGGCATAGCAGGCTTGGCCTCCGGGATGTTGACCGTCACCATGACAAGCCCCAAGGAACTTGGCGGTTCGGGACAGGGACACAATCCAGAAGAGCTTTTCGCGACGGGCTACGCGGCGTGCTATCTCGGCGCGATGCGCTTTGCCGCGCAGAGCGAAAAGCTGGGCACCGTCCCGGAGGATGCAAAAGTTACCGCGCATGTCGGCATTGGCCCGCGCAGTGACGGCGGCTTTGGACTACAGGTAAAGTTGGCGGTTTCGCTGCCCGGGGTCGACCGCGAGGTTGCAGAAAAGATCGCCGAGCGCGGCCATTTCATCTGCCCCTATTCCAATGCCACGCAGGGCAATATCGAGATCGAAACAGAAATCGTCTGACCTTCGGAGCGCACCGGACCTATGAGGGGGCGCCACAGGGCGCCCCTTGGCTTTCACGGTCAACTTGCAGCGTCCAGAAACTGGCGAACCGCATCCTGAACATGGCGAAATCGGTCCCCGCCAAGGCGCTTTCCGCCATACCAGCGTGTCACCACGATAATCGTATCGCGTATGTCCTCACGCTCCAGCATCCGCAGGATGACCATCCCGGCCCCGCTTTCGCCGTCATCATTCTTGAGCGGTCCGCCCTCAGTCAAGCAGGCCCATGTGTTGTGCGTGGCTTTGGCAAATTTCTTTTTCCGTTTCAGCTCTTTGAGAAAGGCCGCTGCGTCGTCGGCAGACGCACAGGGCCCGCCCGATACGGCGTAACGAGACCCCCTGTCACTGATGATGTTTTCAAGAATGACCATGACAGGAACCGGGTAGCACAGGCCGGGAGTCCTTGCCTATTGAGGACAGAAATTCGGACAAACTCGAAAAGACAAGGCAACGCTCTGGGCCTTCAAGCCACAGTGAGAGGGCGCGCCCAAGTCTTTCAGATAGTCTCCAGACACGTCCGGAACCGGGGAAAACATATCCTGCCTTACGGTCCCTGCATCAGGCAAAGGGCCGGATTTAGACAAGTTTCGACGCGACACAAACAACACCCGGGCGGCAACCAAAGGCAGTCAGTCGCGCAGAACACTCGAAAAGGGCAACGCCCCAAAAAAAGGGCGCGCCCACCGGCACGCCCTTTCCCGAAATCATCCGATCACTCGGCGGTTTCTTCGCTCTTTTCCTTGGCGACTTCCTCGCCGGTTTCCTGATCGATCATCTTCATCGCAAGGCGCACCTTGCCACGGTCGTCGAAGCCCAGAAGCTTGACATAGACCTCTTGTCCTTCCTTCAGCACATCCGAAGGATGGTTCAGGCGGCGGTTCTCGATCTGGCTGACATGCACAAGGCCGTCGCGCTTGCCGAAGAAGTTCACGAAGGCGCCGAAATCGACGATCTTGACGACCTTGCCCTTGTAGACCTTGCCCTCTTCCGGTTCTGCCACGATCGAATAGATCATGTCATAGGCCTTCTGGATGGACTCACCGTCCGGCGAGGCGATCTTGATGATACCCTCGTCGTTGATGTCGACCTTGGCGCCGGACATCTCGACGATCTCACGGATCACCTTGCCACCCGAACCGATCACTTCGCGGATCTTGTCCGTCGGGATCTGCATCGTCTCGATCCGCGGGGCGTGGATGCTGAACTCGCCAGCCGATGCCAGCGCCTTGGACATCTCACCCAGAATATGCATCCGGCCATCCTTGGCCTGGG
>CAZRZN010000106.1:0-13344 GCA_964604565.1 uncultured Rhodobacterales bacterium
TCGGGGGCGATCTGGTGTCGCGCAGCGCGGGGCTGCGCGGCTTTCTCGAGGCGCGTGGTTATGACCTGTCACAGCCGTTACCGGAGCAGTTTCTGGACCTGCTTGATCAGGCTCGGGGCTGCGCGGCAAAGGTGCGGGACCGGTTTTCGGACGACGGGTGGTATGCGCTGGATGAACTGGACAATGCCGCGCGGGGACTGTCGCTGGACCTTGAGGCCGGTGATCCGGCCGGCCGCGCGCTGAGCCGTCTCCTGCGCAAGCTTGCCGGTTTTGCCGGACTGGTGAACGACAACATGTTCCGCTTTTCCGGCTGGCGCTTCATGACCATGGGGCGTGCACTGGAACGCGGGATCCAGATTTCCGACCTGATGGTGGATTTCGCCGAACGCGACGCGCCGGCGGGCAGTTTCGATGCCGCGCTGGAAATCGGCGACAGCGTGATGACCCACCGGCGGCGCTATTCCGTCGATACCAGCCGCGACACCGTTGTGGATCTTCTGGCGCTGGATCCGGAGAATCCCCGGTCCATCGTCTATCAGACCAGCGTCCTGCGCGACCAGCAAGCGGCGCTGCCGCGGCGCGGTCGGTCGACCCAATTGAGCCCTTTGGCGCGGCGGATTCTGCGGCTGCACACGCAGCTTTCGGTGGCCACGCCTGAAGAGGTGGACCGGGAGGAACTGATGCGCATCTCTGGCGAATTGCAGGCGATTTCGAATGCGCTCCACGCGGAATACATGGGGTAGCCATGCTGTATGACGTCACACTTGCCGTGCGCTATGCCTATGACCAGCCTGCGGGCGCGGCGCGGATGCACCTGCGCATGATCCCCGGAGACGGGGCGGCGCAGCGGGTGATCTCCGGCACGCTTCAGGCGGATCCGGAGCCCGATTTTCGCCGCGACAGGCTGGATTTCTTCGGCAATATGCTGACCGAAATTGCCTATAACGCGCCAATAGATTCGGTGGACTTCCGGTTTTCCGGGCGCATCCGCCGGCATGATCTTCCCCGGGCGCTCGATCTGTCCTGCGCGTTGCGGGCGATGCCCCGGGAACTGGCGGAGGTCGCCTCGCTGGCGGCTGATGCGCCGCATCATTTTCTCGGCGCATCCGAACGGGTGGCCCCGGCGCTTCCGATCACCGCCTTTGCGCGCGATCTGACAAGCCCGGGCCAATCGACGCTCAGCGCCGTGGAGACGCTCTCGCAGGCGCTGCATGCCGAAATCACTTTCGATGCTACCGCGACAGACGTGACGACCGACCCGGTCGAGGCCTTCGCCAACCGTCGCGGCGTCTGTCAGGACATCAGCCATATCATGATCGCCGCGCTGCGCGGGATCGGGGTGCCGGCGGGCTATGTTTCGGGGTTTTTGCGGACCGAACCGCCGGAGGGCGAGGCCCGTCTGGCGGGCGCGGATGCGATGCACGCCTGGGTGCGCGCCTGGTGCGGGCAGGAGATGGGCTGGATCGAGATCGACCCGACCAACGATATGCGCGCGGGGGCGGATCATATCAGCGTGGCGGTGGGCCGGGATTATTCGGACGTGGCCCCGG
Source organism: uncultured Rhodobacterales bacterium (assembly GCA_964604565.1). Lineage (GTDB taxonomy): Bacteria > Pseudomonadota > Alphaproteobacteria > Rhodobacterales > Rhodobacteraceae > CAZRZN01. The sequence goes on from CAZRZN010000106.1 coordinate 1,551, forward strand.
TCAAGGGGTCGCTGCGCAGCTCAGGCCTGCACAGCACCGCCCACAGCGTCGACGTGGTTCCGGTGGCGGCCATCGGCGGCAGGCCCTTCGCCGGTCAGGGATAGCTGCGGCGGCCCGCAAGGCAGATCTGAATCTGCCTTGCGGGCCGCCAAACCATGACATCCGCGGCCGTCCGGGCGGGCGCTGCGTGGCCGGTCAGCCTGCGGGTTTCCCTTTTCCCTGCACGATCCGGTCAAGGATCATCGCGCAGAACAGGATCGCCAGCCCGGAGAGGATCCCGTAGCCGGTCGCCGCGAATTGCAGCGCCTGCAAGACATCCTGCCCCAGACCCTCCGCCCCGATCAGCGAGGCGATGACCACCATGCCGAGGCTCATAAGGATGGTCTGGTTGATGCCCGTCAGGATCGATGGCGCGGCCATCGGCAGATCGACCTTCAGCAGCACCGTCAGGTTTGTCGCACCAAAGGCGATGGCCGCCTCACGAACGTCATGGGGCACGCTGCGCAGGCCCAGCGTCGTCAGTCGAATGACCGGTGGCATGCCAAAGCTGAGGGTGGCGATCACCGCCGGGGGTTTGCCGATGCCGAACAGCGCGATCACCGGGATCAGGTAAACGAAGGCCGGCATGGTCTGCATGAAATCGAGGATCGGCCGGATCACTGCGTAGGCCCGGGCGCTGCGGGCGCACCAGATCCCGATCGGAATGCCCAGCACGATCGCCACGAAGGCCGCCGCCCCCAACAGCGCGAGGGTCGCAAGGCTCGGTTCCCAGAAGCCCAGCAGCCCGAGATAGCACAGCGCCGCGGCCACGAAGATCGCAGTGCGCGCCCCTGCGGCGCGCCACGCCAGAACAGTGACCAGCGCAAGGATCACAGGCCAGGGCGTGTTCATCAGGACGCGTTCTAGAAGGTTCACGAACGCCTCGATCGAAAAGGTGATGGCGTCAAAAAGCGCACCGCCGCGCGACGTGGCCCAGTCGAAGGCGCCGTCGATGACGGAGGCCGCCTGGTTGCGCCATTCCGCATCCGCCGGAAAGGCGGTCAGCCACTCAGGCGCGCTTTCGACGACGCGCAGCACCACTGTCACGAGGACCGTTATGGCGATCAGCGCCCAGATGACCACCGAACCGGGCAGGGAGATCCGCGCATCGCTGGAACGGCGCGCACGCCACGCCATGTATTTCCGCTCCAGCATCCAGTTGGCCAGCACCAGTTGCACCGCCTTGACCAGCAACAGGAGCGCGAGGCTCCAGAAGACGATGGCCGGCGCCTCGGCGTTCAGCCGCTCCGCCTCTGCGGCGGCTTCGCGCGCGACCTTGGCAAGGTTTTCCGCGCTGGAGGCCATGCGATCCGCGTTCGGCTCTCCCGCGGCAAGGGCGGCGGCGGCCTCTTCGGCGCGTTCGGTGCTGCGCGCCATCAGGCGCTCCGCGCGCAGGGCCTGTTCAAGACCGAGATTGCCGAACAGCCCGTGAAACAGGCGCGCAAGCACGTTGAGTTCGAGAATCCAGAAGACGATGGCCATGCCCCAGAGCTGCCGGGCGCTCCACCAGAACGGTCCCAGCAGGGCGGCCCACCAGTTCAGCGTCAGGACAAACCCGGACCCCTTGCCGATCCGACGGAACTGCGCGGCATAGGCGTCGGCGCGCGCCTCTTCGATGAAGGTGCCGACATCGGCGTAGGGATCGGGCTTTTGGTCGGCGGGGGTATCAGCCATGCGTGTCGCCCTCCGTCATCTCCGGCGCGGCGGTGTCGGGCCGCGCGCCCCGGATCGCGTTGAGCAGGGTCTTGCGCGTGACGATGCCGATGTCATGGCCGTCTTCGGCGACCACCAGTGCGCCGTCGTGGTCCGACGCGAGCGACACCAGCGCATCGAGATCGCTGTCGGGATGCACGCGCGGACCATCCGCCGTCACCGGTGCGCTGGTCATCGGCTGCATGATCGACCGCGCGTGAACGATCCTGAGCGTCGATATATGTTGCACGAAATCGGCCACGTAGTCGTCGGCCGGATTCGACACGATGTCTTCGGGCACGCCGATCTGCACGATGCGGCCGTCTTTCATGATCGCGATCCTGTCGCCAAGGCGGATCGCCTCGTCCAGATCATGGGTGATGAACACGGTGGTCTGGCCCAGTCGGCGCGACAGGGCCGCGAACTGATCCTGAAGCTGCCTGCGGATCAGCGGGTCCAGCGCGCTGAAGGGTTCGTCCATCAGCAAAAGGTCAGGGTCCGACGCCAGCGCGCGCGCGATGCCCACGCGCTGGCGCATTCCGCCGGACAATTGATCGGGCATGTGATCCTCGTAGCCGTGCAGATCGACCATCTCCAGCACCCTTTGCGACGTCATCCAGCGTTCGGTCCGGGGGCGGCGCTGCACCTCGAGGGGAAAGGTGACATTGTCGCGGACCGACCGGTGCGGCATCAGCGCCATGTGCTGAAAGACCATGCCGATGCGATGCGCCCGAAGCCGGCGCACTTGGGCCTCCTTCATGGCCAGCAGATCCTCACCCAGCACATCGATCCGCCCGCTCGTCGGTTCTATCAGCCGGTTGATGTGGCGCAGCAGCGTGGATTTGCCGCTGCCCGACAGGCCCATGATGCAAAAGATCTCTCCCCGCCGCAGCGAAAAGGAGGCATCGGCGACCCCCACCACGCAGTCGTATCTTGCCAGTGTTTCCGCCTTGGACAGCTTGTCCTGCTGGATGGCGCGCATCGCCTCAGCGGCGCGCGCGCCAAAGACTTTCCACACGTTCTGGACATCGACGACGATATCATCGGTCTTTTCGGCGCGGGTCATGGATCAGACACTCACCGTCATGCCGCCATCCACGGCCAGCAGATGCCCGGTGATGTAGGAGGCCGCGGAGGAGGCCAGAAAAACCACCGCGCCGCCGATCTCGTCGGGCCGGGCCCAGCGTCCCAGCGGGGTGCGGGCGCAGACCGCCTGATCAAAGGCCGTGTCGGCGCGCTGTGCCGTCATCATTTCCGTCTCGACGTAGCCGGGACAGACCATGTTGATCCGGATGCCGGAGGGGGCAAGTTCCCGCGCGAGCGATTTGGTCAACCCCGCAAGGGCATGTTTGCTCGCCCCGTATAGCGCCGCGTTCTCCCGCCCCAGAATGGAAAGGGCAGAGCCGATATTGACGATCGCGCCGCCCGTTCCGCAGGCGGCCATGTGGTCCGCGGCGCATTGGATCAGCACGTAGGGGCCGCGCAGGTTGGTGTCGATCACCCGGTCGAAATCCGTCATTGTCGTCTCAGCCATCGCCTTGCGCATGCCGACGCCCGCATTGTTGACAAGGACGTCGATCGGCCCGAACTGCTCTGTCGCCGATTTGAACCCAGCGGACGCCCCGGCCTCCGTCGCGGCATCAAAGGCGGCAATGTCGGCCTGTCCGCCTGCGTCGCGCAGGGTCTCGGCGCGGTCCGCCAGAACGGCGGCATCCCGGCTGGAGAGAATGACATGCGCGCCCGCGTCCGAAATGGCCTGTGCGATGGCCCAGCCGATGCCGCGCGAGGCGCCGGTCACAAGGACACGGCGCCCGGCAAGGGAAAAGGGGGTCCCGCTCAAGGCAGGCACCCCGGTATCCGTCTGGGGGTCAATAGCCCAGCCACGCGCGGATGCGGTCGGGATTGGCCTCGATCCAGGCATCGGCGACCTCGGCCGGGGCCTGCTTTTCCTCCAGCATGGCAAAGATGAAATCCTCGATCATCGCTGTTTCGAAGCTCATGCGGCGCAGGACATCGGCGGCCTCCGGCTGTTCGTCCTGAAGGCGCGTGGCGTAGGCGACATGCACATGGATGGAGGGCCACGCGACCTCCACATCGGCCTCTTGCAGCCAATTCGCGCTTTCGGTCGGGGTGACCATGTTCCATTTGGCCTCGTCGTAGGCGGGCTCTTCCAACATCACCAGATCGGCGATCTTGAACATCACGTTGGGCCGGACGCAGTTCGTCGCAAAGGGTTGGCCGGATTGTTCGGCGGCGCGGATCAGGGCCATGCCGGCCTCTTCGTCCATTTGCATGAGATCGAAGGTTTCGGAGACCCCGTAGGACTGCATCCGGACCAGCTCGACCGTGGTGCTGGCCCAACCGGCGGCCCCGACCCAGTATTCGCCCTTGCCATCGCCATCCGTGTCGAATTCGCGCGCGATATCGGGGTCTGTCAGGTCGTAGATGTCGTCGATTCCCAGCGCGTCCACGGTGGCCTGCGTCACGCAGATGCCGCGCCCCGCGTCATAGGGATTTTCCGACAGGGCCACGGTGCCCAGCTCGGTCACGTATTTGTCCACGAGGTTCTGCTGATTGGGCAGCCAGACATCGGGGTGCACATCCAGATCCCCGGTGTTCATCGCCTCGAAGATCACCGGATTGGTGCCCGGGATCAGGTTGACCTCGGCCCCGAGTTCGGTGCGCAGAACCTTTGCCATGATGTCGGTGATGACCTGTGCCGCCGCCCAACTGGGCACGCCGATGTTGATTTCCTGCGCCGACGCGGGCGTCATCAGGAACGCGGTGGTCGAGACGCTGTAGAGAAGGTGACGCAGTGCCATGGTCGGATCTCCCTGAGTGGCGCGGCTGACAGGACGCCGCTGCTGTGCGGCGGGTGCCGCTTAACCAATTACAGTCTACGCAGGTGTCATGCCTGTCCAATGCCGTTTGGTTATTGAGCGATGAGGCCGCTCAGGGCGTCGCGGTTTCGTCGGGCGCGGTGGCGCTGTCCAGCGCGTAGGCCACGAAACGCTCCGTGACGGCGGATGTCTCGGCATCGCGCCATGCGATCTGGGTGGGGACCGTGACGGCCAGATCGTCGATTTCCAGCAGCACCAGACCGCGCCGGACGTAATTGAACGCGCAATCCGGGTAGATCGTGATGCCGGATTGCGCCGCCACCAGCCCGAACAGACCCTCGCTGTTGAAGCCGCGTTCCACCACCCGGCAGTCAATGCCGGCGCTGCCGAGCGCGGTGTTAAGATGGACAAGGAAATGCCCCCAGAACCGCTCCATCCCCAGCACGAGATCCTGCCCGTCGAAATCGCTCATCCGGAGCGAGGATTTGGTCGTCAGCGGATGGCCCGCGTAAAGGATGCCGATCAGCCGGTTCTCCAGAAAAGGTGCCGCCGACAGGCCCGTGCGCGCGATCGGACCGGTGCCGAACACGACGTCGAGCTGGTTGTTGTCCAGCCGTTCGACAAGGTCGGCGGTGGAGGATTGGAATGGCTCCAGCACCACCCCGGGATGTTCGCGCCGGTAGGCGGCAAAGAGATCCGGGAGCGATGAACTGATGGCGAAATCCGTGTATCCGACGCGCACCACCCCTTCGGCCCCCGCGTCGATCAGGCGGGCACGGCGCCTTGCGGCTTCCAGCACGTCCTGCGCCTGACGGCATCCTGCAAGGAAGGCCCTGCCTGCCCCGGTCAGATGCACGTCGCCGCTGTCACGCACCACAAGCTGGACATTCAGCGCGTTTTCAAGCGCGAGGATCTGCCGGCTGAGGGCGGGTTGCGTGATGTTGGCGTGGGTCGCCGCGCGCCCGAAATGCAGATGCTCCGACAGGGCCAGAAAGCATTGGATCTGGCGCAGGGTGTAGTTCATCGCGTCGCGGACACCGGGATCCGCCGCGCCCGGACCTGCCGCAGCACCGCATCGGTCGATGACGACATGGCATTGGACGGCAGCAGGAGTCTTCGACCAGTCTGGGACATGAGTTGTTCCGACGCGCGTTTCAGCATTTTGAAAATCGTAGGCTTCACGAGAAAGGAAGTAAAGATATGGCCCTCAAGCACGCTTTTGTCTTTTCCGGCGCCGTGGTCGCTGCGCTGCCCGCCTCTGCACAGGACATCACCATCGGTGTCCCGAACTGGGCCGCCGCCGAGGCGATCTCCCATATGCTCGAAACCCTGATCGAGGCGGAAACCGGCCTTGACGTGAATACCATCGGCTCGACCAACCCTGTCATCTTCGAGGCGATGGACAAGGGGGAAATGCACATTCACCCGGATGTCTGGCTGCCCAACCAGTCCAACCTGACGACCCGCTTTGTCGATGAGGCGGGCACGGTCGCGCTGTCCGAAAATGCCTATGACGGCTTTGCCGGGTTCTGCGTGACGGAGTCCACCGCAGAGGCGCTGGACGTCGAGAACATCTATGATCTGACCGACCCGGTCATCGCCGAACAATTCGATACCGACGGCGACGGCAAGGGGGAGATCTGGGTCGGTGCCAGCGGATGGGCGGGCACATCGATCGACACGGTGCGATTGACCACCTACGGCGTGGCGGAGACCTTTGACCTGCTGGAACTGGACGAAAGCGTCGCCATCGCGCGGATGAAGGATGCGACCGTGTCCGGCGCGCCCTTTGCAACGCTGTGCTTTGCGCCGCACATGATGTTCCAGCTCGCCGATCTCGTGCAACTCGAAGAGCCGGCCTATGACGCCGACAAATGGACGATGGTGCAGCCCACCGACGATCCGAACTGGCTGGAAAAATCGAGTATCGAGGTCGCCTATCCGCCGATCGAGATCCAGATCGCTTATTCGACGGAGCTGCCGGAGATTTCGCCGCGCGCCGCCGAGATCGTGCGCGGGGTGCAACTGGACACCGAGACGGTCAACCGGTGGAATTACCAGATCGTCGAGGAAAAGCGTCCCGCCGAGGAGGTCGTGGAGGAATGGATGGCCGCCAACGAGGACCGGGTGGACGGTTGGCTGGGCTTCTGATCCGGACGGCGTGCGGCGGCGCGTCCGAGATCCGGCTTCCAGAGTAGGGATGGCTCATGTGTGCTCTTTCCATTGACGCCGGCAAGGCCGGCGTCCCTGCGCCCGACGCGGTTGACGGGCCGTCACGGGTGCCGTCCCATGCCTCGGTCGTCGTGGTCGGGGGCGGTGTCATAGGATGCAGCGTCGCGTATCACCTGACCAAGCTCGGCGTGCGCGATGTGGTCCTGCTGGAGCGCAAGGCGCTTGGCTGCGGCACCACATGGCATTCGCACGGCGTCGTCGGTCTGTCGCGGGCCAATGGAACCCTGTTGCGCATGGCGCTGGAAACGGTGCGGATGATCCCCGAGGTCGAAGCGGTTTCGGGAAAGTCCACCGGCTATTCCGCGCGGGGCTCGATCAATGTGACCGAGGATCCGTCGCGCCTGATCCATTTCAAGCGCATCGCCGATATCGCCCGCTCACAGGGCCTTGAGGCGCATGTCATCGACGGGGCGGAGGCACATGCGTTGTTCCCGTTGATGGAGCCCTCCGGTGTGATCGGCGCCCTGCATCTGCCCACCGAGGGGCAGTGCAACCCGCTGGATCTGACGCAGGCCCTCGCCGCTGCGGCGCGCGCCGGCGGGGCACGGATCGTCGAGGGGGCGAAGGTCACAGGGGCCACGGTCGTCGACGCGCGGATACAGGCGGTGCAAACCGGTGAAACCACGATCACCTGCGAAACGGTGGTCAACTGCACCGGCCTCTGGGGGCGGGATTTCCTGCGGTCAGAGACCGGCGGGCTGCCCTTGCAGGGGGTCGAGCACAATTATCTGGTCGCCGACTTTCACCCGGATGTCGGCCCGGACCTGCCGCTGTTTCGCGATCCCGACAAGGTCATGACGCTGCGCGAGGACAACGGACAGTTCTCTGTCGGCTTCAACGAGGTAGACACCAATCTGTTCGCCGCCGATCAGGTGCCCGAGGATTTCGCCTTTGACGAGCTTCCGCCTGACTGGGATGCCATCATGCCCTACTTCGAGGCGGCGGCCCGCCGGGTGCCGATCCTCAACGAGCTTGGCGTGCGTTTGTTTCTGTGCGGGCCGGAGGCGGCAACACCGGACACGCGTTACCTGCTTGGCCCAAGTTCCGAAATCGAAGGGTATTATGTCGCGGCGGGTTTCAGTGGCATCGGCATCGGTTCGGCCGGCGGGGCAGGGCGCGCCATCGCCGAATGGATCGCCCTTGGCCGCCCGGAACAGGAACCCTGGGGCGTCGATCTGCGCCGCATGGCGCCCGCGCAATCGAACCGAAATTACCTTGCCCTGCGCACGCGGGAGGCCAATGGAAGGCTGTTCCCCCTTGCCTGGCCGCACCGGCAGAACCTGACCGCCCGCAATCTGCGCCGGTCGCCGCTGCATCCGCAGATGGCGGCCGCGCGAGCCTGTTTCATCGAGGACGCAGGCTGGGAGGTTCCGGAATGGTTCGCGCCGGAGGGGGTCGCCCCCGAACCCGCCTACAGCTTTGAGCGCCCTGCATGGTTCGCCCATGCCCGGGCCGAAGCGCGGGCGGCGCAGACAGGATGCGCTGTCGCCGACCGGAGTATGACGGGTAAATTCCTGCTGGTGGGCGACGGTCTTGATCGCGCCTTTTCAGATGTCTTTGGCGTAGCCGCGCCCCACACCGGCGCCACGGATGTCGTCCTGAGGAATTCGGATGGCGGGATCGAGGCGCTCTTTACCGCCATCCCCCAAAGTCGGGATCGCGTGCTTTTGTTGGGGGACATCGGCCCGCAGCGGCGGGATCTGGGCGGGCTGACCCGGGCCTTCGGTAAGGCCGGGGGGTGCTCTGTCGTCGATATGACATCTGCTTTCGCTGCAGTGGAGGTGATCGGCCCCGAGGCGCGCGCAGCGCTCCTTGACGCCGGCTGGCGGGGGGACCCGGAGGCCCGTTTTGATCCGGCGGCAGAGATTGGCCATGCGACCTGTCAGGCGCTTGCGACGGACCGTTTCGGTTTGCCGGCATGGCTGCTGATCGTCCCGTCCGAAAGCGGTGCGGCCCTGCTGTCGGCGCTGCAAGATGCGGCAACGGGCCTGACCCCGATCGGAATGCATGCGCGTCATTCCCTGCTGACCGATGCGGGAACAGCACTCTGGGGCTTCGCGCTGTCGCCATCGGTGACACCCCGCGAGGCGGGGCTTGACGGCACCGGTCATGCGGGCGGCAGGCGCCTGTGCCGCATCGTCCTGAACGAACCGGCGCCCGTTCTTCTGGGTCAGGAAATCATCCGGATCGACGGGGCCGTTGTCGGGGTGGTCTCACAACCTGCATATGCGCTGGCACGGGACACGGCCATCGGCCTTGCCGTGATCAATCATCCCGGTCTCGTCAGGGACATACCCTGTCAGGTGCAGATCGCCGGTGACTGGCACAAGGCGCGGATCAGTCCGGCCAGACCCGATCTCACAGGCGCCGCCTTGCCCGGTACGGTGCCTGCCTGAACGCGTCATTCGGCAAGCTGGAACAGCGCCGCGTTTTTCCGGCCGGACCGGGCCATGGGTGCCGGGATCCGGTAAGACGACCTTTCGTGCCTTGTCACGAACGGGTGTCTGCCTGAATTTTAGGCGCATGGCACTTAATGCTGCATAAATCGCACGGAAAGAGATTGACGAAACGGCCCGGTTGCCAAGCCTTGTGCCGTCGCCGGTTGTGGCGAGGCAAAGATCATCGACAGCACGGCAAGGGGGATACATGACGACGACCATCCAGACGGGAAACGGCCCTCGGGCGTTCTTTTCCGCCGGCCTTGACGCCACAAACACCGCCTTCGAGGAAATTCCCCTGATCGATTTCGCCCCGATGGCCGGGGACGATCCCGAGGCACGGGCGGCCGTGGGCGCGGCCGTGCGCAAGGCCTGCACCGAGGTGGGGTTTTTCTATGCCGCCAACCACGGCGTCCCCGATGCGATCATCGATGAGACTTTCACGGCGGCGCGCCGGTTCTTTGCCCTGCCCGAAACGGCGAAACAGGCGATCTCCATCGAGAAATCCGAAGTGTTGCGGGGCTATACGCCGCTTTTGGGGGAAAACACGGACCCCGCCAACAAGGGCGACCTGCACGAGGGGTTCGACCTTGCACTGGACCTGCCAGCGACCGATCCGGACGTTCAGGCCGGTGTCTTCGGCTATGGGCCCAACCAGTGGCCCGAGGATCTGCCGGGCTTTCGTGAGGCGCTGATGGCCTATCACGGCGCGGCGATTTCCTTTGGCACCCGGATCTTTCAGGCTTTTGCACTTGCGCTCGATCTGCCGGAAGACTTCTTCGCGGACAAGATCACCAAGCCGATGGCCCATATGCGGGTGCTGCATTATCCAAGTCAGGATGGTGAGATCGACGAGCGTCAGATCGGGATCGGGGCGCATTCCGACTACGAATGCTTTACGATCCTGTGCACCGACGACACGCCCGCGCTTCAGGTGCTCAACGCCGATGGAAAATGGATCATGGCGCCGCCCGTCCCGGGCGCGTTCATCGTCAATGTCGGCGACCTGATGGCACGCTGGACCAATGATTACTTTCAGTCGACAGTTCACCGGGCGATCAACAAGTCCGGCCGGCAACGGTATTCCATCCCGTTCTTCTTCGGGGTGAACAGCACCGATCTGATAGAGGTTCTGCCCTCCTGCCAGAGCGCGGAAAAGCCTGCGAAATATCCGCCGATCACCGCAGGCGATTATATCCGCTCGCGGTTTGACGACACCTATGCCCACAGGGCCGAAGAGCCATGATCGCGCCGCGCCGCCCGGCGCCGGATCGGGTGACGCGGATTCGTGCCGGTATCGCGCCGTTGCCGACCGCGCGACGATGCCGGGACGGATGCGGCCCCATTGCAGTCTTCGCGCGGGGCAGGGGCCAAGCGGCCCCGCCACCGCATTTCGTCTGTTTTCTGAAATCGCCTCTCTGACATTCGTGAAAAGGAACCCTGCCATGCTTCGCCGCTCCCTGCTTGCCTCTGCGCTCGCTCTTGCCGTTTCCCTGCCCATTCCCGCCACCGCGGTCGAGATCGACGGCCCGCCCAAGATCGCCTTCATCTACGCCGCCACGGCCCGCGACGGCGGCTGGAACGAGGCGCTGGACAATGCCCGCATGGCGGTCGAGCAGGAGCTGGGCGTCGATATCGCCGTGGTCGAAAGCATCCCGGAGGAAGCCACCGCGCTGAACAATGCCATCGACCTCTTCGTTGGCCGTGGGTTCAACGTGATCGTCGCCACCGGATACGGCTACAGCGAAGGTGTGCTGGAGGCCGCCGCGAAATACCCCGATGTCGCGTTCATGAATGCCTCTGGCGCCACCAATGCCGACAACCTCGAAGGGTTCTATGTTCGCAGCTACGAGGCGTGGTATCTTGCCGGAATGGCCGCCGCCGGTGTGTCCGACACGGGCACGATCGGCATTCTTGGCGGTTATCCCGTGGGCGTGGTCAACTGGGACGTGAATGCCTTTGCGCTGGGGGCGCAGGCCGTGAACCCCGAGATCGAGACAATCGTGGTCTACACCAACAGCTGGTGGGATCCGGTCAAGGAAGGCGAGGTCGCCAAGGCGATGCTGGATCAGGGGGCCGATGTGATCGGCAACAACCTGTCCTCAGCCGCGCCCTTCATCGCCGCCGAGGAGGCCGGGGCAAAATCCATCGGCTTCCAGCTCGACATGTCGCAGCATGCGCCCACGGGCCATGTGACATCGGTCAAGTTCAACTGGGACCAATACCTGGTGCCGACCATCGCCGCCATCGCCGACGGCACATGGGAGCCGAATGAATGGGGCGCCTTTCCCAGCATGAGCGACGGAGTCGTGTCGCTGGTTCCGCTGGCGGACTCGGTCCCTGCCGAGGTCAAGGCGATGATCGAGGAAAAGGCCGCCGCCATCACGTCCGGGGAATTCTCTCCCTTTGACGGGCCGATCATGGCACAGGACGGCACGGTGAAGGTGGCCGCGGGCGAGCGACTGGACGATGGCGGGCTATGGGGCATGGATTTCCTGGTCGAAGGCACGACGGGCACCCTGAATTGACCCGTCCCGGGCCGCGCAGCATGAC
>CAZRZN010000107.1:0-13156 GCA_964604565.1 uncultured Rhodobacterales bacterium
CGGCGCAGATCGGGCAGTGTGCCGGGGATCGCGCAGAGATCGTCGACATGGTCCACCATCGACGGCGCGCTGCCCAGCAGACCGACCGTATAGGGATGACGCGGGCGCGCGAACAGCTCTGCCACGGGGGCAGTCTCGATCAAATGACCGGCGTGCATCACGGCGATGCGGTCGCAATAGGCCGCCGCGAGGGCAAGGTCATGGGTGATCAGCATCGTTCCCAAGTGCCGCGCCCGGGCGATCTGGCGGATCATGTCCATGATCTCTGCTTGGGTCGTCACGTCCAGATCAGTGGTCGGCTCATCGGCGATCAACAGCCGGGGGCGGCAAGCCAGCGCCGCGGCGATGCCGATCCGCTGGCACAGGCCGCCCGACAGTTCGAAGGGATAGGCGCGCATGCGTGTCTCCGGGTCGGGAATGCGCAGCTGCCGCATCGCGTCCAGCACCCTGTCGCGGATCTCATGGGCGGGAAGCGCGTTATGACGCGCGATCACATCGGCGATCTGCTGGCCCACCGTGCGGATCGGGTTGAGCGAAGACCGTGGGTTCTGAAAGACGATCGCCGCCGCCCTGCCGCGCCAGGCGTCACGCTCTCGCGGGCGCATGGAGAGGACATCGCGGCCCTCGAACCGGACCGTGCCGGAGCGCAGGCGCGCAGCCTTGCCCAGAAGTCCCATGATCGCGAGGGCGGTCACCGACTTGCCCGAGCCGGATTCGCCGACGATCCCGAGGATCTCTCCCGCGGCGATCTCCAGCGACACGTTCTGCACCGCCTTGAGCGGCCCTGCGCGGGTGCGAAAGTCCACCGTCAGGGCGTCTACGGACAGCAGCGCGGCGTCTTGGGTCATATGCGTGCCTGCGGGTCCAGAAGGTCGCGCAGGGCATCGCCCAGCAGATTGAAGGTGACGACCGCGATCATCAGCGCCAGCCCGGGGAACAGGAAGACCCACCATTGCCCCGACGCGATGAAGCGCGCCCCTTCGGCCACGAGGATGCCCCATTCAGGTGTGGGCGGGCGCACGCCCAGACCCAGAAAGGACAGGCCCGCCGCGTTCAGGACCGCCCAGCCAAGGTTCACAGAGGCCTGCACGACAAGGGGCGAGGCGATGTTGGGCAGCAGGAATACCATCAGGATGCGGCCATGCCCCGATCCGCCCACGCGCGCGGCCTCGACATACCCGAGATCGCGCCGCATGCTGACTTCGGCGCGCGCCAGACGGATGTAGAAGGGCAGATTGATGATGGCCGTCGCGAGGATGACATTGCCGACGGTATTGCCCAAGGCCGCCACGAGGGCCATCGCCAGAACGAACAGCGGAAAGGCCATGATCACATCGACAAGGCGGCTGGCGACGGCATCGAGCGGTCCGCCGAAATATCCCAGCACCGCCCCCGTCAGGGATCCCAGAACGCAGGATATCCCGACCGCGCCGAAGGCAATCAGCAAGTCCAGCCGCGTCGCGACCAGAACCCGTGAAAACACATCCCGTCCCAGTTGATCGGTGCCGAACCAATAGGCGGCGGAGGGAGGCGTCAGCGCGTCTTGCGGATGCGTGGCCAGCGGATCATAAGGCGCCAGTGCGGGACCGAACAGCGCGGCAAGAACAAACAGGCCGAACAGGACAAAGGCCCCGAAATGCAGCCAGTTCTCTGTCAGGATGGTGCCGGAAAGGCTCCGCCGCGGCCGCAGTGTCGGCGCCTCCACAGGGCGCATCAGGTCAGCCTCACGCGGGGGTCGATCAGACCAGCCACCAGATCGGTCAGCAGGTTCACCAGAACAAAGATCGCAGCCATGATCAGCATGAAGGCCTGTAGCGGCGCATAATCGAGAGACATCAGACTATCCATCGCAAAGGCTCCGATGCCGGGCCATGCAAACACCTTTTCGACAAGGACATTGGCTCCCAGCATGTAGGAAAAGACCATGCCCAGCGACGTTACCACTGGCAGCATGGCATTGCGCGCGCCGTAGGACAGCAGGATCTTGCGGCGGGACAGTCCATGCGCCCGCGCGGTGCGGATATAGTCGCTCGACAAGGCGGTCAGCATCGAGGCGCGGGTCATCCGCGCGATCGGCGCCAGCGCGAACAGCGCCATGGTGATCCCCGGCAGAAGGATCTGTTGCAGCGCGGCCGCTGCGGTGGCGGGTGTGCCGTCAATCAGCGCGTCGATGGTGATCAGGCCGGTCACGGCGGGCGGTTTGAACAGGAACGGGTCGATGCGTCCCGTCGGCTCCGGCGCGATGCCAAGGAGATAGTAGAAGACATAGATCAGCAGCAGTCCGGTCACAAAGGTCGGCATCGACACGCCCAGCGTCGCGATGATCCGGCAGGTCTGGTCGATCCAGGTTCCGGGCCGGACGGCCGCCATCACGCCCAGCGGGATCGCCACCGCCATGGCCAGCCCAAAGGCAAAGACCGTCAGTTCCAACGAGGCGGGCAGGCGGGTCAACATCTCTGTCGCGACGGGTTGGCCGGTCACGAGAGAGCGGCCCAGATCGCCCTGCGACAACGCGTAGAGATACAAGCGGAACTGTTCGATCAGCGGCTTGTCCAGCCCCAGCGCCGCGCGCAGGCGGTCCACGTCCTCCGCCGACATGGCGGGGTTGGAGGCGAAAAACACGGCGGGATCCCCGGGCAGGACCCGGGTGATCAGAAATGTCGCGACCACCACACCGAAGAGCGTCGGAATCGCACTGAGAAGTCGCCATGTGATCCTGTTCATTCCTGCCTCCTTCCGGGCGGCACCCATCCTCCCCGCCGGGTGATGCCCCTTCTTTTGCAGGGTTTGGCGGCCCCGTCCATGTCCGGTCGCCTGCCATGACGGACATGGCCGCCATGCGGAGTATCCCTGCCTCCGTGTCGGCCGGCAAGATGGCGGCTTTCGCCGTCAAGGTGCGCGGGTCGCGCCCCCCCTCCGGCGCAAAGCCGAAGTGGCCGTGCCGCTGGATCCCCAGTGTGTTCCGTCCTTGCGGTTGCGTGCCGGCGCCGACCCTGACAGATGAAAGCGCGTGACGACACCCCGCAGGCTCCACGCGGGATGTGGGGTCCGCGATTGCCTGACACCGCGCCGGGTGGCAATTTCCCCTTGCCACCAACGGACATGCGGATATCCACGTCGGCGGAAAGGGACATCACATCATGCAACGACGCAATTTCCTGACGACTTTCGCCGCCGCGTCCGGTGCGGCGATGATCCTGCCACGGTCCTGGGCCCATGCCCAACCCAGAGCGGAAAGCCTTCGCGTCCTGAGCGAGGGGGCCGCGAATTCCTTCGATACGTTTTCCGTGGGTGTGAACCGCAATTCGATCCAGTTGACCTGGAACGTTTATGACCGGCTTGTGACCTTCGGCTACAGGCAGCTCGACGAGGGTGTCGGGTATTACGACTATTTCGACATCCAGCCGCAACTGGCCGAAAGCTATTCGGTTGCGGATGACCAGAGATCGGTCACCTTTGCGCTGCGCAAGGACGCGACGTTCCACGATGGCAGGCCGGTTACCGCGCGGGATGTGAAATGGTCGCTGGATCGCGTTGTGGCCAGCCCGATCGGCGCCGCCCAGTTCCGCACCGGGTCGATGACATCGCCCGATCAGTTCGTCGTGGTGGACGATCATACGTTTCGCGTGGATCTGCCGCAGCCGGATCGCTTTGCGCTGCCCAATCTTGCGCTGACCTATCCGATCATCGTGAACGCCGCGCTGGCCCTTGAACACGCCACAGAGGCGGATCCTTTCGCGATGGACTGGCTGAGCGCCAACGCGGCCGGGGGCGGGGCCTTTCGGATCGCGCGGGCGGAGATCGGGGAACGGATCCTGTTGGAACGCAATGACGACTGGAAGAGCGGCCCGCTGCCCGGCTTCAGACGGGTGCTCTGGCAGACGGTCCCGGCGGCGGAAACGCGGGTCGCGTCGCTTTTGCGCGGCGATGCCGATCTTGTGCAGGATCTGCCGCCGAAGGATGTGCAACGCCTGCTGGACAATGAAAATGTCGAGGTGGTCGGCGTGCCCACGTCCAGCTTTCATTTCATTGGCATGAACGGCGCCCGGCCGCCTTTCGACAACAAGCTGGTGCGTCAGGCCGTCGCATATGCGCTACCCTATGACGACATGTTCAAGGTGGCCCTGTTCGGGCGCGGCCGCCCGTTGCACGGCGGCCGCCCGGGCCGGCCTGACAGCATCGCATACCCGCAGCAAAGCGGCTATGACACCGATCTGGACAAGGCGCGCGATCTGCTGGCCGAGGCCGGATACGGCGAAGGGTTCGACACCACCTTTTCCTACGAACTGTCGCAGGCCACCATCGCCGAGCCGGTGGCGCTGTTGCTGCAAGAGGCATTGGCCAAGATCGGCATCACCGTGCGCATCGAAAAGGTGCCAGCCGGTCAGTTGGGCACTCTTTTGCAGGACAAGAAGGTGCCCTTCTATTTCGAAGGCTCGACAGCCTTCCTGTCGGATCCCGATTACTTCTTTCGGGTTTTCTATACGGGGGACTCGCGGTGGAACTTCGGCGCCTACAAGAACGAGGAATTCGCCCAGCTGGTGTCCGCGACGCGCTACGAGACGGATCAGGCAATCTATGAGGATCAGGTCCGCCAAATGATCGAGATGGTCAAGGAAGACATTCCCATAATCATCCTCTGGCATCCCTCGCTGGACACCGGGATGCAAACCGATATCGAGGGTTACAGCTACACCTTCCACCGGCAACTTGAGATGAAGACGCTGACCCGCGGCTGAAGCCCTGTCCGGAGGGGAATGATCGACGGAATGTGCCTTGATCATGCGGGGGGCAACCGCAGGCAGAAACTTCTGGCGCGGGCCTGAAAGATGCAGCAAGGCTGTGGTTCCAGTGCGCCAGCGCGTCGCCCGCCAAGCCGACCCACCGACCGTGATCTTGGCCGTAAACCTGAGGGCGGAGGACCGACGCGATTGGGCTAAGCGGTGACGGGGAACAGGACAAGGATTTGCCAGTTTCGCATCCTGCCGGGGCCGGGATGGCAGGGAACGTCGACAAGGAACCCTGCCGCAACATACGGTGCCCGACGGTTTCGTGCAGCCCGGCCCGGCGGGAATTCGCTCTGCCGATGGATCGGGATGGGCCGCAAGGGGGGTGCCAAGTTACCCGGTCGGACGCGATGGTGCCCCGCCCCGGGCGCCGCGGTTCGGTCCGCGGCGCCCGGGACTATGGCTCAGAGACCATCCATTATCGTGGATTGCGTCAAGAGATCTCCGGCGGCGTCGAAGACAAAATTCCGCGACGTCCAGTCATAGGCATCGAGGACATCCGTCAACACCATCTCAGTTCGGATGCCGTCGACGTATTCGATCTCCAAAAGGCGCCCGTCGTCATAGGTTTTCGTCCTGTGCGATACCGTTCCGCTGGCTTCGAAGTCGGAGATGGTTCTGGTCCAGACGAAGACGTCGGAGAGATCCTCGGATACTTCCCTGACCTTGACCCCGTCCTCGAAGGTCGAAACATGTTCCACACCGTTGTCCATGACGCGCTTCCGCGAGGTCAGCGCACCCGAACTGTCATAGACCGCTGTCTGCGATCCCCAGCTGAAGGCATCGCTGGAGTCGGTCATCATGCTGATCGACCGCACCCCGCCTGCCAGATCGGTGGCGACGATGCGCCCGTCGTCGTGGTGGACGGTCTGGTGCGTCACCGCCCCCGAAGCGTCGTATTCCTTCTGCACGCGTGTCCATGAGACCGCATCGTCGGGATCCAGCATTTCGACATTTGTGCGGACATCGTTGGCGAACGCCGTGTGAACAACCGTGCCGTCGTCCCTGGTGACGGTCACGGCGACCTTGTCGCCCGCAGCATCATAGGTCAGGAACCTTTCGCTCCAGGGTTTTGTCCCGGCGGTATCCAGCTGGACGTCCCCGATCACATGCCCCTCCGGCCCCTGTACGGTGACGCTTGCGTCCGCGGTAACCGTTTCACCGGAAAGATCGATGTATTCATAGGTGAAACTGTCCGTTCCGAACCAGAATGCGTTTGGCGTGTAGGTCAGGGTTCCCGTCGGGTTCAGCGCGATGCTTCCGTGAGCCGGTTCCTCCTTGACCGCATCGATCAGCACGGCCTGATCGTCATCTGCCAGAAGGTCGAAGGTCACCGCCGTGTTCTGTGTGGTTTCGATCACGGCCGGTTCGTCCACACCCGGGTCATCAGACAACAGGCCCGAATTTTCGGCGACGAAGGTCAGGATTTCGGGGAAGGCCGCGGCGATATCGGGGTGCACGCCGTCCGGCACGGCGAAGTCGGCGGGCGGCAGTTCGCCGTAGAGCGCGGTGTATTGCACGATGGACGCCAGAAAATAGAGCGACGCGGTGCCATGGGGCGCGTCATCCACGAACAGGTCGGTCAACGGGATATCCGCAAGCCCGAGGTCCGGAGATTGCAGCATGTCCGCCAGCATCGGCCCGACGGGCACGAGGCGGATATCGACATCGGGCCGGGCGTCGGAAAGAGCGGATTCATAAGTCACCCACCAGTCGTTGAATTCGCCACGCAGGTAATCGCACCAGGTGTCGAATTCCGCCCGGGTTGGCGGAAAACTGGCGACGAACCGGGCCATGTCGGGCCAGTTCTCATAGATCAGGATGGTCGCATCGGGTTCCTGGCCGATCACATGGTCGATGATGTCCAGCGTGGCGCTGATCGGTGTCGTGTTGGGCTCGTTCCAATAGGCCTGATCGGGGCCCTGATACTGGACGAAGTTCAGGGCGGTGATGGTGAAATGCGTGAAATCGGCATCCGCGAGGCTTTCGCCGGCGTCAGGGTCCCAGGCGTCCTCGACGCCGTTGAGGCCCCATTGCGGGCGCAGGGGCAGATCGTCGTGGTTTTGCAGGCCGCCCCATTGGCCGGAAAAGGCATAGCTGTTGTCGCCGCTGGCCTCGGCAAAGGCGTCCATCCACCAGGGCACGACGGTGGCGGGCGTGTCGGAGACGTGGTTGATCAGGCTGTGGCCGAAGATGTATTCGCGCACCGCCTTGCCGCCGGTTTGCGGGTCTGGATCGGGCACGGGGTCGACGGGATCGGGCACAGGGTCCGGATCGGGCGCCGGATCGACCGGATCGGGCACGGGGGCCGGATCTGGCACAGGGTCGACCGGATTGGCTACGGGATCGGGGTCAACGACCTCTCCCCCACGGTCGAGCCGCGGATAGGTGTCGAGAAATTCCACCAGCGCATCATGGCGGGCCGTGTCGTCGCCAAGATGCCGCAGATTGCCCCAACTGCCCCACTGCGAGGGTTTGGCAACTTCGACGAAGGCGTTGAAGAGCGTGCCACCCGCGTCCACCCAGCCATCCAGCAGCTCGGTATAAAGCTGACCCATCGCATCGCTGTAGTTCAGTTCGATGAAAAATTCGCTCAGCACCGGGTCGCCGGTATACTGTCCGGTGGCCACGACATGCGTCCCGCCTTCATACATCACCATGTCCAGCCCGTATTCTTCGGCCACGGCGGCGTGATAGGCGAAGGTGTCGAAAAGCTCGGCGAGGCTGCTGGACGGGTCGCCGGTCACCGATCCGTCGCGCAGTTCCTGAATGGCGCGGTCGGTTGCCAGGTCAAACTTATGCGCCTCGACATAGGCGCTCCGCTCGGCGCCCGCCAGCCCGAGGGCATCGGCCTGAGTTTCCGCCTGTGTGCGGCTTTCGGCAATCCAGGATAGCACGGCCTCTGCCTTGTTCGCGCCAAGGCCATAGCCGAAATATCCCGTGACGGCATAGGTGTCGAACAGCGTGTAGGGCGCGGCATTGGCGGGATCCAGCGCCACATAGTCAGGGGCCTCGAGGATCGCGGATTCCAGTCCGGGCCAGCCGGTATGGGTTGCGATCGTCTTTACCAGACGATCCTCCTCGCCGGCATAGACGTCGTCGAGGATCATCGCCATCTCTGCCGAACGTGCGCCGTATTCCTGCACCCAGCCGGCCTCGACCTCGCCGCCAAATCGGATCTCGGCGTCCGCCGCGCTGTCGCGCGCCTGCCCGAAGGTGAAATTCCAGACTTCGTTGGAAAATTCGAAATGGGCGCGCAGGTCGGGATCGAGATTGTCGCGGACATATTGTGCAAACTGGCGGATGTAGTCGTCGTCGGCATTATGCGGAATATTGAACCAGGGTTCCGCGCTGGTCTGATTGGCGAGTTCGACCATGATCTCGACCGGAACACCGCTGTCGTAGGAATACATGTCCGGTGTCGGCCGGTCGTCCCAGCTCACGACCGTGGAATTGTTCGTGCTCATCCAGTCCATGAAGCGCAGGGCATGGACGTCATCGACCAGATCCAGCCAGAGCGGGTTGAAGGTCTCGCCAGCGTCGTAGGCGGGAATGTGTTCTTCCTTGACCAGTTCGATATTGCGCAGGTGGTCGCCGGTTCCCGACGTGTCGGTGGAGCGGATCGAGATCGCCACCATGTTTTCGCCGTTCGGCGTGTAATCGAACCAGATCTCGCCATCGCCATAGGTCACGTTGCTGGCGCCCCAGTCGACGGTCAGCTCTCCTGTGCCCTCGTAGGTCAGCCGGTATCGCCCCGCCGCATAGGTTGCTTCCGCGGGCAACTCGGTCATGACGAAGGTCTGAAGATGGGTGACGTCGTCAGGCATCCGGGTGGGATAGCCGTTTTCGTCGAGCACGCCCTGCGCGGTCATGTCTTCGACGTCGACGCCACCCCATTGTCCCGGCAAATGTCCGGTCCAGTCGCGTGCGGTCTTGAAGACGTTGAGGAAGGCCTGCGCCGGACCCCAATCCGAGATACCATTCAGCCCGAATGCGAGTCCGGGCCCACCAGTTTCAGTTCCGAGAACGGGTTCAGTCGGCAAGGCGATAGTCTCCCTAGTTTCGTCCAGGCGACAGCCGGGGGCATCGGCAGGTCGTGCCGAGCACCTGGAGAGGATTGATGGCGAGGTGGGTTACAGGATGGGGTCACCATCCCGGCCCGGATCAAACGTGCGTTCGCTCAACTCATACGACGCGGCACTTTTGTCCGGCGACCAAATTGTTCATCTCATTTTTCTCAACATTTACCTTGGTATCGGGGGATTGTTCGTCCCGGGACGTCGCTTCAAGGGGACAACCCTTAATCGTTGTTTTTCGATAATTATCAACCTTGAGGCGAAACTAGAGCCGACATGGCACCGTCTGCAAGGGCGTTTTCGGGACATGGTCTGAACTGCGCAAGCTCTTGCTCATACAGGACTTCGGCGGATGGCATGGGGGGTGGGACGCAGCTTCAGGGCGGCCGGGGCCGATCCGCGGGTCGGTCGGCGCCAGAAGCCTTGACCTTTGCTGCCGTTACGATGGGACGCGTTTTTCGAGCGATGGGGGACGGTGCCACGCGGATTGCGGGAAAACCGCGTCCAATTCCCGGACCAAAGCATTAACTGGCTGAAACAAGGACAATAATGGCGTTTTCGGAGGAATGTTTCGGACATGCGTTCCCAAGTTTCGGCGCGGGAGCGCGTATCGCCGGTATCCGAACAATGCGAACCATTATCGGGGGAGGAGGCCAGCCATTTGCCTCGACATTTCGGATATCCTCGACCGGTGCGCCGTTTTGCGCCGTTCCAATCCCTCGGCGAGAATCGGCCAGTCGGCCTTGTCGGGGGAACCCGCGCATCCCGACCGATCCAGAGACCGGGTTTGAAACAGGTCCATCCTGCGGGTCGGTGTGTTCAAACCCGCGACGAATGTTGCGGCCTGACAGGTGCAACAGAACACCCTTCCTGCGAAAAACCCGGCATCCGAGGCGCGGTTCGACTCCCGTCAGGTCCGGGCGCGGGGGATGCGGGGTCCGGATAGCGGTCACTGTCGTGCCGAAGACATGATCGCTTTTGCCGGATTGACTAATTGTCTGGCAATCATATGCCGTTCCTGCTACCCACCTCCGTGGAGGACAATTGATATGGAGGAAACATGATGTCCAAAGTTCTTGCCGCTGTTCTGACAGGGGCCGTGCTGATTTCCGGCGCTGCATCTGCCCAGACAACGCTTCGCATCCAGACGCACCAGTCGCCGGAATCGGTTTCCGGACAGGTCGTGAAGCAGTTCGTGGAGCAGGTCGAAACAATGTCGGGCGGATCGCTCGATATCGAAATGTTCTACAGTTCCGCCGTCGTCGCCTCGGCAGAGACATTCCCGGCCGCGCGCGACGGGATTCTCGACTGCGACATGACAAACGCAAGCTACCAGACAGGGATCAACCCCGCATTCCAGTTTGTTGCGGATACGATGGGCGGCTACGACACGCCCCTGCAATACCTCAGCTGGATCTCGCAAGGGGGTGGCCGCGAAGCGATCAACGAGCTTTATGACGCAAACGGCATGGTCTTTGTGGGTGCCTATCTTGGCGGGCAGGAATCCCTGAACTCCTCGCGGCCGCTGAACGGGATCGAGGATCTGGAAGGCTGGAAGTTCCGCTCGCCTCCCGGGATGGAGTCGGAAATCTTCTCGGAATTGGGCGCGACCCCGGTCGTGATGGACTTTACCGAGATTTTCACCGCACTGGAAACCGGCATCATTGACGGGGCCGATGCGTCGACCCTCGCCAACAACGTCGGCCTTGGCATCTACGATATCGTCAAGCACACGACCTACCCGGGCTTTCATTCGATGAGTTCGGACCACCTTGCCTGCAGCAAGACCGCCTGGGAGTCGCTTGATGCGTCGCAACAGGAGATCCTGAAGTCGGCGATGGACAGCGTCGCGCTGAACCTGATGACGCGCACCCTCGTGGCCAACGGCGAGGCCCTGACCAAGCTGCCGGACATGGGCGTGACCTTCTACGACTGGTCGGACGAGGACCGTGCCGCCTTCCGCAAAGCCGCGGTGAGCCGCTGGGATGTCTGGGCGGAGAAGACGCCAGAGGCAGCCGCTCTGGTCGCAAGCCACAAGGCCTTCCTTGACAGGATCGGCCTCGACTTCAGCGGAAACTGATGACACCGGGACTGCCCTCCGGGGCAGTCCTTTCCACCCCGCTCTTCCTACGTTGCACAGCCAAGAAAAAGTTATGACATGTCCATGAATGTGACCATCATCGGCGGCGCCGGTTTCATCGGCCGCAAAGTCGCGGAAAAACTGGCCGCGAAGGGCCAGTTGCGCGGTCAGACGATCACCTCGCTGACGCTTGCGGATGTTTCCATGCCGGACCCCGTCGACGCGCCTTTCCCCGTCGAGACACGGACCTGCGACATCACCAGCGACGCCTCCGTCAATGAATTGATCACGACCGAGACCGACGTGATCTTTCACTTCGCTGCGGTCGTCTCCTCTCATGCCGAGGCCGATTTCCAGGCCGGCATGAAGGTCAATCTGGACGGGACGCTGCATCTCCTTGAACGCTGCCGCACTCTGGGAAATTGTCCGGTGGTCGTGTTCACCTCGTCTCTTGCGGTGTTTGGCGGCGATGTGCCGGACCCCATCACGGATCACACCATTCCCAATCCGCAAACATCCTACGGGATGCAAAAGGCGGTCGGCGAACTGCTGATCAACGACTATTCGCGCAGGGGCTATATCGACGGCCGCGGATTCCGGCTGCCGACCATATCGGTGCGCCCGGGCAAGCCGAACAGGGCCGCGTCCTCCTTCATGTCGTCGATCATCCGCGAACCCCTGAACGGGGAGCCGGCGGTCTGTCCCGTCGACGAGGATCAGGAGCATTTCTACCTGTCGCCGCGCCGCTGTGTTGAAAACCTGATCAAGGGCGCCGAGGTCCCGGCCGCCGATCTTGGCCAGCAGCGTTGCATGATCATGCCGGGCCAAAGGCTGTCAATCCGCCAGATGATCGACGCGTTGAAAGCGGTCGCAGGCGCGGAACCGGTCAAGCTGATCACCTGGGAGGATCAGCCGGACATTGCACGGATCGTGCGCGGCTGGCGCTATGACTACCGTTTCGACAAGGCGTTGGCGCTTGGCCTCGAGGCGGATAAAAGTTTCGAAGAGAACATTCGCTACTATATGGAGGACGATCTTCCGGCGGCGTGAGAGACCCTGATGATCAATTCCATTGTCCAGACCCCGCGCTACCGGCTTGTGGCAGAGGAGATCGCCGCGCGCATCCGCGCCGGCGAGTTTCCCCGCGACAGCAAGATGCCCGCGGACAAGGACCTTGTTGCGCAACTGGGCGTCAGCCGCACCACCCTGCGCGAGGCGATGATCGCGCTGGAATTGATGGGCTACGTCGTGACCCGTTTCGGGGCGGGGGCATTCGTCGCCCATACCTTGCCTCAGGCCCCGATCCAGAGTTCCGGCTTGCCGGGGTATTTCGAATTGGTCGAGGCGCGTTTTGTCATCGAGCCCGAAATTGCCGCGATTTCCGCCGGTTCCATTTCGCCGGATGAGATCGCCCGGCTCAAGCTGTGCATAGAGGGCATGTGCGACATCTCTGCCCCGTTCGAGCGGGTGGAGGCGCATGACAAGGAATTTCACCTTGTCGTCGCCCGATCGACCGGAAATTCGGTTTTCGTGTCGGTGGTCAATGAATTCTGGCAAGTGCGCCAACGGTATCCGGAATGGACACGGTTGAACAATCGTCAAAGCCCGGATGACATCGCACGGTTTTCGCATGATGAACACACCGCCATAGTCGACGCGCTGGCCGCGCAGGACACTGAGGGCGCCCGCGCCGCAATGGCCCTGCATTGCCGAAATTCGGGGCGCCCCCTGCTGGAACGCTGGCAACTGCTGGAAGGCGACAACAGTGGTGAAGAAGTGCTTCAGCGCCTGAAACGCCGGACCGGCGACAACGACTGATCCGCGTGGCGTCCGGATTCCTTCTGGCCCGGCCTTGCCCGGCACCGGGCGCAACCTGAACGAGATGCCACTAGGGACCGGTCGTTCCGAAGCGTTTGCATCATGGGATGGTCCGCCGGGGGCAGGGGTGCCCCACGGCTGACCGGCAGGATTGGTGCGTCCAATCCTCAGGCGATTGTGATCATTGATTCTGTAAGATCGGCCAGAGCGGTGTTGGCAAATTGAATCGTTTCGGTTTCGTGGCTGAAGATGACATCGTCGCCATATTGCGCCATCTGGCCAAGGATCTCCGCCGCGCTCAGCCCGAAGCCGGTGAATTGCAGCGTGTCCCAGACCTCCAGATCTGTGACCGTGATTATGCTTTCAGAATAGTCGTTATTGAACACGAAAATATC
>CAZRZN010000108.1:0-12796 GCA_964604565.1 uncultured Rhodobacterales bacterium
ATCGGGCAGGATGACAACGGGCGCCTCAAGCCCCTTGGCGCCATGCACGGTCATGACGCGCAGAACATCGCCGGCGGCGTCAGGCGCGCGCTTGATCTTGAGGTTGTCGGATTGGGCCCATTCCAGAAAGCCGGTCAGAGAGGGCACCGCCGTCTGTTCATAGGCCAGCGCCTGCTGCAACAGCGCGTTGATGCCGTCCTCCGCCTCCGGCCCCAGCCGTCCGATCAGCAGGCGCCGTCCGTTGTGGCGCGTCAGGATACGGTCGATCAGGTCGTAAGGCCGCAGATAGTCCGTTTGCTTGCGCAGGTCGTCGAGCACGGCCATGACATCCGCATGGTCCTCGCGCCGGGCGCGCAGTTCTTCCCAAAGGTATTTGCCTTTGCGCCGATGCGCGAGGTCGAACAATGCCTGTTCGGACAGACCGAAGAGCGGCGACCGCAGCACGGTTGCCAGCGACAGGCTGTCCTCCGGCGTGGACAAAAAGCTGAGCAGCGCGATGATGTCGCGCACTGCAAGTTCGGCCATGACCTTCAGCACGTCGGCCCCGGCAATGGGCACCTGCTGCTGCTTGCAGGCGCGGATGATCTCCTTGAACAGGCGGCCGCGTTTCTGCACGAGGATAAGGATATCGCCCGCATGGATCGGTCGCGTCCCATAAGTGCCGGTCTGGCCATGCTCGACCGGCAGGGGTGTGCGCGCGTCGATTGTTTGGCGGATGAAAGACGCGATCCGTTGTGCGAGCGTAACCGTGTGATGCGTGGATCCGGGCCGGTCGAGCGGTTCATACCACGGGCCGTCATCGTCATCCTTCACCGGGTCGACCACCGGCCATAGATCGACGCGGCCCGGCATGGCCTCCTTGAAGGCGCGGTGCGTCTGGTCGGGGACAAAACCGGAGGCCCCGGAACCCGCAAAGGTGTTGTCGACCAGACGCAGAATAGGTTCGGCTGAGCGAAAGCTGTATTCGAGGTCCATCGACACCAGCGGCGCGTCGGTATTGGCCAGCCGTGCCCTGAAATCCTCTCGCATGTTGTCGAATTCAGAGGGGTCGGCGCCCTGGAAGGAATAGATCGACTGTTTCTTGTCACCCACGACAAAGATTGTCCGCCGCACATCCGTGCGTGCGCCGGCGCCTGCGGTGAATTCCCGGGCCAGCCGTTCGATCACCTGCCATTGCACCGGCGAGGTATCCTGCGCCTCATCGACAAGGATATGGTCGATGCCCCCGTCCAGCCGGTAAAGCACCCATTCCGCCACACCCGGATCGCTGAGCAGATCCCGCGCGCGAGAGATGAGATCGTCAAAATCCAGCCAGCCGCGCCGCATCTTTTCAGTTTCATAGGCAGTCAGAAACACCTCCGCGAAGGCCTGCAAGATTGTATCGCGATGGGCGGCGGCCAGCGCGCGCTCCGTCTCGAGCGCGGCTTCGACGCGATTGGCAAGCTGATCAAGCTGCTCAAAAAGGTCAGGTGCGGCGCTGCGCAGTTTCTTGGTTCCCAGCGTCTTGCGGACCGTGCCGGCCTGCGTCAGCAGGGCAGACTTCAGGCGTTGCAGACCCTCTGTGTCGGGCGTCGTCGCTTCGGCCAGTTGGTCGGCCAGAACGCCATCCGTCTTGCCGCCGTCCTTCAACTGCGGGATCAGTGCTGCAAAAAGCGTCTGTTCCGATCCCAGAAAGACCCGTGCGCAGAGCGATTCCTCTGAATCGTCTTCCGTCAGCCCGTAGGCGGTGCGGATCTGCGCCGCCGTCCTTGGCGGCAGGAATGCATCGCGCCGGCGGCATAGCTGCGCAGTCAGCGTTTCGGTGTCGTCGCCGGAGATGAACGGCGCAATGTCGCCCAAAAGATGGGCCTCCGGCCCTTCGGCAATGCGGTCCAGAACCTCGGCGCGCAGCAGTTCCGCGGCGCGATCCTCGATCTCCTGAAATTGCGGACTGACCCGCGCCTCCAGCGGGAAGCGGCGCAGGAGCGACGCGCAAAAGGAATGGATCGTCTGGATCCGCAGGCCCCCCGGAGTCTCGATCGCACGGGCAAAAAGCGTGCGCGCCTCGCGCAGGAAGTCATCGTCCAGATCGGACTCGACGCCGAGCTGCTGCAATTCGGCCCGCAGGCTTGCCGCATCCAGCATCGCCCAGCTTCCCAGACGCTTGAACAGGCGGTTTTGCATCTCTGTCGCGGCGGCTTTGGTATAGGTCAGGCACAGGATGTGTTCCGGCAGGACACGGTCCAGCAATAGCCGCGCGACCCGGTCGGTCAGCACGCGCGTCTTGCCCGACCCGGCATTGGCCGCCAGCCAGGTCGAATGCCACGGCGCGGCTGCGCGAACCTGGGCCTCCGTGGCGTCGTCGCGTTTCATGTCAGCACCTGTTTCACGGGCGTGTCCGTGACCTCCCACTCGCCATGGCGGGCAAGATGGTCATAGTCGCCGGTATCGGTATCCCGCTGCAAGGCACGGCGGGCAGAAAAGCCGGTTTCCGGACTGAGATAGGCACCGATCAACGCGGTGAACTCGGCCCAGACCGCGTCTGGCGGATCATCCTCAAGTGGGGCCAGAACTTCTTTCGGATTGCTTGGCGCCAAGGAAATGAAGCTTGCCCGCGCCACATGGGAAGGTGCCAATGGCGGGAACCCGCCGCGCATCAGCATGGCGGCTTCCAGCAGGAGTTGCTTGTCGAATTTCCGTTGTTCGGCGGCTGACGGGGCGGCGCCGGTCTTGTAGTCGTAGATCAGCGCCCCGCCCCGCGCATCGATGTCGATGCGGTCGGCCTTGGCGGTCAGGGTAAAGCCCAGCGCGGGAAGGTCGGATCGGCCCTTGATCTCGAATTTTCCCGGTGGCGCCAAAGCCTGACGCGCGGCTTCCGTCTCGACAAACCACGGGGCGATGCGGCGCATTCTGGCCTGCCAGAGCGCGCGCACGGTCGGAAAGGGGACCTGTTCCGGATCGCCGATCAGATCACTGGCGATCTTCAGCAGTGATGGCATGTCCAGCGCGGCAGGGTCGGCCTGCGTCGCTTTCACGAAATCCTCCAGCACCTTGTGGGTGACGATGCCGCGCATCAGGGCATCGGGCGCTTGCATCAACGGGTCCAATGGCCTCAGGCGCAGCACGTGCTTGGCATAGATCGCATAGGGGTCACGCACCAAGCGTTTGATTTCCGTTACGGACAGCCGCTCCGGCCGTGCCCCGGCTGGCGGCGCGGGGGAGGGGCGCGGTGCGGGACAGGTCGCGATGGGCGTCTCTGAGGCCCGCGCAAGATCGACCCAATAGGCGCCGCGCGCGCCCATCTGTTTCAGTGCGTCCTGTCCATTGCGCTGTGGCAGGCCGCGCATCAGGTTCATGAGGCGGTTCAACCACCGAGACGGCACCGTTTCGGCCTCATCCGACTTCAGCGCGCGGGTGAACCAGACCTCGGCTGCGCCCGCGGCCTGCTGGAAATCATGCGCCGAAAGGCCAATCCGGCGTTCGGGCAGCAGCAATCCTGCATCCGCCCGCATACGGCGGTTCAGCCACGGGTCCGCGCCGGGCATTTCGGGCCAGCTGCCTTCGTTGAGACTGCCAAGGATCAGCAGATCGGCGCCCATGACGCGGGCCTCCAGCGTGCCCCAGATCAGAATGTCGGGATGCGGCGCGTCGCGGTCGCGGACCTCCTCCCGGGACAGCAGCGCACCAAGCAGGTCGGCAAAATCGCGCGCGGTCATGGCGGCGCCGTGCGCGGCCTCTTGGGTCAAGCCTTGCATCACCGATTGCAACTTTCGTCCCGCCGCTTCCTGCCAAAGCCCGCCTGATCCCGCGTTCCCGGGTCCGGCGCAGATCGCCTCTGACAGGCGCAGCAGGTTGTCCACCCAATCCGCAAGCGGGCGCGTGCCACTCTGGTCGCAGCCGCAGAACGTTTCCGCCACCCAGTGGGCCCAGTCGCCGCGCTTTGCCGCGTTGCCCCAGTCTGTCAGCGCCTCGGCCTGCGGATAGGGCATCCCTTCGCGGCGGATGTGCAGTTCCAGTTCGCGGGTGTTCAGGAGATGCGGACCACGGTCGCTGCCGCTGTGGGTCAACGGATGCTTCAGCAGCGACAGCAGGGTTTCGGCCGTCAGGGGCGCCCCGAACAGCCCCGCGACATGCCGCAAAAGTCGTCCCGGCGGTGTCAACTGCGCCGGCGTGCCGGCGCTGTCATCTGGCAGTATCCCCCAACGGTCCAGCGCCGAAGTGATGCGGCGCGTCAGCATCCGGTCGGGCGTGATGACGGCGGCGCGCTGGCCCTCTTCCACTGCTTTTCTCAGGCGCAGTGCGATGGCCAGCGCCTCGTCCCGCTGCGTGGGTGCCTCCAGCAGGGTCACGGCCTGCATGGACGCGGACAGATCCGGCAGGTCCGGGCCTTCGGACAGCCATTGATGCGTGACGGGGGCGGGCCGCAACGCAAGCGAGAGGACCCTGTTGCGTTCCGGGCTTGGCGGAGATGTGTCGGTCCAGCCCCGCACGTCGCGGGACGTGAGGTCCAGCGCCTTCAAAAGGCGGGCAAACCGGAATTGCGGATGATCCTCCCCGGTAAGGGGGTCGTCCAGCTTGTCCCAGACATGTGCGGGCATGTCCGTATCGAAGCCTGGCAGGACAACCGCACCTTGCGGCAGTCGCGCGACCGCTTCCATGAAGGCGGCAGTGGTGCCGCGCGATCCGGTGGATCCGGCGACAATGATCGGATGCCGGGGCGGATTTTCAGCCCATTCCGCCAACCGGCGATCCAGCGCACGCCGGGCGAAGGCCTGTGGATCGGGGGCGCTGTCTTCCGCGAAATACTGCTGCACGATCCGCAGGAATTGCAATGCGCGTTGCCAATGCCCGGATTGGTCGGAGACGTCCAGCGCCGCTACGACATCGGGCGGCACGCCTTCTCCCTGCATTTCCTCCATCAGACCGGCAAGGCTGTCGGCCAGATCGAAGAGGGCGGCACGCGGGGCAAGATCCGGTGCCTGATCCAGCAGTTTGGACACCAGTTCGGTAAGTTCCAACCGCCGCCTGAGTGGCGGAACCGGCGTCGGCAGCGTTGCCCGGGTCAGCGGGTCCGCCAGATCGGTGACAAGGCGGATGCGGGGCAGCAGGCTGGCGGGCCCCGCGTCGAAGACCGCGCGCAGGCGGCGTGCCATGCGGTCCGCGTTCACGTAGATTTCGACCCGTGCCAGCGCCTCTGGCGGGGTGCCGTCAAGCCGCCTGCGCAATCCGGCGACCAGCTCGGTGGCGAAATCCGCCCCGGGGGGCAGGGCGAAAACGCGAGGGGCGCGGGTGTCAAACATGCAGCATCTCTTCGGCAAGGCGGATACCATCCGGGTGACCCACGTCGCACCAACGGCCCGGATAAGCGAGACCGAAAAGACGCCCCTCCGCTGCCTGTGCGTTCCAGAGCACGTTCAGCGAAAACGATCTGTCGGGTATCGTGGCAAGCCCGCCTGTCTTGATGATCTGCGCGCCTGTGTAGACGAAATCGCCCTGCCGGTGCAGACGTCCGTCCGCCCGCAGGCCAAAGTCCCCCGGGCCGTTCCGTCCGACCGTGCGGGCCATTGGAACGCAGAGCAGAAGCGCATCCATGCGGTCGGGGGCCCAGGCGTCCCGCAGCAGGTGCAGGGGGTTCGGCCCTTTCCAGACGGCATCCGTGTTGAGCGTGAAAACAGGGTCCGCGTCCAGTAGGGGGAGGGCTTGGCGCAGCCCTCCTCCGGTATCGAGAATCTCGGGGTGTTCCTCCGAAAGCCGGATGTTGGTGCCGGAGAGATGCGCGCGGACCTGATCGGACAGGTAGTGAGCATTCACAACCCGCGTGCCCATGCCCTGTGTCAGGGCAAGGGCGTGGTCCAGCAAGGGCTTTCCGGCGACCTTGATCAGCGGCTTTGGCCGGTCGGCGGTCAGCGCCCCCATGCGGGTGCCGAAACCGGCAGCAAAAAGCATCACGGCGTCGGGCATTCTGTTTTCAGCCTTTGGAGGAGATCGGCGGTCGGGGCAGGAAGCGCGTCTTGCAACACGTCCCTGACCGGAGCAAGCGCAGGATGGGCGAGATCGTTTTGCAAATGACCCCAGACGCGGGGGATCAAGTCAATATAGTGGGGTTTGCCGCGGGTCGCGGCCAGCCGGGCAAAGACGCCAAGGATGCGCAGGTTGCGCTGCGCGCCCAGAACCGAGAGCGAGGTCCGGAAATCAGCCTCGTGCACACCGGTGGACGACAGGTATTGTGCGATGCAGGCCGCGCGCGTGTCAGGTGCAACGTCCCGGCGGGCATCTTCCAGCAGGGAAATCAGGTCATAGGCCCTATGCCCCCGGAGCGCGTCCTGAAAATCCAGCAGACCGGCCCGGGCGGGACCGGTCCGGTCCGGAAGGTGCAGGATGTTTTCGGCGTGATAATCGCGCAGGATCATCACATCGGCTGGCAGGGCATGGGCCTCCAGCAAGGGTCGAAACGCGGCGATGGCCGCGGCCATCGCGGCGGGCGCATGGGTGTAGTGCAAAAAGGCAAGATCTATCATCCCGGCCAGCCTGTCGGCGGAGGCCAAGGGCAGACCGGAAGGCGGATCATGACGATGCAGGGCGATCAGAGCTTCCGTCGCCAGCGAATAGAGCGTGCGTTCGGTTTCGGGCGTTCCGGCAAGGCGCGCGATGAGACCATCTCCAAGGTCTTCGATCAGAAGCTGGCCGC
The DNA here is from genome assembly GCA_964604565.1 of uncultured Rhodobacterales bacterium. Classification (GTDB taxonomy): domain Bacteria; phylum Pseudomonadota; class Alphaproteobacteria; order Rhodobacterales; family Rhodobacteraceae; genus CAZRZN01. The sequence continues at coordinate 6,668 of CAZRZN010000108.1, forward strand.
TGTCCACGTCCTGCGCCATGATTCCGGGCGCGCTGAGCCCGATCGCCTTCAAGTGCCTCGCAAGACGCGCAAAAAGGGCGACGTCCCCGTCGGGATCCTGCATCAGGATGGCGGTTTGGCCGTCACGGGTCAGTCGGGCATAGCGGCGTGAAGAGGCATCCCCCGCCAGAGGCTCCGACCGTGCCTTTCCCCATCCGTTGCGCAAGAGAAAGGCGTTCATGCCGTGTGTTCCGCAAGCAAATGGTCCCAGCGCGCGGCCGTCCATGTGATCGACAGGTGGCGCATGTCCTCTTCCGGGGCGGCCTCGAATGCCATGTGCAACGCGTCCTCCGGGGCCAGTTCGGCCAGACGGTCGGGCCATTCGACAAGGCAGATCGCGGTTTCAAAGGCGTCCGTGAGGCCCAGCTCGATACTCTCGTCGGGGCCGCTGAGGCGGTATAGGTCAGAATGCCAGAGATCGCCGGCGCATGTGTCGTAAACCTGCACGAGCGTGAAGGTAGGCGAGGGGACGTCCTCGGGAACCTTCAGCAGAGACTGGATGAGACAGCGGGCGAAATGCGTTTTTCCCGCGCCGATGTCACCGGACAAGAGAAGCACATCCCCCGGATGCAGCCCAGCCCCCAACTTGCGCGCGAGGGCACAGGTGGCCTCTGGCGAGGGCAGGGTGAGGACAATGCGTCGAGAGGTCATGGCGCAAGGATACAAGCGTCAAGTCCGGCTGCAAGCCGGATCAGCTGATCGCGCGTTGCTGCTTTCGCGGCCTTGCGGCTTCCTCGGCAGGTTCGTGAAGGCGACTGAAACGCACCATTGTCGCCCCGGCGGCTACCGGTTGCACCGTGCAGAGCAGACGTTCGCCCGCCTTAGACGTCAGCTTGACCTCCCAGGACTTGCGTTCCCGCAGGGTCAGGACGAATTCGCGCAGATCCGACCAGATCGGATCGGGCTCGCAGGATTCTTGCCAATCCTTGGAGGCATCTATGATGGTGATCTCTGCAAAGGCGCTGTCGGGGTCGCAATTCCACTGGTCCCGATATGCGGCATTGGAAAAGGTCAGCACACCCAGACGGGAGAAAACCGCCACGGAATCGTCAAAGCAGTCCAGCACGGACTGGGTGAGTTCAAGCTCTGACCGAAACCGCCGGGTGAGCGATATTTCCGCGCTGATATCCTCGATCAGGAAGGCGACGGCACCGTCCGGGTGCGGGCGGCCGGTGATCTTGTAGGTCAGACCCGAAGGCAGGTTCCACGTCTCGCAGTACCGGTCTTCGCGCGCGGCGGACACGACTTCATACAGTTTGTCACGCCAGGAGGTGTAGTTCTTCGGTTCTGGCATCATGCGGTTTTCCCGCATGTGGTCAAAAAAGGACAAGAGATTTGGCTTGGACGACAGGAAATCCACAGGCAAATGCGTCAGGTCCACCAAGGCCGGGTTGAACAGCACCAGTTGCCTGTCACGGTCGAAAACGGCGAGCCCGATTGGCAGATGTGCAAAGGTCTTGGTAAGGGTCTGGACGAAATTGCGCTGTGCCATCTCGGCGTTCACGAGGGTGTCGATGCTGGTCGCGTAATGCATCCAACCGGTCTCCACCGGCCGCGAGAGCACTTCGTACCATCGCTGGATCTTGTCGTTCACCTTCAGGCTGACGCGCGTCGTCCGTTCAACCCGCGTAGCGGGGAGTGTCAGATCGAGGGGGCAATCGTCCTTTGATGGCGTGCCGGTTTCTTCGCAGAGGTGCTCATAGGCTTCGTTGTGCCAGATCACGCTGCCATCGTGGTCCGTCTGCCACAGTGCGTCGGGCGCGTAGCGCGACATTTCCAGCAGTCGTGCGTGTTCATCCTTGGTGCATTCCGCCCGGAACAGCGCGGCGGCCCCTTCGGGATTGCAGCGCAGCCGAAGGTGCAACCTTTTCCCGGAAGGTTCGGCCAAAAGCTCCGCATCGATCATCTTGGGCGATACCCAATGCGCGGCTCGGATCGGGATATCCGAGGGCAATCCCGGAAAACCGGGCAAGAGGGTTTCGCGAACCTCGTCCCATCCCATTCCGGTGAGAATGGTCCTGTCAAAGAGAATCGGGGCGTCTTCGGTGTGATCCACGACTTCGCCGTTTCGGAACAGCAGGACCATCTCCGCCAAACCGGAATGGCGGCCCGCCGCGTTGGGACGGCCCCACCTGATGGTATAGAGGATCAAGATGACCGCGATGGATGCAGAGCCCGCACCGGCCCCGACTGCCAAGATAAGAAAATCCTCCAAAGCACGGCCTCTTTGTTGCAAAAAATCTTTCTGCGCCCGGAGAGAATGGGTTCATTTAGGTTAATGTGACGTTAATGCGCAGCAGGCCCCCGGCAAACAGACCTCAGATTTCGATCAGGCGGTTCTCTCCCAAGGGTTTGTCGGGTGTGATGGCATCGGCGACAATCTTGGCCCGCGGCCAGACAACCTCCACGATGGCGCCTCGGCGCTCGGCCTGAACCGAAATCGGCCGATAGGGATCGGACCCGTTGGAAAAGCTCAGTTCCGCCCCGCTGCGTTCCAGCAATGTCTTGGCGATGAAGAGGCCGAGGCCCATGCCCTCATATTCCGGACGGGCGCTTTTTTCGCTCTCGCTGCGGCGGCGGCGGACGAAGGGGTCGCCGATGCGACCGATGAGATGCGGGGGAAACCCGCGCCCGTCATCGAGAATGCGGATCGAAATCACGTCATCGGTCCAGACCACCTCGATCCAGACGCGGGCGCGGGCGAAATCCACCGCATTCTGCACCAGGTTGCGCAAGCCGTGGATGACCTCGGGTCGGCGCAAGATCTGCGGCTGGTTGTATGCGTCGCCCGGTTCCGGTCCTTCCTCGATGATGATTTCCTTGCCGCGATTCTGATGCGGTTCGGCGGCCTCTCTGATGACCTCGATCAAGGGCGCCTGCCGCATGTGCAGATCATCCTTTCCGGCCCGGCCCATGCTGCGCAGGATGTCCCGGCACCGGTCGGCCTGTTCGCGGATCAGCAGCGCGTCTTCCTTCAGCTCGGGGCTTTCGTCCAGTTCATCGGCCAATTCGGATGAGGTCAGCTTTATGGTTGCAAGGGGCGTGCCCAGTTCATGCGCGGCCGCCGCGACCACCCCACCGAGATCATTGAGTTTTTGCGCCCGGGCCAAGGCCATCTGCGTCGCGGCCAGCGCGTCTGACATCGAGTTCATCTCGCGGGTGGTGCGCCGTGAATAGACGGAGATGAAGACAAGCGCGATGGAGATTGCAGCCCATTGACCGTAAACGAAAATATCCGGAATGCGCAGGATGAAACCTTCTTCCGTGCGCAAGGGAAGGTGGTAATAGACCATGCCGGAAATGAGCCCGAAGGCGGTCAACCCCAACAGAAAGGTCGACCGGAGGCTGAGGACTGCCGCCGAGACGGTGACCGGGGCCAGCACGAGCAGTGAAAATGGATTGTGCAGACCGCCCGTCAGATACAGCAGGAAGCAAAGCTGGAGCAGATCGAACATCACCATCAGGAAATTCTCTGTTTCGCTCAGGCGCTTGTTTTCCGGAAAGATCGAGATGGCGATCAGGTTGCCGACAATCGACACGCCAACGGCAAGGTAGCACAGGCCAAGTTCCAACCGGAGGTTGTAGAGTTGCTGCGCGAGGGTGATCGCGGTCAATTGCCCGACGATGGCGAACCAGCGCAACAGGATCATCGTGCGCAGACGGATCCAGTTACTGCGCTGGGCTTCCCCGATAAGTCCCAGATCGCCGTGCGACATCTGCGCCCTTTCGTCTCTCTTGTGCATCCCGTCTGGCCGGTTAGCTAAGGCTAAAGCATTCCTTGGAGAGAAAGTCATGCCGCGTCTTGCCGCAATTTCCGTTTTTACCCTGGTCGGTGCGCTGATCGGCGGCACCGTGGCGGTGTCGGCCGGATGGTTCGATGGTCTGTTCGGGGCTGGAAACGATGATCCCTTCGCCCAGTGTCGCGCCAGCGCGGTTGCCGGCGGATCGGGTCAGATCGGCGGTCCCTTCACCCTCGTCAATGGTGAGGGTGAGACGGTCAGCGATCAGGACGTGATCACACAACCCAGCCTGATTTATTTCGGATACACCTACTGCCCTGACGTCTGCCCCTTTGACGTGGCCCGCAACGCCGAGGCGGTTGATATCCTCGAGGAGCGGGACATGAGCGTGACGCCGGTCTTCATCTCGGTGGATCCGGCACGCGACACTCCCGAAGTCGTCGGCGAATTTGCCGACATCATGCATGAGCGCATGATCGGCCTGACCGGATCCGCCGAACAGGTGAAGGCGGCCAGCCAAGCCTATCGGACCTATTACCGCAAACAGGACGGGGATCCCGAATATTATCTGGTCGATCACTCCACCTTCACCTATCTGGTGTTGCCGGAGGCAGGCTTTGTCGAGTTTTTCCGCCGGGAGGTCACACCGACTGAAATGGCGGACAAGGTGGCCTGCTACATTGAGGCCTCTTGACCTGAGGAGATGCGTTTGACCAAGGGCACTTACGCCGCTACTACTTTGCGTCACCATAGTGGCGCGTTGGGGAGGCAGGCATTTGGCGGATCGTAGCATTGACGAACTCGGGGCCGATCGATCACTGCTTCTGGTGGATGATGACGAAGCCTTCCTGAGACGTTTCGCCAAGGCGATGGAAAAACGCGGTTTCGAGGTCGAGATGGCGGGATCTGTCGCCGCCGGCACGGCCATCGCCACAGCGCGGCCGCCGGCCTACGCGGTGGTGGATCTGCGTCTCGAGGATGGCAACGGTCTCGACGTGGTCGAAGTCCTGCGCGAGAAGCGACCTGACAGCCGGGTTGTCGTTCTGACAGGCTACGGGGCCATCGCAACCGCCGTCGCGGCGGTGAAGATTGGCGCCACGGATTATCTTTCGAAGCCCGCGGATGCGAATGACGTGACCAATGCGCTGCTGGCCAAGGGGGACGATCTTCCGCCGCCGCCAGACAATCCGATGAGCGCGGATCGCGTCCGTTGGGAGCATATCCAGCGGGTCTACGAACTCTGTGATCGCAACGTGTCCGAGACGGCGCGGCGGCTGAACATGCATCGGCGGACATTGCAGCGCATTCTGGCGAAGCGTTCGCCACGGTGACATTGTGAGCATCACGCGCCGTACGTCGCCAAAGCCTGACGTCGGACCATCGACACATTGTGACACAGCCCCGTGAGACATTCGCGTCCCGGCGCAAACGCACCTGTTTTGCGGTTTTGGCCCAATTCAGCCTGTCTGTCTCAGAAGCGTTTCGTGCCGTGTTGTAAAGTCTCCGCGCGCCTCTAGCGGGGGGCGCAAGCGGATGCGCAGGTCGGTAATCAGGTTCGGATCCGGGGCGCCAAAGATCCTGTCCGCCTCTGCGCGGGAGAACCCCGCGATCTGGGTCGCTTCCATCCACGCGCTGATCTTGTCCGCTTTCTTGATCTGTCGTTTCAGTTTCGCCGGCGTGATGGCGGGCAACCCGAAGCGGATGTGCACCGCCGCGGACAGCCTTTTGTCCAAGTCCTCATAGCTTGGGCCGACTGCGGCCTTCACCGGTGAGATCATGTCCCCGATGACGTATTCCGGTGCGTCATGCAAAAGTGCCGTCAACCGCTCGGCGGCAGTGGCCCGCGGGTCGAGCCGGCCAAAGATCGCCTCCACAAGCAGCGAATGTTCAGCAACCGAATAGGCGTAATCCCCCCGGGTCTGACCGTTCCACCGTGCGACAAAGGCCAGACCGTGGGCGATGTCCTCTATCTCTATGTCCACGGGCGTCGGATCCAGAAGGTCCAACCGGCGGCCCGAAAGCATGCGTTGCCATGCGCGTGTCTGTTTCGCCATCTCTTTCCCCGGATCGTCAAGACGGGCCCTGATTAGGGCGCGTGGCGCAGGCTGTAAATCGACCATGCTTTGGGCGGACCGTCAAAAGGGCGCCCAACGCCGTGAATGCTTGGCACTGAAATATTGTGAGTCTCACACCATGGTGATACCTGAACCTTCATATGCCGCCCCGCCCGTCCGGCGCAGGGGCGCTGCCAATAATCTGCAAGGAACCGGGATGACCCAGGACTACGTCGTAAAAGACATTTCGCTGGCCGCGTATGGCCGCAAGGAACTTGATATTGCCGAGACCGAGA
>CAZRZN010000109.1:0-3496 GCA_964604565.1 uncultured Rhodobacterales bacterium
GCCATTCCTCCCCGTGGAGGACGACATTGACGGATGTTGCGGCATGGGCCGACCGGGGATCCGGCCCCTTGGAGTTGGTCACACCGCCGGCCCGGTCGATCCCACTGTCGCGGCGTGGCAGGTTCAGGCAGATGAGGTCGACAGAAACGACTTCGCCTGACGATTGAACAGCTTGGCATAGCGCCCGTCCTGCGCGATCAGCGTGTCGTGGTCGCCATGTTCCAGCACGCGGCCGTTGCCGAGAACATAGATATGGTCCGCCATGCGGACGGTTGACAGCCGGTGCGAGATGACCACCGCGGCGCGGCCTTCCAGCCGTGCCCGGAAATTGTCGAACAACTCGCTCTCCGCGCGCGGGTCGACGGCACTGGTCGGCTCATCCATGATGATGAACTGCGATTGTGGAAAAAAGGCGCGGGACAGGGCAACCCGTTGCCACTGCCCGAGACTGAGCTCCTGCCCGTTGTCGAAGAGCCGTGTCAGCGGCGTGTCCATCCCCTTGGGCAGCCCGTCGACAAGATCGATCGCCCCGCCAAGCGCAGCGGCATGCGCGATGCGGGGGCTGTCCTTTGGCTGCGTGACATCGCCAAAGCGGATGTTTTCGCTCAGAGTTTCAGAGTAGCATGCAAATTGCTGAAAGATCACGCTGAAGAGCCGGCGATAGGCGGCCGGGTCAAAATCGCGGACATCGATCCCATCAAGGGTGATCTGTCCCTTGTCGGGATCGTAGAGACGGCACAAGAGCTTGATCAGAGAGGTCTTTCCCGATCCGTTTTCGCCCACGATGGCCACGATCTTGCCGGCGGGAAAGTCCAGATCCACATCCGACAGCGCCGGTTCGGTGCTGTCCGGATAGGTGAAGTTGACGCCGCGGACGCGCAGACCCTCACGCAGCGGAAGCGGCAGCGGGGCAGGGTGCTCCGGCGCCTCGAGGGCCGGTTTGACCTCAAGGAAGCTGAAAAGTTGTGTGAGGAACAATTGATGGTCATATAGCGCCGACAGGGAGGACACGAATTCCTGTCCGCTTGTCTCGGCGCGGCGGAACAGCAACAGGAACAGCACGAGATCCCCCAAGCCCGTGCTGCCATCGATGACGCGCAGCACCAGCCAGCCGGTCGCGCCGAAGAACACCAGCGCAGAGCCCGATGCGGCCCCGACCTCGGCCACCGCCTTGCGCTTTTCGATCGCCAGCTGTTCCCTCCGTATCTTGCGGCGCAGCGTGCTGTAGCGATCACGCAGCTCCCGGCCCAGACGTCCGATGCGCAATTCCTTTGCATGGTGGTCCGAAGTAAGCAGCCAGTCCAGATAACCGGCCCGGCGTTCCATCTGGGCCCTGTGATGTTTCCATTTGAACAACACACGGGTGAAATGCATCCGGATCGCAAGCGCCACAAGCATGCTCAAAAGCAGCAGTGGCACCAGCCGCCAGTCGAGAGATGCCATGAGAGCCAGAATGGCCACCAGAAACAGGATGCTGCGGAAGAATTGCGCTAGCGTTGCAACCACCTGGGCCGGCCGCTGGCTGCCGGCCGCCCGGGCGCGTTGCAGGGAATCGTAATATTGCGGACTTTCATAGAACGCGAGATCGACCTCGATCGCCCGTTCGTGGATCAGCCGGTCGACATAATCGGCGACCTCTATACCCTGTCGTTGCCGGGCATATTGCGCGAGGCGTTGAAAGGCCACCGCCAGCACCATCACGAGACCGATCAGTCCGAGGTACAGGAAGACCTGTCCCGTGTCCGCAATGGCGCCCGCGGTGCCGAGCTGTTCGGAGACGACGTCGACCACGCGCTTGATGAGATACAGCAGCGCAATGCCAAAAAAGGCTTCGGCGAAAGACAGCCCGCCGACGATGAGGCTCAGATTGCGGCTGCTGAGGCGCAGCAGCCGGTAAAGCTTGCCCCAGAGGCTCTGTAGTTTGCGTATCCGATGACGCAGGCTCATTGACGCTCAATCCACTGGATTGCGGCAGTCCATACCCTTGTATGTATTTGATCCGCTATTTTAGACAAAATCATATCAGGTTCTTGCCTTGCAGGCGCGACGCGGCAGCGCGTCTTAAATAATAAGCTTGGTGGCCTTAACATCAGGCCTGCGCGCGGGCAAGTCAGCACCAGACTTGCGTTTCGAATACGGTTTGCGTCATAGGTTTTTGGCCTGAAAACCCATGGAGTTTATGCCGTGACCACAGTGACCCTTGAAACTGTCATCGTCCAGAAACCAGCCTACGCCAGTCGCGTCGACAGCGATCTGGTCTTTTTCGACGAACAGGCGGGAAAGTATTTTGCAACAGGTACAGTCGGGGCTGATATCTGGGATCTCATCTCAGAGCCGCGCAGCATCGGGGCTGTCTGCACGGCGCTGATGGACAAGTACGAGGTGGATGAGGTAACCTGCCAATCGGAAGTGCGGAGCTTTGTTGACGAACTTCTGGCTGCGGGCCTCATCTCAGCGCAATGAAGACGGCATGCTGGGCCGCACGACGGGCATTCAAGACCGATCCAGCATGGTTTAGGAGAAATTTGTGCCTAAAAATCTGGCCAGAGTTGCCAGAAGACCTCAAAAAGTCAAAAAAAGCTGTATAACGTCTTCTGGTAGCTTGATCGGTTCGAAAATATTGATATGTAAAATTGCAACGATTCACTCTAACATTGGTGGTAAAGAGATGACAAATTTGAACAGTGCAACTTGGCAGACCCCGAAACTGGCAGTGTTGAATGTCGATAAGACGCTTGGTGGAATCTTCCCATCAACAGTTGAAGGTGCTTTCCTGATTGACCCGACAACTGGCGACCCGACCAATATCCAGACCAACGATTCCCTGGCGCCTAGCTGATCGCCTTACGCTGTTTCACAGTGTTTCAATGCTATACGGAGGGGGCAACATTGCCCCCTTTTACATTTTTGAAGCGGTCAAAAGCAGTGTGCGCATCACCTCTGTGCGGCGGCCAAACAAGACGCACAATTCAGGACGGTAGACCGCTTTTGATAAAACCGTGAACAGGTCCGCACCTCTGGGCTGTTCGTTGTGCTCCTCCGTCCCGCTCAGAGCACCGTTTTTGTGTATGTAGACCAGCTTGGATAGCGGCAATGGGTCCGCAACGAACATCTCCGGGGCATGCAGATGAAACTTGTCCTCGCGTAGAATGTCACGGGTGAGCCGAGAATGGGCAATCCCGAACCGTTCGACGGCATCCTTCCACAGCTTGATCCGGTTCATACCCGCATGCAGCAGCGGCTGTTTGTCCCCGGGATGCAGGACCGCCACGTCGTCGCAGATGATAGGCCAGCCGTGCTTGAAATGCAGCTCTGCCACCTTGGTGGATTTGCCCGCCCCGGACGGCCCGGTAAACGCCACCACCCCATCGGGTGTCTGGATCGCCGAGATATGCAACGGGATCAGCCCGCGCATATGCACCAGCGTTCCGACACCTGTTCCGAACAGATAGGCGCGCATGTCGCTTTCCGCGGCACCCGGCAGCATTTCAACCGT
>CAZRZN010000109.1:3596-12794 GCA_964604565.1 uncultured Rhodobacterales bacterium
CGAACAGATAGGCGCGCATGTCGCTTTCCGCGGCACCCGGCAGCATTTCAACCGTAATCCGGTCAGGCCGTTCGACCAGCATCCGGGCGGTATCGTGAATCAGATACAGGCAGGCATCCCACGTGACGCGCATCCAGCCGGTCACTTGCTGCCCCTCGGGAAGGGTCAGTGGCGCGTCGGCGCGTTTGATCAGAACGGTTTCATATCCATGCGCCTTGGCCTGGTCCGGGGTGATTTCCGTCAACTCAGGGCAGTCGAAATCCGATTCAACGGCCAGACCATAAAGATGATAAAGCGGCAATCATATCTCCCGAAACAAAACAAAAAACATAGCGGCAAGCACAAGCTAAATATGGAAATCTTCTGGAAGCGCAAGCCTTTCGCAGGGACACCGCGGTGTTTCACGACTGTTGTCGTATCTCCGGGGTAATCACTGGTTGCCGGGGGTTGAGTGATAACTGGCGACAGGAATATGGCCTGCGCGTTCTTCCAGCCCCACGACAACGTATTGCCCCGCCCTCAGCCAGGCATGGGCGCCGAACGGATCATCGCCATCCCCCTTGTCAGGGCGCACGCCCAGAACCACGGTATTGGCCACGCCACGCCGGTTCAGCATCCGCTTGCCCGCGATTGCCAGCATCAAGCAGGTGAACCGCCCCCCGGCCAGTTTGTTGACCCGTTGCAAGGCCCATCGGGCCTGTCCCAGCGGTTGTGGCGCGATGTCAAATGCGGGGGTGTCCACGAATTCGCCCCGGTGAGCCTGTCCCAGAGTTGCCGCATAGGCACGGAAGGGGCGGCGCCGGACCGTCCACCAGCTGCTCACGAGCGCCCGACCGGCCTCCAGCAGCAGCCGTTTTCGCCCCCATGGCAGAAGAATGAAATTGCGCAAGCGCCTGAGCATGCGGATCCTTTCCCATGCGCCGACAACAACCGTCCGGCATTGATCCTTCCAGATCTATGGGTATACCGATCAAAGTGTGGCCGCAATCCGCAGGAGCGCGTGAATGGGAATGATACTGGGTCGTATCGCCTTCGACGGCAGACCGGTGGATGAACAGATGTTCCGGCGTGCCTTCGACGGTCTCCGTCCCGGACGGTGCCTGCGCAGCGACATCCTGGTGGAAGGCGCCGCGGCCCTTGGTCATCATGATACGGGGCTTGCCGGGTCTGCCGCCCAGCCGCTGCACGATGGGCCCCTGACCCTTGTCGCCGATGCCCGGCTGTATGACCGCGATGATCTGGCCGCCGCGCTGGGACTGTCGGCGCAGGACCATTCCGATGCCGCGCTGATCCTGCGGGCCTATCGCCGCTGGGGCGCCGACTGCCTTGCGCATATGAACGGCGATTTCGGCTTTGCGATCCATGACCGTGACAAGGGGGAGGTGTTCCTCGCGCGCGATCACATCGGCGCGCGGCCGCTTTACTGGACCCGGCGGGGCGCCGAGGTGCTGTTCGCCACCTTGCTGCACGGATTAACCGGGTTCGACGATCTGCAATGGCCGCTGAGCGAGACGCGGATCGCGCGATACCTGCACGACCCGGATGAATTTTCGGCGGAAAGCTTTATTGACGGTGTGACAGTCGTTGCACCGGGACACTGGGTGCGGCTCAGCCCGACGGGCACGACATGCCACCGTTGGTGGGATCCTGCGGCGCTGCCTGAAGAACGGCAGGGCATCACGCTGAACGCGGCACAGGAGGAACTGCGCCATCTGACAGAGCGCGCTGTGCGGGCGCGCTTGCCGGCCAACGCACCGGTGGGGGCGCATTTCAGTGGTGGGATCGATTCCACGCTGATCACGATCATGGCAGCGCGGATGCTGCAGGCAAGCGACACAAATCTGACCGCGGCCTATGCTTGGTGTCCGCCTGTCAGCGAGACATATCCCGACATGGGCCCACACGATGAACGGCACGTAATTTCGGCGCAATGCGATGCATTGGGCATTTCGCAACGCTACGGGGCCGCCTCGGGCGACACCTTCGATGCCCTCGTCGCACAGCCCATGGAACTGCAGGGAACTGCCGATCTCATGGACGAATTGCCGACCATCGCGCAGGCCCGAGACGACGGATTGGGTGTCATGCTGTCTGGGTGGGGCGGCGATGAGGTTTTTTCCAGTCATGGACACGGGCACCTGTCCTGGATGCTGGGCAAGGGCCGGATCGGGCCGGTCCTGCGCGTGGCACGTCGACAGGGCGGGCTGCGACGTCCGCACCGGATGGCGGCCTTCCTCTGGCGCGCCGCGATCGTGCCGACGATGCCGGACAGGCTGTATCAACAGTTCAGCCCGTTCCTCAATCTCTACGACGCGGGGGCCTTTCCGTCCCCGGAGATGAAAAGGATCTTCCGGGGCATGGAGCACGCCCCCGCCGTGCGGCTTCTGGCCGATGCGGATGCCTATTCGCATGCGCTGCTCCTCAACGGTCATATCGGGGAACGCATGGCGACCTGGGCCGCGTGGTCGGCCCCCGCGGGCTTTGAATACCGCTATCCGCTCACCGACCGGAAGCTGCTCGAATTCATGCTCGGGCTTCCGCGCGACATCCGGCTTGGCGATGGCACCGGGCGTTTCCTGGCGCGCCGCGCTTTTGCGGACATGCTCCCGAAAGGCGTCAAGAAATACGACCTCGTCAACGAAAAACGGCGGTTCGACAATCGACAGGCATGGAAACGGAGGCTTGGAATGGAAATCGAACAGGGCCGTTTAGATCAGCCATGCCCCTGGCTGGACATGGCGTCTCTGGTCGCGACCATCCAACAGGATCCCCCCGCGGACAAGACCCTCGCCATCAAGGAATTTGCCCGCATCTTCATCGCCATGCGCATATACGAGATGCACGCCCGCCAGAGGGTGTGACCGCGGCGGGTCACCGCCGGCCGGGGCAGTGCTGCGTCAGTTGCGCCATGGGTCCGTGCCTATCGTAACCCCGCGGGCACAAGCAGTTTTTTCAACCACGAAAAGGCCATCGATATCTGCCTGCCGCAAAATCTGAAAAACGAGGAAATGAAGTAGAGCCATCTCAACTCGTAGGGCAGTTTTAAAAGGAAGTAATCCTTGATGTTGGGTTTGAAAGACCGGTTCGCCTGACGCAACAGATATGACATGCGGGACGCGGCCGGCGCCCACCATCTTGGCAATGACGCAATTTCCGAAACGATCTCTTCCGAGTGCGCGTTGTGGTTTCCGATACGCAACATGGACAGTCTGAGCAGTTGACGGACCCTTGGGTCTTCGGGCCATGACGCGGGATCGCTCGTGTCAGATCGCGTCGCGGCTTCGAACCCGAAAGAAACTTTCAGAACGTCTTCAAGCCCGTATTCGCGGGCGATCCCGTCTACCGCGGCGGCATTGGCCCTGTAGTAATGCCTGAGGGCGGACATGTCTGCCAGCCACTTCAGGGAATCCCAGAAGTGACGGGAGTGGTGCGAGCAGAGATAGGGTATGAGGATATCGTAATTCATGACGTTGAAGTCCTTGCCACCAAGATGCACGCTCTGGCAGGTGGCAAACACCTCCTCGAGGCTGACCTTGAACAGATCCGCATCAATGTTGGAATGCACTTCGATCAGAATGCCCTCGGGTGAGATCACCGCCAGATCGCTCTTGAAGAACTCCGCGAATTTTTCCTCGTCTTCCGTTTGCGCAAAAATCCCCCTTTTCGGGTCCAGCATGATCTTGTAGCCGTTCTGCCTTGCAAGAGACAGAATATCCCCGAAATCCGCAGGATCGACCAGCACATCGATGTCCCTGGAGGTGCGCAGGCTTGGAGTCTCGTAGATCTCGCAAAGCGTCAGACCCTTCAGAAAGACATTCCTGACATTCAAAGGCTCGAGACATTTCTCGAGAAAGTTTCTTTGCGCAGCCAGCACAAGCAGCCAGCGCATGGTCGAATTCATCGCGGCCTGCTTCAACCCAAGGGCGCCGATCTGCTCTTCGGACAGCAGCTTGAACCTCACGACATGGTGATGAAGAAAGGGAAGAACATGAAGCTTTTCCGAAATATCACGCAAGTATGTCCATTCCTCGATCCCTTTCGGGGCAAGGTCCACAAGACGCGCTCCTTCTTCTTCTGAGAGATGTTCGCGCGATGCCAGGAGCAAAAACGGCGCCACCTCGAAATTCGGCTCGGTTCTCAAATCGACCTTCTTCTCAAATATCTTCCCGATCTCGCCTGACATCCTTGAATCCATCCTGGCCAGTTCGAGGGGGGGTATTGCGAAATTCCCTTCGCTTTCACCCTCCGGCCGGTCGCATCACGGGGGGCGGACAGATTTGGCGCCAGTCTGTGCCAGTCCCTTATCCTCTGCAAGGAGGTCTTTCCAGCTTGAGATGTCCGCGGAACCCGGCATCTTGCGGCAATATCCGATTTGCCACCGAAATCTCCCCACCTGCAAGAGCTCTGCGCTGCCCCAGGATCATCCGGTTGACCGCCTGACAGCGACCACTTACACAAATTCAGGGCTGACCGTTTCACAGCACGACGGACGTCTCCTTTGCGCCAAGAGAAGCGAGTCATGAATACCCAGACGAGTTTGCCATCCGCTCAAAAGTTCCGGTTTTCCCCGTTCCGCCAACGGGACGAGCTGGACATCTTCGCCGTGCTGCGCACGCTCTGGCGGGGGCGCTGGCTGGTGGTGCTGTTCATGCTCGTCTGCTTTGTCCTGGGCGGATACTACGCCTATCGGATCGCGCAGCCCAGCTTCAGCGCGACCGCGGTCATCGAGCTAAAGCCGCGGCAATCGCAAATCCTCGGCCTTGAATCCGTTGTCTCGGGGAGTTCGGTCGATACCGCCAGCCTGAACACCGAAATCGCGACGCTGCGCTCACGCGAGATGGCCGAAACCGTTGTCAGAAGGCTGGAGCTTCACGAGGAGGCCCGCTTCGAACCCTCGCCGACCCCGGCCCCGACCTTGAAAAACCGCATCAAGGACATGCTGGGGATGCTGCCACCGCCGCCGGTCTGGACAGAGGAACAAAAGGCACAGATCGCCCTGCAGCGCGCAACGTCGTTTGTGCGGTCCTCAGTTTCCGCGCAGGGGCAACGTGAAACCTATCTTGTGCTGGTCTCGGCCCGCGCCTCAAGGCCCACGACCGCCAGTGCCTTGGCCAACGCCTTGGCAGAAGCCTATATCGACGCGCAGGTCGAAGAAAAATACGACGAGACCGAACAGGCGATCAGCTGGCTTTCGGATCGCGTCAGGGAACTGGAAACGGATCTGCGGGAGCGCGAAACCCGGATCAACGACTTGCAGTCGGACACCGATCTGGTCAATCGCAATGCTCTTCAGTCCGTGCTGCTGCAAGCCAAGGAATTCCGTGACCGGATCGAGAGCCGGCAGGAGACGCTCATCACGCTTCAGGAACGCCTGGACCAGCAGGAAGCCGCGCTCGGGTCACGGGACAAGGCACAGATCCTCACGGCCTTCGAGGATACCTTCCTGACCCGCCTCGGCGCACAACTCGGCGCCTCGCTCGAAGGCAATGAGACCAACCGCGAAGAGTTTCTCGCCCGCGCAGAGGCCGTGGCGGAAAGGACCCGCTTGTCCCTCACGCGTGTTCAGGACGAAATCGACGCGCTTTCGCAATCGCTCGAAAGCATCCAGTCCAGGATCGACGAGCAAAGCAGCGATCTGCGGCAGCTGGAACAGATGGAACGCGAGCTCGCGGTGTCGCGCGACCTCTACGAGACCTTCCTGACCGGCCTGCAGGAGGCGACGGTGCAGGTCGGCCTCGTGCGGCCGGATTCGCGCATCATGTCCCGCGCCGTCATACCCGGCGCCGCGGACAGCCCGCAGAAGCCACAAATCCTGATCATGTCGCTTTTTCTGGGGTTCGTGATCGGCCTCACGGTGCTTCTCGTGCGGGAGTTCCTGAACAACCGCATCCAGAACATGGACGACCTGGAAAACCTGACCGAACTGCCCGTGCTGGGCTCCGTTCCCTCCTTTCCGATCCGCAAGCGCAAGGAGCTGATGGGGTTCCTGGCCTCCAATCCGACATCCTCCGGGGTCGAGGCGCTGCGCAATCTGCGCACCTCCCTGCTGATGCAGAATCTCGATCAGTCGCCGCAGGTCATCATGATCACCTCTTCGGTGCCAGGCGAGGGCAAGACCTCGTTGTCGCTGGCGCTGGCGCATAACCTTGTCGGGCTGGGCAAACGCGTCCTGCTGATCGAGGGGGACATCCGGCGGCGGATGCTGAACAATTACCTGAAACTGCCGCAGGACACGCCCGGTCTTCTGGACATCACCACCGGGGCGGTCAGCATGGGCGATGGCATCCTGCATGAGCCGACCACCGGGATCGATATCATTGTCGGCCAGAAAAGCTCCGTGAACCCGGCGGACCTGTTTTCGTCCTCCGCGTTCAAACAACTCATCGACGCGCTGCGCAAGGAGTATGATCACATCCTGATCGACACCCCGCCGGTCCTGGTGGTGCCGGATGCCCGGATCATCGCCCCCCTGACGGACAGCGCGCTCTATGTCGTGAAATGGGATTCCACAACGCGCGAGCAGATCCGCAGCGGCGTGAAACTCTTCGAGGCCTTCAGCCTCCGGCTCACCGGCTTTGCCATTACCCAGGTCAACACCCGCCGTATCCGCAGCTACGGATATGGCGACCTCTACGGGGCCTATTCCAGCTACGGCAAGGCCTATTACGACAAGTGATCCGGCAAGCCATCTGGCTGCGATACCCCGGCCCCAATGGCGCGGTCCATTGTCGGACCGCCCGGCCTGAGGCTTCATCGCATCCGGGGCAGGCTGCGTCACCTCTGCACAAGCGCTCCCCAGAGGCCCAAACCACGCCGCGATCGCCGCCGAAAGCCTTGCATCTTCACGATGGTCCGGGGGCATTGTCGCTTTGCGAGTACAGAAATTGATCCCATAATGTTGATTATGTAATTATTCCAGATTGCATACAGGCAGATGCGACCCGCGCTCCGCCGGGCATCGCGGACCGCATCGACCCGATCAGGTCAGCTTCGGGTTCACCCAATGCTGGAACCCGTCCAGCCCCTTGGTGGAGATGACGGCGCCATCGACCTCGAAGGTGCTGTTCGTGCCAAAGCTGAACACGCAGGTCCAGCCAAGCCGGGCAAGGATGCGGTGCAGGTTTTCCTCGATCTTTGCACCATGCGTGCCGATCGCCACCGAGCGCAGATTCGTCTGGATCATGTCGGCGGCGTCCTCGATGACCTGATCCTCGACACCCTGGATGTCGATATGCGCGACATCGAACACCCTGTCCCGATGCACGCGCAGCAACTCACCAAGCGTGACGACAGGGGCCGCTTCCAGCACGGCATCCTCGACGCGGCCGACATATTCGACCTTCCGCGTCAATTGCGGCCCGTCCAGCTCCGTCTCGGACGACCGGGCCCCATGCCCTGCAAAGAGCGGGGCACCGACCGGGAAATAGACATTCGTGTCCGCCTTGCCGGATGGAAAGACCACGGCCCGGACAAGGTGCCGTTCGTCCTCGGAGATCCCGTTCACGGCCATGTTGTCATGGAGCCATTCAAAGCGCGTCGGCTCGGCCTCCACCGCGATGAAATATCGCGACGTGATCCCCTTGCGCGCGGCGGCATGGGCGGCGGAGGCGGTCCAGGGTCCGGTTCCAGCGCCGAGTTCAAGCATGTTGAATTCCCCCGAGGCACGGTTCACCGCGGACAGAACGGCGCCCATTTCATAGTAGTTCGGGCTTTGCGGCCGGGGCAAGGGCGGGGTGTCGTGGTAATCCTGCGCCGCCTTCTTTTCGAGAACGGAGATATATTTGCCGGGATAGAGCCGGTCTATTCTTGCCAGGCTCCCCAGAAAACTTGCGGTATATCCGGCGGGAACGGATCCGCTCCACGGCGCATAGCTTTCAAAGACGTCCCCATATGGATTCTGCATCGATGCGCCCCTTGGACTTCAGGTTCTGTGCAACAGGTATCGCCAGGACCTGGGCAACACCCTCTCCTCTGAACTGAACCTGCCGGAATTCAAGCTTCTCGTTGCGCCTACCGGCCCTTCCGATCGACCTTGGCGGGCAGCCTGCCACCAAGACCTAGGCGTATAAACATCCAGGTGCGGTCCATCATCCACTTCCAGAAACCGGCATCTTCTCTCCACTCACAATTTTTCAGAGTCGAGTAGAAAATATAAATGGCTTCGTACATCCTGTTCATATAAAGCGGCCAAGGGCTTTATGAGACACAACGCATCACATTAAACCTCATAACCGAATGTATTGAGTAGATCAGAAAGCTTATCGTTCATGGAAGAAATCGTCTCTTGAGATAGTTTTCGCTTATGATCTCCCGGTTTAACTTGCCTCTTGTGTCTACTGGCGTCTTCATATGGAACATTAAAGTTTAGAAGTTTTTTGATACGGTCGTTAATATCAGGTGTAATTGGCTGATCAACAAAGGTAGAAAAATCATCAAGCCACTTCTGTGAGTCTTCGACCATATCTTCATATTTCAGAAGAAGGATATCCTCATGAGTTTCAAGTATGCCTTTCAGAGTTTCAAGCCTATTGACGTATCCACCAACCGCTTCAATTGCAAACTTATCAATTGGTGTAGCTGACGCCCGCTGTCTCTCTGCCAAAAATTTCTTTTTCTTTTCAGCATCTTCTGGGACTATATGACTGGCTGCCAACGAGAAGTATTGCGACGTGATACAGTCTCTTGGATCTCTAACCTGAACGACCAGACGTATCTTTTTCAAAACATCCATGGTTTGCGCTCTAGGTGATCTGGCAATTCCATAGTACATATTCTCAAGAGAGATTTTACTCTCATACTGAGAGTAAACTTCATGTTCAGGCAGAGGAGATCCCATAACGCGTTTCGAAATTTCATCTATGTCATATCCCTTCTCCTTGAGAATTTCGACAAAGATATAATTTGCGACTGTACTCCCTGCCTTGTGCATTGAAAGTGCCATCATGCTTTTCATTTACGTGTCCTATCCTAGTGACAATTACAGCAGAACATTCCAAAAGAAGAATGCGGCGCCGTTCATCTTGTCGCTGTTTTGCTCAGCCATCAAGCGCTTTGGTTCAGTGCACTCGAACACACAGCCTCAAAAATTGCAAAAGCCCAGATCTCCACAACAGTCAACCGGTCCAGCAGGCATCTTGACTGTGCCGAAGACCTATCCAGAAAAGCCGGACCCGTTCAGACACGCGCTTGCACCCGTCC
>CAZRZN010000110.1:0-1256 GCA_964604565.1 uncultured Rhodobacterales bacterium
AGTTTCTGTGGTCTTGCAAGAACGAGCCAATGCAAACTGTTGGAAGGGCCGAATGTTCTCTGCCCATACGCAAGGAATTGCAGCGCAATTTCTGCAATACCCCCCGCCCAAAACTGGCAGATCACTGAATTTTTTTGGTATCCTTCGGGTAAAAGGAAACGTCTTCTTTCCGACCTGCTTTGGGTCGGACAGAGGCAGGCGCGGTCGTCGCCTGCAATAACCCTGACGGAAATGGACCTCAGGCGGGACGGCGCATCCCGCAGCGCGGGTGTCTGCGCCTGTCAGTCAGGGTCTGCCGGTGCTCCCTTTCCAGAGTCCCGTTCCGAGAGAACGACGACCCTGGCTCCCTTTTTCACATTGGAGGCAAGGTGCATGACGTCCCGGTTGAACATGCGAATGCAGCCGGAAGAGGCCCGCTCTCCGATCGTCCATGGGCTGGGCGTGCCGTGAATGCGGTAAAGCGTATCCTTGCCGTTCCGATAAAGGTAAAGGGCTCGTGCGCCCAAGGGGTTCTCAAGACCGCCTTTGACCCCCGAAGCGTATTTCGAAAACTTTTCTGGTTCACGCCTGATCATGTTCTGTGTGGGTGTCCAGCTTGGCCATTCGCGGATGTAAGCAACCCGCGCCGTGCCGGAGAACCCGTAGCCGGCAGCGCCGACAGCAATGGCGTAGCGCATCGCCTTGCCATTCTCCTGCACGTGGTAGAGGCGACGCGCATAGGGATCCACGACGATGGTGCCGGGCGGTCCATCGGTGGCATAATCCACGATTTGCCGTTTCTTGTCCTCCTTCAGATATTCTGCGGGAACGGCCGGAACCGTAATGTCGCCATCTTGAACCGAATCGTACATGGCCAGTGTTTGGGCGCTGACAGGCGATAGGTTCAGATTTTTGGCCACATCCTGAAAAACAGCAGGATCAGAAGCCCCGCAAGATGCGACCAAGAGAACACCCATGAGCGCCGATAGGCTGCGACTGTTCCGGCGTATTGATGACATGATGCTGATTTGATTGGCTTTCCAGATACCAGTATAGTGCCAAAACACGAATGACGAGAGAGGGTAGGCTAAACCAAAGCCCTCGTGCCCTCAAGTCTTGCGAGGTATGTGCCGGGCCAATGGTATCGTCCCTCTGAGATGCTGGCCCTGACCTGCGTCCGTCCTAAGGGAGTATGCCCTTCTGTCTTTGGCACCGGGAATCGAACATGCGTCCCCTTGGAGAAGTTGACGGGTTTCACCATATATATCCGAGGGTTG
>CAZRZN010000110.1:1356-3054 GCA_964604565.1 uncultured Rhodobacterales bacterium
CCTCGGGGACGGGTCGCCGCATTCGCGGCCATCTGAGGTTGCGTCCCCAGACCGTAGGAGAAAGAACGCGCTTGCCGGAAATGGGTGAACAAATCGCTGCCTTACCGATGCGACGGGATGCAAAGGACCAGGTGAAGGTTCTTATGGTGACCTCTCGCGATACCGGGCGCTGGGTCATGCCCAAAGGCTGGCAGATGGATGGCAAGAAACCCTGGGCGGCGGCCGAGATAGAGGCCTTGGAAGAGGCCGGGGCGAAGGGTCACATCGGGAGCGACATGATTGGCACCTACAGGTATCCCAAGATCCTTGACGATGGCCGCATCGTGCCTTGTCTGGTCGAGGTCTATCCGATGTTTGTTGAAAAGCTGCTGCGGGACTGGAAAGAACGCAAGGAACGCAAGCGCAAATGGTTCACCCCGAAGGCGGCTGCAAAGCGTGTAGATGAACAGGATCTGGCTGACCTGCTCATGCGGCTGCACAAGAACCCCCAAAAGGAACCGGCAATCCGCAAGCTGATTGAGCGCATCGCCTGAACTGCAAGCGCCCGTGGCGCGGACAAGGCGCGTCTGGATCAGTCCACCGGCAAACCGCTGGGGACTGCGTCAGGGTGACCCATTGGCCGTATTGCGGCGCTGGCGCCGGTCAGACTGTTCAGGAACGCCTCAAGTGCTTGGATATCGCCCTCGACCATCTTTACCGGCGTGATGTCGAGGTAGTCGACCTGCTGCGCCAATTCATTTGAATAGGACATCAGGCGGAAATCCCGTCCATTCAACCATGCGACGTCCGGCAGGCGCGCCATTCCCGGCGTCCATTCGCTGCGCGCGGTGAGCGGATCGCACATATGACGGATCATGTCCCGGAGTGTGGGGTAGGCGCCGTTATGCCCGTAGGGTGCAGACAGCGCCACGTTCCGCAGCGACGGGGTGCGAAAGCGGTAGGCATCGTTTGGATTGCGCGTCGTCTCCATCCGACCAAGGTCACGCGGGAGGGTGTCGCCGCCAAAAGGGCGTCCCGGACCGAATTGTGGCACACCGACTGCATGAAATGCCTGATCCGTAAAGAGCGGACCGTTGTGGCATGCCACGCAACCGGCCTCGCCAAAGAACAACTGCCGACCACGCTCCGCCTCGGGTGGCAATGGCGTTCCGCGGGTTATCCATGCGTCATAGGGGCTGTCGTAGCTTTGCCATTCCGTTCCGATAAAGGCAGCGATCGCATTGGCGATTTCGACGATGGTGATGTCCTGAGGGTGGCGCACATGCGAAAAGGCCGCGGCAAACAGCCTCTGATACTCGGGCACGGCGCGCACCCTTTCGGCCACGGCGGTCCAGCCCTGCACAACGCCGGTCTCAAAGGCGGCGCTGATCGGGTTTTCGTCCGGAGCGCCTGCCATTTCCGTTGGCGAACTCATCGGAAAGAGGGCCTGCGCCGCCAGCACCGAATTAAGGCCGACCGGCAAACCAGCCCCCGCCGGGGTTTCAAAACTGGCGCTCTTGGCGTCTATCTGCTCGACCCGTCCATCGTGGAACATGACCTTGACGTCCTTGTGGCCAAGGTTCCACAGGGCGGGTGCGTTGCGGGGCACGCGCGCCACGATGCGGGTCGCCCCATCCCCGGGCGTGCGGTCCGTGCCCAGCCCGCTGCCACCCTCACCAATCCCCAGGCTGACCCCGTCGGTGCCATTCAGGTCGTGAT
>CAZRZN010000110.1:3154-12744 GCA_964604565.1 uncultured Rhodobacterales bacterium
CAGGTCGTGATCTTTTGGCAAGTCTCGGAAAAGGTTCAGACTTACGTGCGTCTGTTTCTGTAATTGAAACAATGACTTTCTCTTGCGAGAAATACTCCCAAATGCCATGCGCCATGCTTGGAAGGCGATTTTGGGGGATTCTTCAGTCGCGCACGGCAAAAATACCGTATTGTCCGGTGTGAAACAGCAAGGGGGCGCCGATGCGTGTCGTCACACGCTCCACATGACCCAGCAGGACGGAATGGTCTCCCGCATCGTGGGCCGCAATCTGACGGCACTCGAAACGCGACAGGCATCCTTCGATCAAGGGAACGTCCTGCGGTCCATGGTGCCACTCGAACGCGTCGAAGGCATCGCCGGTACGTGCAAACGCGTCGCACAGGGCGATCTGTTCGGCGCCAAGGACATGGATTGCGAAGCGTTCAGCCGCCATGAAAAAAGGATAGCGGGACGAAGACTTCGCCGGAGACCACAGAACCAACGGTGGCTCGAGCGAGACGCTGGCAAAGCTGTTTGCAGTGATCCCCAATGGTCCGGTTGGCGTGGCGCAGGTGATCACGGTGACACCGGTCGCATACCGCCCCAGCGCGTCTCGGAAGGTGCGGCCGTCTGCGTCGGCAGGATCGAAACTGTGCGTCGTGGACGTCATGGTAGATTGAACTCTTTTGTTTCCGGGCATGGACAATGTCGCCTGCGTATCCTGATCTTGCCACCGCTCTAGACCATCATGTCAGTCGCAAGCCTGCCTGCCTGTTGTGCAAGCGACCATGTGGCGCAATCTAGATTGCGCCCTGCCGACGCCAAGGACAAAGCCGATTGCGAAAAAGCGATCTGCCAGACCGTGATCAGTTGCCCGAGCCGCTCTTGCCCGGAAAGAATGAACACCGCCGGCCTTGGATACGAACATCGACCCGGGGTCCGCGGACAATAGCAGGCGCCGGGAGGCTGACGCCTGTTGGCTGACCGGCCTGAAGAGTGGCTGCGTAGGCCCATGGTTGCAACGCGTTTAAGGGCACATACCAAGCCATCTCTGGCCACACATTTGTGGCCGACCCCATCCGGGAGACAGCGGTCCTGAGCGGTTTCGCCTTGGTTTCGGTTGCAGGGTGCAGAATGGTTTCAGTGGTCATTCCTGACGATGACATTGCGGGGTTGGACATTCTTTCAGTCCCGGAATGCGAGGGCGGAACCCAGTCCATGACCCAAAAGGAAACCGCGTGACGGACAGGCGATCCGATGTCCGAACAATTCTGCCTTTTGGATGCGCCTGTTGCGCCTGCCTCCTTCGTTCCAACTGGCATTCGCCTCGTCACATCAGTGCCCGTGCTATCGCAGGCGGAGGCCTTTTGGCGTCCGGCGTGGCGCGCGTATGGACAGGCCGGCCAAAGGAGACGTCTTGACCGGTTTCCCCCGCATTGGTCCAAGCCGAACGAGACATTCAAAAATTCTTATGTGATTCAATGTCTTGCTGTTGTCCTGATGCAAACCGGGGACGCCGCCGCTTACCAATTCGAAACACATCTTCCTCTATCACGGTGCGGGATGCATGTCGGGGACGGACCAATGGGCGCGCCAGACGCAGGCATTTTTGCCAGACTGATTGCTGAACATGTCTGTGACGGTATCGTGCTGACAGATGCCGACGGGTTGATTGTCTGGACCAACCCGGCCTTTCTGCGGTTAGGCGGCCATGCCAATACCGACGTGCTGGGAAAGCCGCTTGGCGAAATCCTTCGGGAGGCACGGGCCAGCCCCGCATGCAGAAACACCGTGTCGCGCGCGATGGAGGAGAGAACATCCTGCTTCGTGGACGTCATGACACGTCCCGGATCAGGTGACCTCTCCATATCGGAAATCCGCTTGGGACCCATATTCGATCAGGACGGAACACTCCTGCATTTCGTGGCTGTGCAGCGGGACGTAAGCTCGCAACGCGCACATGCTCAGGAAAGCATCGATTTCAGGGCCTATCGGCGGGCCGTCGCACAGCAGGCGATCGTTTCTGTTGCGGATGTCGACGACCGGATCACCTATGTCAACGCCAATTTCAGCGCGATCACTGGCTATCAAGCGGATGAGATTATCGGAAAGTCTCACAGGATCCTGAACTCCGGCACGCATAGCCGTAGGTTCTTCCTGGACATGTGGCAAAGATTGCGCGCCGGGGAAACCTGGCATGGAGAGATCTGCAACAGGACAAGAGAGGGCGATCTGTATTGGGTCGATACGACAATCGTGCCGGTTCACGGACCGGATGGCGGAATCGTGCGTTACGTCGCCACTCGATTTGACGTCACAAAACGCAAATCCATCGAGGAAGAGCTGCGCCGCGCGGCCGAAATCGATGCGCTGACGGGACTCGCGAACAGGAAACGGTTTTCCTACGAACTTTCACAGAGGGTCATGCCGCACGGGAAAGGTGGGAGTGGCCAGCGTGGACTTGTGGTCATGTTCGATCTGGATCACTTCAAGGAACTCAATGACACGATGGGGCATCCCTACGGCGATCTGTTGCTGAAGGAAATCGGTCGGCGTCTGATCGCACGCACTGGGCCGGATTGCATCATTGCCCGGCTCGGCGGTGACGAGTTTGCCGCGCTGATCCCTGATGCGGCGATCAGCGGCGATCCAGCGGAGTTTATTCGTGCGCTCCATCGTTCAGCTTGCGAGGCTGTTTCGCTGCACGACATGATATACACACCCTCCTTTTCCGTAGGCGTCACACGATACCCGGCAGACGCGCAAACCATGGAAGGGCTGATGATCAACGCGGACGTTGCGATGTACGAGGCGAAGCGCAAGGGGCGGAACCGGTGGTGTTTCTTCGACCCCACGGTGCGGAACAGGTTGGACTATCGCAATCATCTGAAGGGCGTTCTGGGGGATGCGCTGGACAATGACAGGTTCGAGATTGCCCTGCAGCCCTTCTGCTGTCTCAAAACGGGCGAGCACCGCGGTTTTGAAATTCTTGTTCGGCTCAAGCACGATGGCAGGCTGATCCCTCCGGATCATTTTGTGCCGTTGGCCGAAGAGCTTGGCCTGATCGCGCAAATCGGCCGCGTCGTGATGCGCAAGGCGGCAGCCGCCTTGCGCAGGATGAAGGATCTTGGCCTCGACCCCGGACGGATCGCCGTGAATGTCGCCGCACCGGAGTTTCGGGAACCCGGATTCGTCGAGAATGTGCAGGATACACTGTTCGAACACGCTCTGGGCGCGGACGAGCTGATTATCGAGATCACTGAAACGGCGCTGATCGGCCGGTCTACCGAAACCGTGGCACAGGCCTTGCGCAGATTGCAGGCGCAGGGCGCGCAGATTGCGCTCGACGATTTCGGCACCGGGTTCTCATCGCTGTCCCACCTCAAGGACTTCAACGTCGACAAGATCAAGATCGACAAGAGTTTCGTGCAGGATCTTGAAAACGACGAAGCGGATCGCGCGCTTGTCGATGGCCTCATTGCGCTTGCCGGGCGGCTTGGCCTCAAGGTCGTCGCCGAAGGTGTCGAGACGCAGGCGCAACTGGATTATTTGCGCCAAGCCGGTTGCCACTATCTGCAAGGCTTCGTGCATGCCAGACCTCTCACCCTCGACGATGCCGTGGCGTTTCTGAAATCTGCACAAGAGGCGCCACGAACCGCAACTACCATCGGCCGTGGATTCATTGATAATATGACCTGAAGAGCCGCTGTAGCTTTTCGGGCATTGATCGTCCGGAAACCGGACAGTCGCCCTTGCCGCGTTCTTCCCCTGGCTGAGGTCGTGCCGTGACCCCATGGCTCCTGCCTGTGAAATGGGGCAAAGGCCCGTTGCTGCCGAACGCCAGCGTCCGATGCCGACGGAGTGCATAGAAAAAAGCACCCCTTCTGCAAGGGCGCGGCCTGCGCTATGCCCTAAAGGAACCACCCTACGTGCAGGAGCCGATCCCATGACAACCGTCCTCCCCGTTTCCGTCACATACGAGGGTGATCTGGCCTGGGTGACGATTGACAATCCACCGGTCAATGCCACCAGCACGGCGGTCCGCGAGGGGCTGGAAAAGGCGGTCCTTGAGGTGCAGGGCGCGCGGCTTGCGGTGTTGGTCGGCGCTGGCAAGACCTTTGTTGCGGGTGGCGACATGTCGGAATTTGACGCGCCACCGGTCGCGCCGCATTTGCCCGACGTCGTGCAGATGATCGAAGACAGCGAAACGCCGTTCCTTGCCGCGCTGCATGGGACCGTATTGGGTGGCGGGTTTGAAATTGCCTTGGGCTGCGCATGGCGCATCGCCCATGCCGACACGCGGTTTGGTTTGCCGGAAGTGAACGTGGGTTTGATCCCCGGCGCAGGCGGCACGCAGCGCGCCCCGCGTCTGATCGGGATGGCGGCCACGATCGATATGGCGGCCTCGGGCGTGACGCTGGACGCGGCACGAATGCAGGCGCTGGGCGGACTGGATGCCGTATTCGACGGTCAGGTGATGGACGCGGCGCGCGCCTTTGCGGCCGATCTGCCCGCACGGCCCGACAAGGTCTCTGACCGTGCCGCCGCGCCTTTGCCAGCCGAAGCGCTTCGCGCCCGGTCGGAAGACGTCGCAAGAAAAGCACGTGGGCAGCGCTCACCCATGTTGAACCTCGAAGCGGTTCAATGGTCCCTTCTGCCCTTTGCGCAGGGGCAGCCGAAGGAACGCGACCTTCATCTGGAATTGCGTCAAAGCGCGGAGAGCCGTGCGTTGCGCCACGCCTTCTTTGCCGAGCGGCAAGTGGCACGACCAAAGGTTGCGATCGGCGGCACGCCGCGTGAGTTGACCCATATGGCGGTGGTCGGGGGAGGTCTGATGGGGGCAGGTATCGCCGCGGCCAGTCTTTCCGGCGGGCTGCGGGTAACGCTGATCGAACGGGATTCGGACGCGGCAAAGATGGCAACCGAACGAGTTGTCGGCCTGATCGACGGAGCCGTGAAACGTGGCAAGCTGACCGAGGCCAAGGCCGCTGCCCAGAGAGCCTGTTTCAATGCCACCGCGACTTATGCCGATGCCGCGGGAGCGGATCTGGCGGTCGAGGCGGTTTTCGAGGATCTGGAGGTCAAGCGGGCCGTTTTCGCGCAACTGGCCGAGGTGATTGGCCCCGAAGCCATCCTTGGCACCAACACATCCTATATCGATCCCCGGGAGATCTTTGCCGGTGTTCCGAATGCCGGCCGGTGTCTGGGTCTGCATTTCTTCTCTCCGGCCCATGTCATGAAACTTCTGGAGATCGTGCCGCTGCCGGAAACCTCGGCGGAGGTGGTCGCGACCGGCCTTGCCTTTGGCAAGCGGTTGCGCAAGGTCTCTGTCATTGCAGGCATCTGCGACGGTTTTATCGGAAATCGGATGCTGGCGGAATACCGTCGTGCGGCAGAATACATGCTGGCGGATGGCGCCCTGCCCCAAGAGGTAGACGCGGCTGCCCGCGAGATCGGGTTTCCCATGGGACCTTTCGAATTGCAGGATCTGACCGGATTGCAGATTGCGTGGGCCAACCGCAAGCGTCAGGCGGCGACACGCGATCCCGCGCAGCGCTACGTTACCATTTCCGATCAGCTCTGCGAAGCGGAGCGTCTGGGACAGCGCAGCGGCATGGGGTGGTATGATTATCCCGAGGGCAGCCGTTCCGCGCATCCCTCGCCGCAGGTCGAAACGATTATCCTCGATTATTCCCACGCGCAGGGTATCACGCGCCGCCAATTCGGGCGGAAAGAAATCGCCGCGCGGATCCTTGCCGTTCTTGCGAACGAGGGCGCCAGGATCGTTGAGGAAGGCATCGCAGAAAACGATGCGGCGGTCGATATGGTGCAAATCCATGGGTATGCCTTCCCGCGCTGGCGCGGTGGCCCGATGCACGCCGCAACCGAGGGTGGCTGGGATTCGGTCGCTGCGACGATGGGGGCCATGGCCGAAGAAAGTCCGGGTAGCTGGACCCTCAGCGCGTCTGTGGCCGAACGCAAGACGTGATCACGCCTGTTGTGCCAAATGCCGGGCCTTTTCCATATTTGTGATGGCTTTGACGATCGACGGTGAAGGCCGAGAGCTGTCGCGTTCAGTCGCGCAACGGCGCAGTCCCGGCATCGGCTGTGGAAAAGCCATTTTTCCAAGGGGGTGGTGGTGCGGAGCAGGCTTTCCAGCTTGGGTTTCAAGCCATTGGCTGTCCTGCAGACCTTTCAGTCCGCATTGCGGCGACATCGTGCAGGGACGCTCATGCCGTCACGAAAATCATACTGAGAAATGACCTGCTCAGCCATGAAGCAAGACCTGAAAATAATTCCGACAAAAACTGTCAATAATGGTTGCGTTGGCGTCTGGCTTCTGTAGTTTACTAAAACAGTAGGAAATGCGAAACACAGGAGAAGATATGACGCTGACATCCAGAATGACCGCTTGCGCCATTGCGGCAGCAACCTGTCTGGGGCCCGTCGCCGCCGCTGCGCAGGGTGAACTGAATCTGTATTCGTCACGCCATTACGACACGGATGAACGCCTCTACTCCGACTTTGAGGAGATGACCGGCATCACGATCAACCGCATCGAGGGCAATGCTGATGAGTTGATCGCGCGGATGCAGGCAGAGGGGCGCAACTCGCCCGCGGATGTGCTGCTGACGGTGGACACGTCGCGCCTTGAGCGCGCGCGGGATGCCGGCCTCTTGCAGGCCATCGAAAGTCCGGTGCTTGAGACACGGGTTCCGGACTACCTTCAGGATGAGGGTGACCAATGGTTCGGCTTTTCGCAGCGTGCGCGTATCATTTTCTATGACAAGCAGGATGTGACCGATCCGCCGTTGACATATCAGGAACTTGCCGATCCGAAATACAAGGGTCTGGTCTGCATCCGGTCGGGGACGAATGCCTACATGCAGACGATCCTCGCCGCGCTGATCGAACATCTGGGAGAGGACGCCGCGCGCGACTGGGCCGCAGATGTTGTCGCGAATTTCGCGCGGGATCCGCAGGGTGGCGATACCGATCAGCTGCGCGGAATCGTGTCGGGTGAGTGTGACATCGCCATGTCGAACACCTATTACTTCGCGCGCGCCATCCGGACGGATGTCAGCGGGTTGAGCGATAGCCTCGACATGATTGGCTGGGTCTTTCCAAATCAGGACAGTATCGGCGCGCACATGAACCTGTCGGGTGGCGGCGTCGCGGCGCACGCGCCCAACAAGGAAAACGCCGTCAAATTCCTAGAATATCTGACCAGCGAACAGGCGCAGAAGTATTTCTCCGCAGGCAATGATGAATATCCGGCCGTTCCCGGTGTCGGGCTGAGTCCTTCCGTCGCTGCACTGGGCTTTTTCAAGCCGGATGACATCGACCTGAGCGCTGTGGCTGGGAACATCCCGACCGCCCAGAAAATCTTCAACGAGGTGGGTTGGAAGTAAGCCTCTGGGTCAGAAAAATTTTCGGGCGCGTGGCAATAGCTGCGCGCCTTTTTTACGGCCTATTCCCTTCCGTCATGGAAGCAGGGGCGGAATTTTCTTGGTATGCGGGCGCGATACTGAGCGGTTCAGGGCATGCGGTTGGTCCTGCAAAGCCAGGCATGAGACTGCAAAAAAGCCCTGCGCCTTGCCTTGCAGATACCTGATCGCGGTTTGTCGTGTGGTTGGCTTTTTGCCATCTGGTCCCGCTACCAAGGTCGAGCCAGTCGTCCGATGGCCCTTTCCTCTCAGGTTTCCTTGCGAATACGCTGAATGAGCAAGATCACCGGCAAAAGCCCCAGACCCGCAATCACGAGACTTGGCACCGCGGCGCCTTCGAGCCTTTCATCGGCGGCCAGTCGGTGTGCCTGCACCGCCAGCGTGTCGAAGTTGAAGGGACGCATGATGAGAGTTGCGGGCAATTCCTTCATAACATCTACAAAGACGATCAGTGCGGCGGTCAGCAGGCTGGGACGCAAGAGCGGCATGTGGATGCGCCGCACGGTTCCGACCGCGTTCTGTCCCAGCACGCGCGCCGCCGCATCCATGTTCGGGCTGACGGCAGATATACCGCCCTCGTAGGCGCCGATGGCCGCGGCCAGAAAGCGGATCATGTAAGCCCCCACCAGAACCCAGATCGACCCGGTGAACAAAAGTCCGGTGGACACTCCGAAGGTGCTGCGCATCCACGCGTCGAGGCTGTTGTCAAGCGCCGCAAAGGGCACCAGAAGGCCCACCGCGATTACCCCCCCGGGAACAGCGTAGCCAAGCCGGCCTACATAGATGGCCAGAGCGGACAGCCTGCCGGGAAGAATGCGGCTGACGCTGCCCAGCGTGATCGCCGCGGCGACGGTCACGATGGCTGCGACGGAGGCCAAAACCAGGGAATTCTGAATGAAGCTGATATAGCGGCGGCTGAACAGATCCTGTCCCGCGCCAGCAGCCATGGTCATCAAGGCAATCGTCGGGATCAAAAGTCCCAGAAGAACGGGCAAGGCACAGGCCGAGGTGGCCAACACACCCGCTGCACCGGTCAACCGGACCCTTGGGATGGGTTCCTGCCGTCGGCCCGAGTGGTAGCGGGCCTGACCACGACTGTTGCGTTCAAGCACGGCAAGCAAGAGCGCAAAGCCCAGCAACCCTAACGCCAGTTGTGCCGCCCCCGCGCGGTCCGCCAGCGAAAACCAGCTTGTGTAGATGCCGGTAGCAAAGGTCTGAACACCGAAATACGACACCGTGCCGTAGTCGGCGATGGTTTCCATCCCGGCCAGCAACACACCGGCGGCGATGGCGGGCCGCGCCATGGGCAATGTGACGCTGAGCAGGGCACCAACAGGTGTCCGTCCAAGAGAGCGTGCGGCAAAGACGGTGGTTGCGCTCTGGCTGAGAAAGGCGGCGCGGGACAGCAGGTAGACGTAAGGATACAGCACAAGGGTCAACATTGCCGCCGCCCCCCAGGTGGAGCGGATCTCTGGGAACCAGTAGTCACGAGGGCCCCATCCCGTTACGTCACGCAGGACAGTCTGCACAATGCCGGGATGATCCAGAAGATGTGTGTAGGCATAGGCCATGACATAAGCGGGGTATGCCAGCGGTAACACCAGCGCCACTTCGAGCAGGCGCCGCCCCGGAAACTCCGTCATCACCACAAGCCAAGCGGCACCAGTTCCGATCAGAAATGTCCCAAGGCTCACCAGCACAAGCAGGATAAGCGTCACCGCAATGTAGCCCGGCAGGACTGTCCGGGCGAGATGGGCAAGTGTATCGCTGTCCGCAGTGAGTGCTGCAAGGCTGACACCAACATGCGGCAATGCGCAAAAAAGAGCGATCAGGATGGCGACCCCGACGAGAATCCGCTCTGTGACCGTGCGGCTCTGTCGCTGCATGCCCCCTCCCGTTCTGATCCGTGACAGCGGGGCCGTCACGGGCGACCGCGTGCCGTCTGAGCATTTTTATCGGGATTGGCCGTGATCGCCCCGAGAGTCAAGCAACAGGCCATTCTGTGACGCGCGTTGCCCACCGCCGCATCAATCGCCGAAACCAATGTCGGCGATGATCCTGATTCACTCGCGACCGAAGAATGAACAACTTCACTCTTGCGGCAACTTTCACGAAGGTGCCAAAGCCCCCTGCGCCGATTGGGTCTGGACAGTATCGCAAGCT
>CAZRZN010000111.1:0-12441 GCA_964604565.1 uncultured Rhodobacterales bacterium
ATGATCGCCGTGATCGGCGGGCGGATCATCCCCTCCTTCACCCGCAACTGGCTGGTAAGGGAACACGACCCCGCGCGGCCCGCACCGCCCATGCAGCGTTTCGACAAGCTGGTTCTGCTGGCCAGCCTCGCCATCCTGATCCTTTGGGTCGTCAGGCCTTTTGCGGCCCAAACCGCCGCGGCGCTGATCCTGTTCGGCGGGCTGCACCTTGTCCGGCAGGCGCGCTGGCAACCGCACCACACGCTGCGCGAACCGCTGGTTTGGGTGCTGCACGCCGCCTACCTGTTCATTCCGCTGGGTGCCTTCGCGCTTGGCCTCGATCAGATCATGGGCCATCCGGGCACCGCCGGGGCGCAGCACCTCTGGATGGCCGGGGCCATCGGCGCGATGACCCTTGCCGTGATGACCCGCGCCAGCCTCGGCCACACCGGCCAGCCCCTGACCGCGAACCGGGCGACCGTGGCGATCTACCTCTGCCTGTTCGGCTCCGTTCTGGTCCGGCTCTGGGCGTCGCGCCATCTGGACCTCACGCATCTGTCCGGGGCGCTCTGGCTTGCGGCCTTCGCCGGATTCGTGCTGGCCTACGGCCCGTCGCTCCTGCGTCCGAAACCGGAGAAATGACATGGGATGGACCGGATTCGCCGCCATCTTCGCGGCCTTCTTTCTCACGCATTCGATCCCGGTGCGCCCGGCGGTGAAATCCCGCGTGGTGAAGATGATCGGCCAGCGCGGCTTCGGGCTGGGCTATTCGATCCTCTCGGTCGCGATGCTGGCGCTGCTGATCTGGTCAGCGGGTGAGGCGCCCTATGTTCCGCTCTGGCCGCAGATCGAATGGCATCGCCACGCGGCGCATCTGGGTATGCTGGCCGTCTGCCTGATCCTCGCGCTTGGCATCGCGCGGCCGAACCCGTTTTCCTTTGGCGGAGCGCGAAACGACAGGTTCGATCCCGCCCGCCCGGGCATCCTGCGCTGGACACGCCACCCGATCCTGCTGGCGCTCGCGCTCTGGGCGGGCGTGCATCTGTTGCCCAACGGGGATCTTGCGCATGTGATCCTCTTCGGCGTGCTGGGTAGTTTCGCAATCGCGGGCCGCGCGCTGATCGACCGGCGCAATCGGCGGGTCCTCGGCGCGTCGCGATGGGCGGCCCTCGACGCCGCCCGCAAGGCCGCCCCGTGGTTCCACGCGCCGCGCTCGTGGCCGGTCCTTTTCCTCCGTCTGCTGATCGGTCTGGCCGCCTTCGCGGCTCTGCTTCTGGCACATCCGCATGTGATCGGCGTGCCCGCGCTATGACGGTGCATCCCGCCTGCATCGCAGACCGTTCTTGCCCAGCGCCCCGCCTTCCCGGAGACTGCATGTCATGGGCCGGATCGCCAGAACATGCGCGCCATCTTCGACGCCTGCGGACGGACGGATGAGGTCGAACAAGAGGCGCATATCGAATGTTTCACCGCGATGACCGGCCCGGTGCCCGGTTTCGTCGCCTTCTACGCCAAGGCGATGGTGGATTATGCGACGGCACAGGGGATCGCCCCCGAAATCGCGGACCGCGCCGTTAAACCGCCCGACCTGCACATCCATGTGCATGGATTGTGCATCGTCCGTGCATGCTTTGTGACTCATAATTTCTTTTCCAAATCAGCGTATTAACCCTGATTCGCACAGTTTTCCGGCGGACCGCTCCGGTCGCGCCCTAGTCCACCCGCCGCACCAACAACTGGTTGCCGGTCGTGCTGCGTTTCGTCTCGAACACCTTCAGGTCCGCCACCACGTCCGACAGCTTGCGCTTGCCATAGCTGCGGGTGTCGAAATCCGGGTTCGCCGCCGTGATCACCTGTCCGATATCGCCCAGACGATACCATTCGTCGTCCTGATCTATCGCGTCCATCGCCTTGAAGATCAGATCGCGCGCCTGCGTCAGATCCTGTTTCTTGCTGGGTTTCGCGCCCGGGGTCCGATCCGGGGCGGAGTCCAGATTTTCCAGAAAAATGAACCGCTTGCAGGCCTTGCGAAAGGCGTCGGGCGTCTTTTCCATGCCCATGCCGTAGACCTGCAACCCCTGTTCGCGCAACCGGCTGGCCAACCGGGTGAAGTCGCTGTCCGAACTCACCAGCACGAACCCGTCAAAGCGGCTGGAATGCATCAGGTCCATCGCGTCGATCACCAGCGCGATGTCGCTGGCATTCTTGCCCACGGTGTTGGCCGGCTGGTGGTGCGGCACGATGCCGAATTCCGCCTGCACCTTGGACCAGCCCGACATCTGCTGGCTGGAGAAATCCCCGTAGCAGCGCCGCACCGACGCCTCCCCCAGAATGGCGATCTCGTCAAAGATCGCCTTGGTATATTTCGGCGACGTATTGTCCGCATCAATCAAAACGGCCAGCAGAGGGGTATCGGTCATGAGATCTCCATTATGTCCTGCCGCCTTCGGCCAAGGCACGTCACAGACCGGCGTCATTTCTCAATATGACAGCAAATTCAAGGCATAACCACCCGGCACGTCATCAAGGCAATACCGCACCCCCGCGCCCGGACTACAGACGTCGATACATGACCAGCGCATCGACAAGACCCGATTCCGGATGGTGAAAGGCTCCGGGCAGACGCCCGGCCACCTCGAACCCGGCGCGCTGCCAGGTCGCGACCGCGCGGGTGTTGGTCTCGACGACGAAGTTATACTGCATCGCCCGAAAGCCCATCTGCCGCGCCGTCGCCAGCGAATGGGCCAGCATTCCCCGCGCCACGCCGCGCCCACGCGATGCCGCGTCCGTGACATAGCCGCAATTGCAGACATGGCTCCCGCCACCCTTCTGATTCCGAACGATATAATAGGTGCCCCGGAGGTGCCCGTCCGCCTCGGCGACGAACACATGCCGCTCGCCCCCTGTCCAGTAGGCCAGTGCCTCCGCCGCGCCTATGTCGGGGTCGATGGAATAGGTATCACCGGCGCGAAACACCGGCAGCAGCATCGCCGTCACCGCTGCCGCGTCACTGGACAGGTAGGGCCGGATCACCACATCCATGCGGGTTCCCGTCGCGCCGCCACAAAGAAGAAGCAGGAACCGGCCATATCGCCCTCAGGATCAATAAACCACGACCGCGCGGATCGATTCCCCCGCATGCATCAGGTCAAAGCCCTTGTTGATCTCCTCCAAAGACAGGGTGTGGGTGATCATCGGGTCGATCTCGATCTTGCCGTCCATGTACCAGTCGACAATCTTCGGCACATCCGTGCGCCCGCGCGCGCCGCCGAAGGCGGTGCCTTTCCAGACGCGGCCGGTAACCAGCTGGAAGGGGCGGGTGGAGATCTCGGCACCGGCAGGGGCCACGCCGATGATGACCGATTCGCCCCAGCCCTTATGCGCGGATTCGAGCGCTGTGCGCATCACGCCGACATTGCCGGTGGCATCGAAGGTGTAATCGCCGCCACCGCCGGTCAGCGCCACGAGATGCGCGACCAGATCGCCCTCGACCTCGGAGGGGTTGACGAAATCGGTCATGCCGAAGCGGGTGGCCATCTCGACCTTGCCGGGGTTGAGATCGACGCCGACGATCTGATCGGCGCCGGCAAGGCGAAGCCCCTGGATCACGTTGAGGCCGATGCCGCCAAGCCCGAAGACGATGGCGCGGCTGCCGATTTCCACCTTGGCGGTGTTGATCACCGCGCCGATGCCGGTGGTGACGCCGCAGCCGATATAGCAGATCTTGTCGAAGGGCGCGTCGCGGCGCACCTTGGCCAGCGCGATTTCCGGCAGAACCGTATGGTTGGCGAAGGTCGAACAGCCCATGTAATGCAGGATCGGCGTGCCATCGAGCATGGAAAACCGCGACGTGCCATCCGGCATCAGGCCCTGACCCTGCGTCGCGCGGACCTTCTGGCAGAGGTTCGTCTTGGGGTGGAGGCAGTATTCGCACTCCCGGCATTCCGCGGTGTAAAGCGGGATCACGTGATCCCCCGGCTTCAACGAGGTCACGCCCGCGCCAACCTCCAGCACCACACCCGCGCCCTCATGGCCCAGAATCGCCGGAAACAGCCCTTCGGGATCCGCGCCGGACAGGGTGAATTCATCCGTATGGCAGATGCCCGTGGCCTTTATCTCGACCAGAACCTCGCCCGCCTTGGGACCTTCGAGGTTCACTTCCATGATTTCCAGCGGTTTTCCCGCCTCCATAGCCACCGCCGCCCGTGTGCGCATCTCAGAGCCTCCCCTTGAATTGTCCTGATGACACTGCGGCAATCCAAATTCGCTCGCAAGGCCCCGTCACGTCCGATGTGGTTTTCTTGCCTCGGCGAATGCGGTCCGCGGTGCGCAAGACTGCAAGTGTTCGCTTCTCCTTCCCGGATCGCCAAGGCCGAATGGTGGTCCGGCGCCCTTGCCGGATCAGATGTCGATTTCGCGGCAGGATTCCGGCTGCGCGCAGCCTGCCTTCGCTCTCACCCAGACGATGGCGTCGTTATAGGATTTGGTCACGAGGGAATTTTCCGCCGAACGCAGTCCGGCGATCTCGGCATAGGCGCCATACATTCTCAGCATGCCGAAATCGACATCCGAACCCGCGACCATTGCATAGGGAACTTCGGTGTGCTGCGAGGTGAATTCCATTCTCTGCCTGAAGATCCGCCTGAAATCATCGGCGGTATAGTCATGCAAACTTGCCTTGCGAAAATCCAGCAAGACAGGATTACCGAAGACCGCCTTCAGGCCGGCATTCTCGGCGGCTTGTTTTGCACCTTCGAGGAGTTCCTCAAGGCGAAAGGGTTCAATCGCGCGGATGACGACTATTCCGCAAGTCTGGCAATTGGTCGGTATGATCACGGCATGCCCTTTTTGAAAGCCGGGGGGGCACTGGATACATGTCTGTTTAGCGAAGCGTCGTTTGTCGAAGCAATCGTCGGGACATCAGGAACAGGCTCCAACTTATGATGCTACACGCATGATTTCTTGCGTCAATCTTGCGCTGACCTACGTGCCACAAGGTCAATGTAGATCATACACGGGCCTAAAGATCCGTTACCGCATCACGGATTGCGCGTGTGTAAACCATTGATATGCCGGGCGGTGTTGGTTTGTGCCAAGCGGCGTGCGCAAGGCGGAGCGGTTTTCGGCCGGCTGCGCGTCCGGCCTCTCAATACCCACCGGGTTTATGCGCGAAAAAAACCTTGGTGAGATCCTCGTCGACCTCCCAGGTGACGCGGCTTCCGTCGCGCAGGAAACAACTGTCCCCGGCGGCCAGTTCGGTGACCGCGCCGGTCGCATGATCCCGGATCCGGCCCCTGCCCCCCAGCACCATCATCAGCTCATCGCCCTGCTCGGTGCAGTCAAAGGCACCGCGCGTGCAGCGCCAGATGCCGTGGCGGGTGGGATGTCCCGGCCCGCCAGAATCGATGCGCCCGGAGGTCCGCGGCTCCCCCTCCCGGATAGAGTAGTTGCTGGCAGGATTGTCGAACGGCCAGAATTCAAGCGGGCCGACCTCATCGCCGGGTTTGTATTTCAACATCGCGTGCCTGTCCCCTCGCCTTTTGCCGGTCCCGTTTGAGCGTCACCCTGCACGGCCGCGCCCCGGCTGTATAGCCAAAGCGCGTGGACTCGACTCGATGCGCCTCGGCAATTAGAACAAAATAAGAACAACCTGCTGCCGAGTCACATGTCCCACCGACGCATCCTTTCGCTCTGGTTTCCACGCCTTGGCGCCGAAAGGCTTATCCGGGCCGAACCGCATCTGTCCGAGGCGCCCTTCGCCACCGTGGCGCAGGACGGCCCCGCGCAGGTTCTGGCTGCCTTGTCCCTGCGCGCCGCACAGGCCGGTCTCTATCCCGGTCAGCCCCTGCGCGACGCGCATGCCGTTTGCGCGGGTCTGCTGACGCGTCCCGATCATCCGCAACGCAACGCGGCCTTTCTGGGCACGTTGCACCGCTGGGCGGGCAAGTTCTCACCATGGGTCGCGGCCGAACCGCCCGATGCGCTGGTGATCGACCTGACCGGCTGCACGCATCTTTTCGGTGGTGAGGCGCCGCTGGCGCAACAGGTCACGCAGGACTGCGCCGATCTGGGCCTGACCGCGCGGCTGGGCATCGCCGACACGCTGGGCGCGGCATGGGCGCTGGCCCGCTTCGGCGCCCAATCCGACAGCGGGCCGGTGTCCCCGACACCCGCGCGCACCGGTGACGCCATAGATCAGGAGGCGCCGGCAACCCGCGCCCGCGCAGGCAAGCGCCGACATTGGGAACGTGGTGGATCCGCGCCCGCCTCCGTCCCCAAGGCGCCCAGCGGCAGGGACACCCGCATCGCGCCCCCCGGGCAGACCTATGGCGCGCTGGCCCCCATGCCGGTCGCGGCACTTCGGTTGACACCGCAGGTCACCGATCAGCTTGCCCGTCTTGGGCTGCGCCGCATCGGTGACCTGCTGGGGCAACCGCGCGCCGCCCTTGCCCGCCGCTTTGGCCGGGGCCTTGTCGACCGGCTGGACCAGGCCACCGGCGCCGCACCGGAGCCGGTATCGCCCACGCCTCCACCGGAACGGTTTGCCGTGCGCATGTCCTTCCCCGAGCCGATCGGGCTGGAGGACGACGTGGCAGAAGCGCTGTCACGCATGACGGACCGGCTGTGCGAGGCGCTTCGGGCGCGCAATCGCGGGGTCCGCGTTCTGCGTATCGAGGCCCATCGCTGTGACCACCAGATGCAATGGCAGACCGTCACCTCTGCCACGGCACACGCCCAGCCCCATCGGCTTTTGCCGCTGATCCGTCTCAAACTGCCAGAGATCGAGGCCGGCCCGGGCATCGACATGCTGCGGCTGGAGGCGCTGCACCACGAACCGCAGCACGCGCGCACCCGTGCCGGTCATCTGGACGCCGCACAACAGGGCAGCCGCCGCCTGCAGGGAGGCGCCGCACTAGAGGATCTGGTCAGCCGCCTCGGTGCCCGATTGGGCATGGAGGCGATCACCCTGCGCCATCCCGCCGAGAGCCATATTCCCGAAAAATCCGCGCAAACCCTGTCCGCCGCATGGTCGGAACCGGCGCAGAACTGGCCTGCCGCACAGGCCCCACGTCCGCTCCTGCTCTGGCGGCCGGAACCGGTCACCGCACCGGATGGCTCGGCGCCACCGGACCGTTTTCGCTGGCGTGGGCGCGACTGGCGGACATTGGGCCACAAGGGTCCCGAACGCATCACTCCGGAATGGTGGCTCGACGATCCGGACTGGCGCTCCGGCCCGCGCGACTACTGGCGCGTGGACACCGACCGCGGCGACCGCCTGTGGCTGTTCTATGCGCATGGCGGCGCGCTCTCACCCGGCTGGTTCTGCCATGGTGCGTTTGCGTGACACCAACCAATCCACAAGCCATCCTTGACCCTGAAGGATCCCGAGAGGTGGCTGCGTCGCCTTCGAACAAACCACAGTCCCGCCCCACTGGCCAAAAGCGCCGCACCATGCAAGAACCGCGCCGATCAATCAGGGGGACCCCATGCTCATCGCCTCGCTCATCGCCCGTCCCGGCGCATTGGATCCCGCCCTCGTGGAAAACCTGCGTAATGCGCTTGGCGGCGGGACAATCGCATGGCTCTCGCCGGATGAGGCTGCCGAATTCCCGCTGGACACCCGTCCCGCCCATCTGGACACCCTGCGCGCCGACATCGCCGATCAGGCCGATCTGAACCTGATGCCCGACACGAATCGCCGCAAGAAGATGCTGCTGGCGGATATGGACAGCACCATGATCCAGCAGGAATGCATCGACGAACTGGCCGAAGAGGCCGGTGTCGGTGCGCATGTCAAGGACATCACGGCCCGCGCCATGAATGGCGAACTGGATTTCGAAGGCGCGCTGATCGAACGGGTCAAACTATTGAAAAACCTTCCCGAAACAGTGATCGACAAGGTCGTGAAAGACCGCATCACGCTGATGCCAGGCGGTCCGCAGCTGATCGCGACGATGCGCGCGAACGGCGCCAACTGCACGCTGGTCTCCGGCGGCTTCACCGCCTTTACCACCCGTGTCTCCGCCCTGCTGAAGTTCGACGAGCATCGCGCCAATACGCTGATCATCGAAAACGCCGCCCTGACCGGTGAGGTCGGCCGCCCCATCCTCGGACGGGAGGCCAAGGTCGTCGCGCTGAAAGAGATCACCGCCCGCCTAGGGATCGGTGAGCAGGATGTGATCGCGGTCGGCGATGGGGCGAATGACCTCGGCATGCTACAGCGCGCCGGTATGGGCGTGGCGCTCCACGCCAAGCCAAGCGTGCAGGCACAATCCGACCTGCGCGTGAACCACGGCGATCTCAGCGCGCTGCTGTTCTTGCAGGGCTACGCAAAAACGGAATTCGCGGAGCCCTGACACCGAGACCCCGGGCGGAACCCTTGAAACCTTTCAAGGCCAGAGACGCCCCTGCCGGATGAACGGCAGGCTCCTTCCACCACGCGCGTTCCGACGGTCGCAGCAACGCATCCCCACGCTATCCGGTCAGGCCGGCAACAGGGCGAATTTCCCCGGTCACGAGGCCATTCCAGTTGCGAATCGGCGGGTTGAGGAACCGAGCCACATCGGGCAACGCCGGATCCAGAACGCCCAGACGAACCAGGAGGGCGGTCATGGCGCATTCGGAGGCCCGCGTCGCGCCATCGGCGATCTTCAGCGCGACCCCGATGCCGCGCGCGGGCAGGATTGCCACGAAATACCCCTCGGCGCCGGTCTTGATGGCCACAGGCTCTGACGCGGCCTGCATCAGCAGCGTGCACGCCCGCCCCTCTCCTGCCACGAGGACAGGATTGGCCATCATGGCAGAATCCAGCACCGCAGCCGAGCGGGACTGAACATCGCTACGCTGGTGCGCCGTGGCGAAGAACGCCATGGCCCGGGCCATGCCCCCCATCGTCGTGGCAAAATTCGGGGCGGAACAGCCGTCGATCCCGAATCCCGCACTGGACTCCCCGGTCACCTCTTCAAAGGCGACGCGGCAGGCAATCTGGACAGGATGATCTGGTGCAACATAGTCAGGCCCGGCCTTCAGATACCGCGCCAATGTCAGAAAGCCCGCGTGCTTGCCCGAACAATTGTTCAGCACCGGCCCGGGATGCTTGCCGCTGCGAATCATCGAGAACCGAAGATCCTTGTCGCGGGACGGTTGCGGACCGCAGAGAAGATCCTCTTCGGTGCAACCGATATCCGACAGCCAGGCCTGAACGGAAGCCATATGCATCGGCGCGCCCTGATGCGACGCGCAGGCCAGTGCCAGCCGCGCCGAATCCAGCCCTGCGGCATGGGCGGCCCCGGACGATACCAGCGGCAGCGCCTGAAGCATCTTCGCGGAACTGCGCGGCAGCACGGTGGCAGCCTGATCGCCCCAGGCCTCGACCGCCTCGCCGGTGCCGTCGCAGATCACGGCATGGCCGGAATGCACGCTTTCGACAAAGGGGCCCCGGTGGATTTCGACCATGGGAACTGCTGGCATCTGCATGCCTCCAAAAGGTTGAGCGAATATCTGCCACCAGGGCTTTTACGCCCCGGTTTTTTCAGGCTATTGTCCCACCGTCGAGCTAAAAAACTGTAACGCGCGACATGCGCCGCACGGCGCGGAACGCGAGGGACGATCGAGGCAAGGACAGCTGGAGGCTGCAAGAATGATGTCAGGTCTTAGTCGGGGATTGAGCGCGCTTGCGCTGCTGATCTGCGCCGGAACTGCCTGGGCGCAGGATACAAGCGAAGCCATCGTTGATTCGATGACGGACTGGTCGGTCTTTGAAGAGACAAGCCCGCAGGAGTGCTGGGCCGTGACGACCTACAAGGAAAGCGTGAACACCCAGGATGGGCGGGTTGTCTCCGTAACGCGTGGAGAGATCCTGCTGATGGTTTTCTTCCGGCCCGAGGCCGACGTGACAGGGCAGGTTGCCTTTACCGGCGGATATCCGTTTGCCCCCGGCTCCACGGTAAATGTCAAGATCGGCGATACCGAGTTCGAACTCTACACCGAAGGCGAATGGGCCTGGCCCGCGACACCGCAGGACGATTCCAAGTTGATTACCGCGATGAAGCGCGGCGCCGACGCGGTGCTGACCGCGGTTTCGAGCCGCGGAACGACGACCACGGACACGTTTTCCCTGCTCGGGTTCACCGCTGCCATTGAGGATGCGGAGCAACGCTGCTCATAGCACTGCGTGGCCTGAAACGCCGCGCAATCGAGTATTTGGAGAGAGAAGAAACAGGGGCCGGTTTCGACGTCATGTCGATCGGCCCTTTGGCTTTGGTCGCGAATCCTGTAGAAGGCTTGCTTCGCCCCGAAAAGGAGACCCCGTCATGAGTGCCAGTTCGCCAATCACACAAGACCTTGTGACGATCCCGCGCAAGATGCCGGAGGGGCCGGTGAACATCGTCGGATTGACACGCGCGCAATTGCGGGCAGAGCTTCTTGCGGCCGGAACGCCCGAGAAACAGGTCAAGATGCGGGTCAACCAGCTTTGGCAATGGCTGTATCACTGGGGCGTGCGCGATTTCGATGCCATGACCAATCTGGCGAAACCCTATCGGGCGATGCTGGCCGCGCATTTCGTCATCTCCCTACCGGAGGTGGTGTCGCGGCAGGTATCGACAGATGGCACACGCAAGTATCTTGTGCGGATCGCAGGCGGGCATGAGGTCGAAGTGGTCTACATCCCCGAGACGGACCGGGGCACGCTCTGTGTCTCAAGTCAGGTGGGATGCACCCTCACTTGCAGTTTCTGCCATACGGGGACGCAAAAGCTGGTGCGGAATCTCACGGCTGGCGAGATCATCGGGCAGATCATGCTGGCGCGCGACGATCTGGAGGAATGGCCTGCCCCGGGCACCGGCACCGGGGTGGACGGCCCACGCCGCCTGTCCAATATCGTTTTGATGGGCATGGGCGAGCCTCTGTATAATTTTGACAACGTGCGTGACGCGATGAAGATCGCGATGGATGGCGAGGGAATCGCGCTGTCACGGCGGCGCATTACCCTGTCCACCAGCGGCGTCGTGCCGGAGATCGCGCGCTGCGCCGAGGAGATCGGCTGTCAGATGGCGGTGTCCTTTCACGCCACCACCGACGAGGTGCGCGACAAGCTGGTGCCGATCAACAAGCGGTGGAACATCGAGACACTGCTGAATGCCTTGCGAGAGTATCCGCGGCTGTCGAATTCGGAGAGGATCACCTTCGAATACGTCATGCTGAAGGATGTGAACGATACCGACGCGGATGCGCGCCGTCTGGTGGATCTGATCAAGGGCATTCCAGCCAAGATCAACCTGATCCCGTTCAACGAGTGGCCCGGCGCCCCATACGAGCGCAGCGACTGGGCGAGGATCGAACGGTTCGCCGACATCATCTACAAGGCGGGCTATGCCTCTCCGATCCGGACCCCGCGGGGGGAGGATATCATGGCGGCCTGCGGGCAGTTGAAGTCCGCGACCGAACGGGCGCGGAAATCCCGAGCCGAGATCGCCCGGGAGTCCGGGCTGAATTCATGATCTGACCAAGCTTGCCCGCGCGCGGGGCCGCATCCCCGGGACGCGCGCGGCATGCGCTAGAAGGAGCAGGCCCAGACGGTGGTCCGGCATCCCCCGCTGCGTGAATAATTGGAACAGCTCTGCGCCGCGAATTGTTCCGCCAGCTGCCGTGTTTCCCCCCAGCCAGAGCCCCAGGAGCCATCGGGCGCCCGCGCAATCGCCCCGCAGGCATTGTAAAACGTATACCAGCTGTCGCAGGTCGGGCATTCGCTGAACATGCGCGACAGGGCGCCATCCTCACTGCTGAAGCCCGTCGAATAGCCATAGGACCCATTGCCGGCGATACCCACCGCCCCCCAGCAATAGGCATACCCGCAGGCGCCTGCAAAAGCGGGAGTTCCAAAAAGAAAGACCACCAGTCCCGCAGCCAAACGTATCATATTCCGTATCCTCATACCGTTTCGCAGAGAATAGCAGATGCCGCGGCCACAGTGGTTATTTTGTTTCCGGCATTTTTCGGACTGGCCCGATATGGACCGGGCCGCGTTGTCGGGCGCCAGCCTTTCCTAGTGGGAATGGCCAGAATGGCTATGTCGCGTGGCGCTCATGCTTTCTATGGCAACGTCAATCTCCAGTTCGCCGGCGGACGTCAGCAACACGGCCTTCAGGCTCTGGCCCGCGACGAGCGGAGCCACCAACCCATCCAGCCGAATCGCAAGATCTCTCGGCGTCAGATCCAGATGCTTGCCCGGCGCGACCGGGATCGGCGGCAGCGAGGCGATGCCCATCTTGCCGCCTTGCATCCGGAACCCGACAAGATACCCTTGGGGTCCGTCGAGCAGCCGAGCCCCGATAATCTCGACCGGGTCGGCACCTTCGTTGTGAATCTCCATGTAGACGAACGCATGGTTGTCCTGTGTCGCGTTCGTCCAGGGGTGCAGAATTTCCAATCCGGCAATTTCGAACAGATGCGCGGCATCCG
>CAZRZN010000112.1:0-2059 GCA_964604565.1 uncultured Rhodobacterales bacterium
TCGTCACGGACCCGATGGAGGCCGATATCGTGATGACCGGGTTCAATCTCGACATCATGGAGAACTTCGAGCTGTTCCGCGGGATCACGACAAGCAGGCCCGATACAAAGGTCGTCGTGCTGTCGGAAGAGCCGCTTTGGGACAGCATCTGGAGCGGCGGCTTCGCCGAGCGTGCGCGCACGGCCAGATCCCATAGCGCGGGGGTGCCCTATACATTTCTCAACCACGAAAATTCGGCGATCTTCGACTTCGAGGCGATACCGTATTTTCTCCTGACCAGCGAAGAATACCTGACCCGCTACGGGCTGTTGATCGCCCGGCACATGGCCCTCAAGCCATCGGATCTGCTGGAGCGCTGGCGCCGGGCCCCCGTCCCCGCCGCCTTCTACGCCGAGGTCCGCGACGCCGAGGCCTACAGCCAG
The DNA here is from genome assembly GCA_964604565.1 of uncultured Rhodobacterales bacterium. Taxonomy (GTDB): domain Bacteria; phylum Pseudomonadota; class Alphaproteobacteria; order Rhodobacterales; family Rhodobacteraceae; genus CAZRZN01. The sequence continues at coordinate 423 of CAZRZN010000112.1, forward strand.
GTCTTCGAGGCCCACGGCCTGCACGGGTTGAGCGTCTACCGGACCGAGATCGCCCGCAAGGTCGACCTGCCGGGCACTCTGCGGGCCGGCAAGGGCTGGCAGAGCGATGCCAGACGGCAGGATCTGCCCGATTGGCACCTGGACAAGATCGCAGCCCTGGACAATCGGGTCCGGATCACCGCCGCCTATGAGAACACGCATCAGAAAAACTATGTCTCCGAAAAGATCTTCGACGCCTTCGTCGTCGGCGGGATCCCGGCATATTACGCCGATCGGGGGCACCGGGTGCTGTCCCTCGTGCCGGACAGCAGCATGATCAACACCTGGGGCATGAACGCGCAGGACGCGGCACAGCGACTTGCCGCCTTCGAGGCGGATATGGATCTGGCCGAAAGCTGGCTGGACACGGCAGCGCATCTTCAGAAAACCTTTTCCGACGCCTCCCTGATCGTCCGCGAACGGCACCGTGTCGTCGATGCGATCCTGTCGGAACTTCAGGCGCTCCGGGGGTGAGCGCCCCCGGGAAAGGGAACCGGCACCGGAACCCCGCGCTGTCGTCTGGAAAACGCCCGGGCGCGGTGGTAGGGACTCAACCTGGTGAAAAAGGGGTCTTGGCATGACAAAACGAATTGCCCCGCAAGGGCCGGGCAGCCTGATCATCATCGGTTGCGCGGGCGGGTCGGACATCCTGTCCACCATCGCCACGGAGGGCCCGACCCCCGACCGGATCGTGCTGTTCGACCTGCTGAGCCAGGAGGAGACCGCCCTGCCCGACCGCCTGCACGGCAAGGACATCACCCATGTGCAGGCGATCCCCTCTCCCGAAAGCGGCAAGGCCGAGGCGATCTTTTATTCCCTGCCCGGTCTTGTCAGCCTGACCGAACCGACCGAGGCGCTGCGGACCCTGTTCCCCGGCCTGCGGGAACGGGCGCGCGGATCGGTCGACCTGATCGCGCCGGACGCTCTGGCGGCGCATCTTTCCGATCTGCCCCAGCCTCTGACCTGCGTCATGGACCTGCCCGGCGCGGAGGCGGGCATCCTTGACGCTCTGGACGCCGCGGGCGTTCTGACACGGCTGTCCGTCCTGCGCCTGCGCTGTGGGATCGAACCCTTTTTCACGGATGCCCTGGCCAGCAGCGAGATCGCGAACAGTCTGATCGCCCGCGGTTTCACCCTCGGCACCACGAATACCGAGGATCCGGACTGGCCCGAATTGTATTTCGCCGCCGATCCGCGGGTCCGCGAGATCGAACGTCTACAGGAACAGCTCACCGCCGTCACGCAGGACCACGCCACGTGCCGACAGGCTCTTGAGACGGCCCGGAGGCATCGGGACGACGGCAGGGCGGCGCTGGAAGAGCACAACACCCTTATGGAGGATCTCCGGCAGGGCCTCTCGGAGCGGGAAGCCGCCCTCAAGGCGGTCACCGAAGAACGCGACACGCTGCGCCCGCGCATGGGCTCGCTCAATGCCGAACTGGAGACCGCGCGCAAGGCGCTGCAGGACCGGGACGCCGCCCTGACCGAGGCGCGCAGGACCGCCGAGGACCGCGCCGCGAAACTGGCCGAGGTCGAAGCCCGGCTCTCGGAGCGGGAAGCCGCCCTCAAGGCGGTCACCGAAGAACGCGACACGCTGC
>CAZRZN010000112.1:2159-12383 GCA_964604565.1 uncultured Rhodobacterales bacterium
CTCTCGGAGCGGGAAGCCGCCCTCAAGGCGGTCACCGAAGAACGCGACACGCTGCGCCCGCGCATGGGCTCGCTCAATGCCGAACTGGAGACCGCGCGCAAGGCGCTGCAGGACCGGGACGCCGCCCTGACCGAGGCGCGCAGGACCGCCGAGGACCGCGCCACGAAACTGGCCGAGGTCGAAGCCCGTCTTTCGGACCGGGAAGCCGCCCTCAAGGCGGTTACCGAAGAACGCGATGCACAGCGCGGGCACCTGGAGAGGCTCGGTGCCGAACTGGAAACCGCGCGCAAGGCGCTGCTGGACCGGGAGGCTGCCCTTGCCGAGGCGCGCAAGACTGCCGAGGACCGCGCCGCAAGGCAGGACGAGACGCTTGGCGCAAGCTCCGCCGCCCTCGAGGCGGCAGAACGCAAATGCGAGCAGGCCAGGTCCGATCAGGCCTTTCAGGCGCGTGTGAACACCATGCTGCAGATCGATCTCGACAACCTGCGCGCCCAGTACGATGCAAGCGAGGACCAGCGCCGCAAACAGGAGGATCTGCTGCGCAAGCTGACCCCCAAGCTGGCGCAGGCCGCAGAGCGCCTGCAACAGCTGCAGCTCACCCCCGCCGAAGAGGTTCCGGCGCTCGCGCAGGAAGACACCCCCGGCCGGACAGCCAAGAAATCATCGCCCCGGAAGTCCGCCACCCAGAAGCGGCGGACCGCGGCCCGGCCCAAGCAGGACAAGTGAAGAATGCGCCCTGATCCCGCGGTGAAGGCTCTGGAGGATGAATTCAACGAGGCCCTGTCGCTGTTGGAAGACTACCGGCAGGACGGGTCCGGCCCGGTTGCCGAACCGTTGCCGAGCCTGCTGGAACAATGCGAGACGCTCTGCCGGGACTTCGCCCAGCCCGAACCCGTCCGCAGCCTGCATCATTTCGCCTGCACCGGGGGGACGCTGATCACGAAATGCGTGGCCGCACAGCCCAACGTGGTGATGTTGAGCGAGATCGACCCGCTGAGCAACATGGTGCCGCACCGGCAGGCGCTCTTTGCGCCGACGGATGTTCTGAAGGCACTGCATCAATCGCCGCGCGGGGTGAACCAGGATATCATCGCCGACGCTTTCCGCGGGGCGGTCGGGGCGGCGGCCAAGGGGCTGGCACGGCGGGGACAGCGGCTTGTGGTGCGCGATCACGCGCATTCGCAATTCTGCACGGATGTCGATCCGGCCGCGCGGCCCACGGTGCATGAAATGCTGCGCGACACCGGACCCGTGCTGTCGCTGGTCAGCCTGCGCCACCCGCTGGACAGTTTCCTGTCCCTCAACAGCCAGAACTGGCCCAACCGGTTTGAACCCTTCACCCTGCAAGAATACAGTCTGCGTTACATGGCGTTCCTGGACCGCCATGCGCATCTGCCCATGATTTTCTACGAAGATCTGGTCGCCGACCCCGAGACCGAAGTGAAACGGATCTGCGACCTGCTGCAACTGCCGTTTCACCCGATGTCCCTGGACCTGATCGGCGTGCTCAGACTGTCCGGCGACAGCGGCCGGTCAAGCCCGGTGATCGGCCCGCGATCCCGCCGGACCGTCCCGGCGAAGATCGAGGCGGATCGGGGATCGGCCGCCTACGTGGAACTTTGTGAAAGACTGGACTATGAGCCGTAATGCGGTGGCGGCCCGACGGTTCGCAGATATGAGATGACAAGAGCATGAACGATACTTCAGACGCAAAAACAGGAGTTGCAGTCATGCAGTCCGGCGTTTCCTCCTTTGACCTGGTATTCGTGACGCAGGATGTGCCGGGCTTTGTCCAGCGCGGCCTCGGTGACGCGGGCCTGTCGGTGGACACAATCGACGATGGCCAGTTCGGCACCATGCTGGAGACCTCAAGCGGCCCTGTCGCGCTGTTCTGGGACATCCCCGCCAAGGCGGTCTCCAGAAGTTTGCGCGCGGGGGTCGATCCGGCGGGCGCCATCTCGGACTGGCTCGAACGGCATCTTTCCCTGCTCAGGCTTGTCCGCCGCCATCGCCGCGGCCTGCGGCTGTTCGATGCACGCCTGTTGTCGCCCTGGGCCTCTGCACCCGATCAGGACAGGCTGGCGGCGGCCCTCGGTCTGGACAGCGCCCCCAGGGGTGACATGGGCGATGTGTCCCGGGACGAAACGCTGGCCTATCTGCTGGCCTCCCTGATGATACCGAAGCTTGAAATCCTGCGCAGCTGTCTGGACGAACTCGAGGCTGGCAGCCTCACGCGCAAGGATGAAACCTGGCCGCTGTCGATGCTCGAAAGCGCGGGCGCGGATTTCGACCATATCAGAGGGCTCACCAAAGAGGTGCAGACCGCCCGGGACAAGGCGGACAACCAGGCACAGGCCCTTGCGGCGGCCGAGACCGAACTGACCCGCACCAGTGATGCGTTGGCCAAGGCGCGGGACGACCTGTCAGAGGCGCAGACAGCCGAGCGGACGAAAGAGCAGGAACTCGCTCTCCTGCGCGAACAGCTGCGCCTGCAATCGCAGGAAGAAGAGCGCGCCGCGGCCGAAGCCGAGGCGCGGCTCATGGAAATAGGCGATCTGCAACGGCTTGTCGCCGCAGAGGCCGCGCAGCGCACCGCGCTTCAGGAAAGGCTCGACGCGACGGACAGGCAGCTTCAGGGCGTGCAGCAAGAACGGGATCTGCTGACGCAGGCCATGGAGGAGCTGCATGAATCCACCTCCTGGAAGGTCACCAGGCCCCTGCGCCAGATCCGCACGTTCCTGGCGCCGGTACGAAAACCCGACTAGGACAGGGTGCGCATGATCGCAATCGGCCCGTCACCCGGCCGCGCGAAGGCTGCCGTCCTTCGGGGCGCAACCACGCGGCTCCATGTGACCGCGACAGGCTCCATGTCATGTTGCGCCTGGCCGTGGTCACATGTTCAGGCAGGGACTGCGTTTGATTTCGAAGGCATCGGGGTTTGCAGGTGTTGAATGCGTTTCAACGCGGCAGGCTCTGGCGGGCGGGCGCCCCGACACAAGACATCGCGAAGGCCGAACAACCCGGCGATCCGCCGGCATGGCATGTCCCGCGACCGGGCTGGGCCGGGCGTGCCCTGCGCCGCGGACGACGGCCGTGATTGGCCCGGGGGCGGCCGTGCAGCCCCGCGGAGGGCGGGCGTGACACCGGAAAACAGCATCGGCTCTGGCGGGCCGCAGACTGCCGGGACAGGGCGTCAGGTCCCCCGCAGGACGGCCAGGAGCCTGTCCCTCGGGGTAGCCCGGAGACTGTCCTCGAAAGCGCCCGGATCGTTGCCGCGCCAGGCCTCGATCCGTTTGAAGGCGCTCAGATCCCGGCCGTCATCCTCCCAGGCATAGGTGGGACGCCCCTGACCGCGTCCCGTCGTCAGGTAATGCACGAAGGGGTTCACACCCGGCTCCCCGGCATCGGGATTGTGCAGGAGGTAATAGTGCGGATCGAACAGGGGGTGCGGCCAGGCCCCCTGCGCATGACCGACGACCAGGTAATGCAGGATCGGATCGTGAAAGAAACGGCCCCGCCCGCTGCCCCGGCCCATGTGACGGGCGCGATACCATTCCGCGTGGAACAGTCCGGACCCGCGCAGGAGGTCGGCCTCTGCATCCATCCTTTCAGGGTCGGGCAGGATCGCGCGCTCGCCGTAGAACTGGAGGTAAAGCCGCTCCACCGCGGTGACGTCGCCGGTATTGGCGCGCGAGATCCGGAAACTCTCGCGCATGCATTGCAGCGGGTTCTGCGCGGAAAGGCCGCCGCCCGTGTAGGTGGCGATCACCCCGTGGCAATGCACGAAACGGGCGCCGCGCGCCTTCATGGTGAACATGAAGGCGTGGTCGGCGGTGATGGTATAGCCAAGATCGTAGCCTTCGGCAGCCAGCAGTTTGCGCCGCGTCAGCGTCGCCTGATGACAGGGGATGCCCGACCACCAGCCGGGCTTGAAACGGCCGGTCCGCAACTGCGCCCAGGTCTCGTCGAAATCCGCCGCTCCGTGCAGTGCCGAGACGCCGCTGTCGTCGAGATAGATGTGATCCCCGACGATGAACTCGGGCAGGTCGTTCCAGGCGCTCAACCCCGCAAGGGCATTGCGCATGGCCATCTCGAGCGAGGTGGGCAGATGGAAATAATCTCCCGCGTTGATGAAGATGACATACTCGCCCGTCGCCAGCCGGGCGGCCTTGTTCATGGCATCGTAGACACCCTTGTCCGGTTCGGAGACGAAGCCGTCGAAACGGTCCCGATGACGCTCCAGGATCTCAAGCGTGCCATCGTCGGACTGCCCGTCCACCACCACGATTTCCATGTTGCGATAGGTCTGTGCGAAGATGGAGCGCAGCGTCCCCTCGATCACCTCTGCCGAATTGTAACAGACCACCGCGACGGACACCTTCAGCGGCGGCTTGCGCGTGGAGGGGATCTGCGGGAAGGCCCCGCCGAGGCCGGCACGCACGTAGCTTCCCAGTTCCCGGTAGGGTTCGGGATCCGCCAGCTCCGCGCGGAACAACAGGTCCGAAAGGCGGTTTTCGGCATCCCATTGCCATTCGCGGTGGCCGTCGACCACCGTGCGCAGGGCGCGCCGTGCCATCGCCCCGTGCCCCGACAGATCCAGCGGCTGCGGCGCGTCGATGTCGTAGAGCAGCCCGGTCACCCCGTGGGTGATGTATTCGTTCATCGCGGGCGTGTCGGGGGCGATCACGCATCCACCCGCCGCCATGGCCGCGAGGGAGGCCCCGCCGACCTCTTCGAACGCCCGGGACGCCACATGGATGTCGCCCGCCCCGACGAGACCGCGGCAATCGGCGGGATCCCCGGCCGCGATGGTCAGCGGGCGCGCGGCGCTTTCGGCCTCCCAGTCGATGGGGGGCTGTGACGCGGGGTCGTCCGGCAGGTGCAGGTGAAAGGGCAGGTCCGGCATGTCGGCGAACAATGTCTTGACCGTCTCCCAGGACGGCCGGTCGCCCTGCGGAGAGAACACGGCACGGGGCGAGGTCGGATCCTTCGGGGGCCCGTCGCGCCGGGACTGCGCGGCCGCCTCGGGAAAATAACGGAAAAAGAACGTGTTCACGCCCAGACGGGCCAGCCGCTGGTGCTGTTTCGAAGTAAAGCAGATCACCCGGATGTCGTCGCGATGGGCAAAGGGGGCCCAGTCCTCCGGGTCCGGCATGAGGGCAGGATCCTGCGCCGGCAGAAAGACGAGACGCGCCGCGAGACGCCGGTCGGCCAGCGTCCGGGCCAGCCGGTTTTTCCCGCAGACGCAGATCAGGTCATAGGCCCCGGCCACCAGCGCATCGATGTCGAAGGCCGCCGGATCGGGCGGCATGTCCGGGGCATGAAAGTCGGTGGCGCCGGCCTTCAGCAGGTCGGCCACGACGGCGGCCGGGCCGGTCTTGAGGCGCCCTTCGGGCCCGATATGGCAAATCTTCATGGTGGGTCTCCCCGCCTCAGCCGCCTTGCCCGGGCAACTGGTTGAGCAAGGAGAAAATCACCGCCTCGTAACGCGCCTCGCGCGCCCGGGCGTCGTGCAGGCGCATCAACGCATCCGTCATGTCGGTGGGGTCAGACGGGTCCGGGCGGATTGCCATGCGGCGGCTGGTCAGGAACAACGTCAGCGGCGCATGGCCCAGATCGGAGACCCAGAAGCACTGTTCCTTGACCAGGTCGATATCGAGCAACAACTCGCAAGGCGCCTCTGCGGGCACATCGACCGTCATGGAACGGGCATAGTGCTGCCCCTGCTCCGCGGAAAACGGTCCGCTGTCGGCCCGGTAATCGCGGATGAGCGCGCCACGCTGCGGCGCCTCCATCGTCCCCTCGTTGACGAAAAGCCGCCCGCCGATCATCACCGGGTATTCCCCCTCCCCATACAGCGCAAGCGGCGCCCCCTTGCCGATGGCCAGGGTGACGGGGATGCACGTGGTTCCCTGGGCGTCAAAGCAGCAGAAAGGATAGTCGACGCGGAAGGAATAGGTCAGATTCCGGGCGTCGAACGCCGTCTGGTCGGGGGCTGTCTGGGTCATCGGGATGTGGCTGGGTCCTTGCGATTGCGGCCTCGAACGCCTTCGGGCGGCGCATCTGGCGCACGGTGGCCGGGGACGTGCCCCCAACCCGGCGCGCAGTGGTATATGGCATGGGGGATGCTGGAAATAAAGGTTCAAAAGCACGCGCAGGCACCTCTGACCGGCCCTGCGGGCCTCGGGTCTTCTGGCGGCGGCCTGCGGTCCGCAGCGGGCCGGGCGGCGGGACAGCGTCTGCGGCTCGATCTGCACGCGGGGCCGTCCCGCAGGCCCCCGCCGCCCCCGGTCTGGCCGTGGAACGGCAGGGTCCCTGCCGGGATGCGACAGTTGCGGCCGGACGCAAGGGCGAAGCGGCGCAGAAGCATTGCCTTTCGCACCTCTGCAAAGTAGGGCAGTGTCGAATTCACCACCACGGGCTTTGTTGACAATGAAAAAAGCCTTCATCACAGGCATCACCGGACAAGATGGCGGCTATCTGGCCAAGCTTCTGCTGGAAAAGGGATACGAGGTCCATGGCGGCGTGCGCCGCATCTCGCAACCCGAAACCACCCGGCTCGATCTGCTGGGCATCACCGGGGACCTGCATCTGCATGACTTCGACCTGGGCGAGTCCAACAAGATCTTTCGCACGATCCAGACCGTTCAGGCGGATGAATTCTACAATCTGGCCGCGCAAAGCTTTGTCGGCGCGTCCTGGGAGCTGCCGGTCTATACCGCCGAGGTCGACGGGGTCTCGGTCGTGCGCATTCTGGACGCGCTGCGCACGCTGACGCCGGAGGCGCGGTTCTATCAGGCCTCCACCTCGGAGATGTTCGGCCTTGTGCAGGAGATTCCGCAGCGCGAGACCACGCGGTTCTATCCCCGCTCGCCCTACGGAGTGTCCAAGGTCTTTGGCCATTACATGACCGTGAACTACCGCGAAAGCTTTGGCATGCACGCCAGTTCGGGGATCCTGTTCAACCACGAAAGCCCGCTGCGCGGCAAGGAGTTCGTGACCCGCAAGATCACGCTGGGTCTGGCGGCGCTGGCGCGGGGCGGCACCACCCCGGTGGAACTGGGCAACATGGACGCCAAGCGCGACTGGGGCTTTGCCGGCGATTATGTCGAGGGCATGTGGAAGATGCTGCAGCATGATGTGCCGGACGATTACGTGCTGGCCACCGGCGTGTCCTCGACGATCCGGGAGTTCTTTGGCCACGCGGCCCGGGCGCTGGACATGGACCTGGCCTGGGACGGAACCGGCGAGACAGAGACCGCCACGGACCGCAAAACCGGCAAGCGGGTGATGCAGGTCAACCCCGCCTTCTACCGCCCGGCCGAAGTGGATCTGCTGATCGGCGACCCGACGAAGGCGCGCGAAAAACTGGGCTGGGAGGCACGCATGACGGTAGAGCAACTCGCAACCCTGATGGCCAGATCGGATTACGATGCGCTTGCCTGATCCCCTGCGGCAGCGGCTGCGCGGCTCCGTCATCAAGATGCGCGGCTTTCATGGCCATGTGGACGGTGTCTTCGATGGTGCGCTCATGGGCTGGGTCTATGTGCCCGGGGCCACGCGCGGGGTGCGGGTCGGCCTGTATGTCAACGGTGCGATGCTCGTGGCGGCACCCGCCAATGTGCTGCGCGCGGATGTGGCCGCGATGGGGCTGGGCGACGGCCACGCGGGCTTCGTCCTGCCGATCCAGCCCGAGACCCGGCGCCTGATCGAGATCAACGGCGGAATGGCAGAGGTGCGCGTGATCGGACCGCGCACCCACCGTGTCGGTCAATGGCAGTTCGACGCGGACCGGACACGGGACGGACGGGCCCTGCCCTCCGGGCTGAGCCCGCTGCAAAAGCGGCTTTACGGCGATCTGCAACTGCTCGATACCCTGCTCGACCAGCCCCCTCCGCCCGTGCGGGCGCCGCGGGCCAGCCCGCCGGTGCAGGCGCGGCTGTTCGACCGGCGCGATTACCTCGATCCCGGGGCGGAACTGCCCGAACAGATGTTCGGCTATGCCGAATACATCCGCTACCGCGACCGGCTGGACGAACGGTTCGACCCGGCGCACCGGCCCGAGGATGTCGCGCATTTCTTCAAGCGGTATCTCGGCGTCTATGGCGCGATGCGGGGGGGCCTGCGCATCCCGCTGTCGAAGGCGGCCATAGATTACCTGAACGAACCGGTGGTGATTGGCGGGCAGAAACCCAGCCTGACCCGGGCCGCATGGGCCTTCATGATGGATGTGCCCCAGATCCTGCACAGCATGGATTTTGCCAATCATGAATGGGTGATCTGGACGGTCTACTGGTGGTCGATCAACCAGGCACAGGCGATCCACTGCGAGGATTGCCTTGTGCCGCAAGAGTTCGTCGACCTGCTGCGCACAGTGCCCGAGGACTGGCAGGACACGCCCTATGGACCCAGCGAATTCATGCTGCGCGTGCATGCCGAGACGCCCGAACTGGCCGAACTGCCGCTGACCTCGGACACGGCGCGGGGCGATCTGACCTGCGCGCTGATGCTCATGGCGCTGTCACGGCCCGATTTCCTGCGCTACATTCCCGCCGCGAACATCGAGCGGGCACTGTCCGAGCGCAACGGAACCACCCCGCTGGCGGAGTTCTGCAAGGACATGGGCCAGCCGCAGCCCGGGTTGCGCCGGCAGGCCTATGCGGATGCCCTGCGCCTGCAAAGCTTCGACCTCGACACCATGCGCTTTCTGACCTTCACCGCCGAGGGGCACCGGGTGGAATATGCCCAGCTGCCCCCCCTGCCCGACACACCGCCGATCGACATCCAGGTGATCGGCCCCTTTCAGAAGGCCTCGGGCCTCGGGCAGGCGACCCGGCTGTCCGCCGCCATGCTGGAACAGACCGGATTCGAGGTCAATGTCGTGGATTTCGGCCTCGACAACCCCGCCCCGGAGGGATTTTCCCGCGCCACCGCCGTGTCGGATTACCGGCCCGCGAAGGTGAACCTGTTTCACCTCAACAGCGAGGCGATCCCGCTGGCCGCGGCCTATCAGCCCGATGTCTTTTCGGGCGCCTACAACATCGGCTATTTCTTCTGGGAACTCGACAGCCCCGGCGCCTGTCACTACATGGGCATGGACATGCTGGACGAAATCTGGGTCTCCACGGACTTCGGCGTCTCGGTCTTTCAGCCGCATACCGGCAAGCCGGTGACCAATGTCGGCATGAGCTATGAAACCCTGCCCGACATCAAGCGCCGCACCGCGCGCGCCTACCTTGAAAAGATCGCGAAGGTCAAACCGGACGATTTCGTCTTCATGGTCACCTTCGACAGCTTTTCCTTTGTCCAGCGCAAGAACCCGCTGGGGGTGCTGGAGGCGTTCCAGACCGCCTTCGAGGGCGTCGGAAACGTCCGGCTGGTCATCAAGACGCAGAACCGCACCCGGGTTGCCGATCCCCGGCAGATCGAGATCTGGGAGGCGGTCGACGAGCTGCTGGAAGGCGACAATCGCATCGTGCTGATCAACGAGACCCTGCAATACGAGGATCTCCTGCGCCTCAAGAAGGGATCGGACGCCTATATCTCGCTGCACCGCTCCGAGGGCTGGGGCTTCGGCATGATCGAGGCGATGAACCTTGGCGTGCCGGTGATCTGCACCGCCTATTCCGGCAACATGGATTTCTGCACGCCAGACACCTGCTGGCTGGTCGATTACAAGCTGACCGAGCTGGGTCCGCAGGACTACATCTTCGTGCGTCCGGGCCAGAAATGGGCCGAACCGGACACGGCGGATGCCGCCCGCCAGATGCGCGCGCTTTATGACGATCCCGCGGCGCGCGCCGCCCGCGCGCAGGCGGCGCTGGACAAGGTGCGGACCGATTTCTCGGAACAGGCGATCGGGCGGCGTTACGGCGCGCGCATGCGCGAAATCTTCGCCACGTTGAAGCGCGGCAGGGACAAGATGTCCACCGGCTGAGACCGGCCCGGGCGCCACCAAGGAGCATAGTCATGTCCACCACCGACAAAGAGGCACTGCTGGCCCGGGCCGAGGCCTATCGCTGGTTCCACAGGATCCGGCTTTACGACGACTACGAGACGCCCGGCGCGGACGACACGCCGCACAAGCTGCGCCACCTGGACGCGCTGGGGCTGCCGGCCGACATGACCGGCAAGCGGGTGCTGGACATCGGCGCCTGGGACGGGTTCTTTGCCTTCGAATGCGAACGCCGCGGCGCCGCCGAGGTGGTCGCGCTGGACCATGTC
>CAZRZN010000113.1:0-12294 GCA_964604565.1 uncultured Rhodobacterales bacterium
GCCTTGCGGATGCCCAGCGGGATCGACACCAGATAGGCGATCACCGTGGACCACAAGCCCAGCGAAATCGAAACAGGCATCTTTTCCAGCACGAGGTCGATCACGCTGATCGAGCGAAAATAGCTCTCACCGAAATCCAGCGTCATGTAGTTCCACATCATGCCCAGGAACCGCTCCAGCGGCGGCTTGTCGAAGCCGAACTGCCGTTCGAGATCCTCGATGAATTCGGGCGGCAGGCCCCGACGGCCCACGCCTTCTTCGCCACTGGTGCTGGCCTCCACCTCGGCGCCGCCGCCGGCGATGCCCTCGAATACGTTCCCCTCACCCTCGATCTGGGCGATGATCTGTTCGATCGGGCCGCCGGGGACGAACTGCACCAGCGCAAAGTTGATGATCATGATGCCCAGCAACGTGGGAATGATCAGCAGCAGTCTTCGGAGGATATACGCGCCCATGGAGGATCAGAGCGCCCCCGCGTCGCGCAGCGCCTGCGCCTTGTCCTCATCCCACCACCAGATCGACGATTGCCCCATGGCAAGCGGCGGCGGCGTGTCGTCATAGGGCCGGGCAAAGACATCGAGATAGGCGATGTTATGCTCTCCCTTGTACCATTGCGGCACCCAGATGTGCATCGACCGCAGAACCCGGTCCAGCGCATTGACGGCGGTATCCAGTTCCTCGCGGCTTTCGGCATCGGCGATAACGCGGATCAGCTTGTCGACCCCCTCGTTCTGCAAACCGGCCACATTGACCGATCCCGGCACCTGCGCAGATTCGGAGCCGAAGATCTGTTTCAACTCATCGCCCGGCGTCTGGCTCATGGAGAACCGCTGCGTGACGATGTCGTAGTCGAAGTTCTTCTCGCGCTCCTGCGCCTCTGCAGGATCGACCCGGTTGGCGGTCGCGTCAATGCCCAGCCGCTTGAGGTTTTCGATGTAGGGATTGATGATCCGGTCGAAACTGGGGCTGTCGTTCAGCACCTCGATCTCCAGCTTCACGCCATCCTTGTAACGCAGACCGTCGTCGCCCACGACCCAGCCCGCTTCCTCCAGCAGGCGGCCCGCCTGGCGCAGTGCGCGGCGGTCGGCAAGGCTGTCCGGGTCCGATTCCGCGGGGGAATAGGCCGGTTCGGTGAACACCGTTTCGGGGAAGTGTTCGCGCAGCGGTTCCAGCAACGCGAGTTCCGCCTCCGACGGCATGCCCTCGGCCTGAAGCGTCGGGGAGTTTTCCCAGAAGCTGTCTGTCCGTTCATAAAGACCGTAGAACAGCGACTCGTTGGACCACTGGAAGTTAAAGGCCATGCCGATGGCCTCACGCACCCTCGGGTCCTCGAACTTGTCCCGGCGCAGGTTGAACCAGAATCCCTGCGTGCCCGCCGGGCGACCGTCGGGCAGTGTTTCAACTACGATATGGCCCTCTTCGATGGCGGGGAAATTGTAAGCCGTGCCCCAGACCTTCGACGAGAATTCTTCGCGGAACAGGTAGGCTCCGCCTTTGAACGCCTCGAAGGCGGTCGTGTAATCCGCGAAATATTCAAAAGTGATGGTATCGAAATTGTTTTGTCCGACGTTGACCGGCAGATCCTTGGCCCAGTAGTCGTCCCGCCGCGCATAGGACACGGAGCGGCCCGGATCGACCTCCGCCAACTCGTATGGACCGGAGCCCATCGGCGGATCGAGACTGGATTCCCCGAAATCACGGTCCGCGTAGTAATCCTCGGAAAAGATCGGCAGACCGCCGGCGGTCATCAGCAGCTCGCGCAGCGGACCGTCCGGGTCGAAGGTGAACTTGACCGTATGATCGTCCAGCGCCTCGACGGACTGGAAATCGCGGAATGTCGTCTTGTAGGTCGGCGTGCCCTTTTCCAGCAGGATGTTGTAGGAAAAGACGACATCCTGCGCCGTTACCGTCGAACCGTCCCGAAAGGTCGCCTCCGGACGCATGTGAAAGATCACCCATTCACGATTTTCCGGATATTCAAGACTTTCGGCAACCAATCCGTACATCGCATCCGGTTCTTCGAGGTTCCCGGTCAGCAGCGAATCGTAAAAAACCGTCGCCCCGGCGGCAGCGTTGCCCTTCAGGATGTAAGGGGTCAGGCTGTCGAATGTGCCAAAGGCCCATGTGGAGAATTCCCCGCCCTTGGGCGCCTGCGGGTTCACATAGTCGAAATGCGCGAACCCAGCCTCATACTTCAGATCGCCAAAAGTGGACACGCCATGCGCGGTTTTCACGTGGTCCTCGGCAGAGGCGCCCAGCGCAGCAAAGCCAAAAGCAAGGGCCAGAAATGTCGTGCCCAAGAGTCCGGGTCGAGACCGATCTGCGGTGCGGGTCTTCGCCCGATGGCCCGAAGTTGCGCGTTTTCCCAACATGAGCGGATGGTCCTCCTCTGCGGTCATTCACTGCCGTTGCACATGGATTTAAGCTAAGTGCGGTGCTTGGCCACATTCAAGCGCCGATTGCGCGCACAGGGGGATGAATTCCCCGTGATCGGCGCATGACGGTCTTTTGGCAGGCAGGTGCTGTCCCCCTGACGCGAAACAGGCCGCACCCGGGTGGGATGCGGCCTGTTTTTTGTGCGGTTGTGGGGCGTTAGCCGCCCTGATTTTCCAGATAGGCGATCAGGTTCACGCGATCCTCGGCGTCGTCCAGACCGGCAAACCCCATGGTGGTGCCGGGCGCGTAGCCGCGCGGATTTTCCAGGAAGTCATAAAGATTTTCCTGCGACCAGACGTCGGCGACCTCGCTCAGCGCGCCAGAATAGTTGAATCCGTCCACGGCGCCGACATCCCGTCCGACCACGCTGTAAAGGTGAGGCCCGGTCGCATTCGCGCCATCTTCAAGCTGGTGGCAGGCGCGGCACTTGCTCCAGACCCGCTCGCCCGCGCCAGCATCCGCCGAAGCCATGAGCGTGGCGAAATCCACCGGTTCTTCCTCGACCGGGGCCTCGCCCTCTTCGACCACGATGGCATAGCCCGAGGCGTGGTCCTCGCCGTGGCCGCCGCCGACGTGATACAGGCTCTCACCGGCCCACTTGCCCAGCAGAAAGACCAGCAAGGCGCCGCAGACGCCGCCGACGATCTTGGTAAAGGTCATGGTATCGAACATGAGAAGCCCTGTTTTGATTGTAACACTTTCGCGCAGTCATCTATTGCTTCCCATGCCGCGAGGCAAGCGCTAGAAGCCGCGACCAATCGCCCGCCGTGCCGGGCCCTGTCACGGAGAGCACAGATGACGCAGCGGATTGCCTTTCAGGGGGAGTTGGGCGCCTATTCCCATCAGGCCTGCGTCGAGGCGCGGCCCGACGCCGATACGCTGCCCTGCCGCACCTTCGAGGACGTCATCGCCGCGGTGCGCGAGGGCCGGGCGGATCTGGCCATGCTGCCGGTCGAGAACTCGACCTACGGGCGTGTGGCGGACATTCATAGACTGCTGCCGGAAAGCGGATTGCGCATCGTCGGCGAGGCCTTTGTGCGGGTGCACATCAGCCTGATGGCCATGCCGGGTGTCCAGATCGAGGAACTGGACCGCGTCCGGGCGCATCTGGTCCTGTTGCCGCAGGCCCAGAGTTTTCTGTCGCAATACGGGATCCGCGGCATCGCTGCGGCGGACAGCGCGGGTGCCGCGGCGGAACTGGCGGCCTCCGGTCTGCGCGACGAGGGCGTTCTGGCCTCGGATCTGGCGGCCGAGATCCACGGGCTGCACATCCTTGCGCGCCATATCGAGGATCACGCCCACAACACGACCCGGTTCCTGCTCATGGCGCCGGAGCCGGACACCTCGCGCCGCGGCACGCATGGCATGATGACCACCTTCGTCTTTCAGGTGCGCAACATTCCCGCCGCGCTCTACAAGGCGATGGGCGGCTTTGCGACGAATGGCGTGAACATGACCAAGCTTGAAAGCTACATGGTTCAGGGGTCTTTCACCGCGACCCAGTTCTACGCGGATATCGAGGGACATCCGGAGGATCCGGCCGTTCAGCGGGCGCTGGAAGAGCTTGATTATTTCACGGATGTGCTGGAAATCCTTGGTGTCTACCCGAGAGATCCGAAACGGGATTGATTTGGCGCGCGGCGGTCACCGCCAGACCCGTCCCTGCCATGTTTGGGTTCCGGCCCCTGTCCTTGTCCCTCAGCGGGCTGTCGAAACGGATCGATCGCCGCGCCGCGATGCCGGATTTGCAACGCGGGTGCCCCGATACAGGTGCGCCCGGCTGTCCCCGATTGCGGGGCAGCGGCCCTGTGGTGCGTGGGATTTTGGCAACGGCGCCCTGAAAGCAGGCAGCGTGCCGGATCGGTAAATGCGAAAGCTCATCCCGTGCACCGTCCTGTCGTTTCCAGACCAGCCCGGCGCGACATGGTGGGCAAGGGTGACCGAAACAGGAGAATGACATGGCAACCGGATTTATCGGATTGGGCGCTGTTGGCGCCAAACTCGCAGGAAACCTGCAAAGAAACGGCGTCGCGCTGAAGGTCTTCGATCTTGATGCAGAGAAAATGCAGGGCTTCATCGCGGCCGGCGCCGAAAGCGCAGGGTCGGCCCGCGAGGTCATGGAGGCTTGTGATACGGTCATCACCTCGCTGCCCAGCCCGGCGGCGTCGGAGGCTGTCCTGGCAGAGCTGCTGCCCGCGATGGGCCCGGGCAAGACGTGGATAGAGATGTCCACCACCGACCCCGAAATGATCGTCGCGCAGGCCGCCCGGGTGGCCGAGACCGGCGGCGTCGCGGTCGAGGCACCGGTCTCCGGCGGCTGCCACCGGGCCGCCACCGGCAACATCGCGATCTTCTGCGGCGGCCCGCGCCAGAATTTCGAGGCCGCGCTGCCGCTGCTGACGATCCTCGGGCGCGAGGTGCTGCATACTGGCGATGTGGGCACCGCCTCCCGGCTGAAGGTCATGACCAACTATCTGGCAACGGTGCATCTGCTGGCCCTGTGCGAGGCGCTGACCACGATGAAGGCGGCGGGTCTGGACATGAACACCACCTACGAGGCGATCCGCATTTCCTCGGGCAACTCCTTTGTGCATGAAACGGAAAGCCAGCTGATCCTGTCGGGCAGCCGGGATGTGGATTTCTCGCTCGATCTGATCGTGAAGGACATCTCGCTGTTCCAGGGCTTGGCAGATGGAAACAAAGTCCCGCTGGAACTGTCGCCGCTGGTGATCGACATGATCCAAGACGGTCAGACGCGCTACGGCCCGAGGGCGCAATCCGACCGGATGATCGAGCGGCTGGAGGAAGCCACCGGCCTGTCGATCCGCGCGGACGGCTTTCCGCAGGAACTGGTGGACGAACAGCCCCCGGCACGCGGCGCCGAAGTGGTGGTGCGGCGGTAGACCGGCGCGATCACGGCGCCCGGTGGGGCATCGGGGCGCGACAGATGTGGCGGATCCGGCCGTGACCGGCACGCAATGGCAGCGACAGGGCCTTTGTGGCCTACGGGGTCCGCGTTGGCCTGCGGGGGGCCTTGGTGCGACGCGCCGAAGGTCTGACCGACGCGGCGGGTCCGCTCATGCGCGGGGACGTGCCCTCCTGTCGCGGCTTCAGGCGGGCGCCATCGCACGGACGCCGCGTCCCCGCAGCTTCTGCACTTTGGGCGGGCCGGTGTCCGGCGGCCCCTTTGTGCCAAAGGGCTTTTCCCCGGCCGTCCGGCACAGTAGGACAGGCAAGCGCGGACAAGGGGCTGGACATGAAACAAGAGGAACTGGCACGCATCACGGCCTCGCCGTCGCGGCGGCTGATCGGCGTGGCGGCGATGCTCGGACTGGGCGGGCTGTTGCTTTACATGGCTGTGACGACGCCCGGAATGCATATCCTGTTCAGGGGGATCCTGTTCGTTCTGGGGCTGGGCGGGCTCTGGGTGTCGCAGGTCATGTGGCAGGCGACGGGCCACGCGCTGATCCTCACCGAAGAGGCCCTGACCGACAGCGACGGCACCGTGATCGCCCGGCTGGACCAGATCGCCAAGGTCGACCGCGGCATGTTCGCCATGAAGCCCTCAAATGGCTTTCTCATCGTGCTGAAGGAACCCGCGCCGCGCGTCTGGCGGCCCGGCCTTTGGTGGCGCGTCGGGCGGCGGGTCGCGGTGGGCGGCGTGACCGCCGGCGGGCAGACGCGTCCGGTGGCCGACATCATGAACCACCTGCTCAGCCAAAAAGGCGACTGAAACGAAAAAGGGCCGGGGCCGGGCATCCTTTGCCAACAGCCTTGAACCGGCATGCCCCTGCCGGACGCTCAACGGTTTGCCGGAGAACCGCCAATCCGCGATGACTGAGGCAAACGCCACGCGGCCCCACGATATCCTGGCCAAAGGCTGACACCGATCCTGTTTGGCCTCGCAAGTAACAGGAAATGCGCGCCTTTTTCGATGTTGCCTGTCGTCGGTCCGGCCGGACCAGTCAGAGCCTCGCATGTGTAGATGCCAAAGCGCGACCGGACCTCCATACCGCGAAGCCCGCCATCCGGGCGCGACGCGGGCGCGGTCGCGTAGCCCCGATTCCGGGCCGTGCAGGCCGAAAACGCAGGCTGCGACGGAGCGCATCCACCGCAGCCGACCGCCGCGAGGGACGACCCAAAACCGCCTATCTGCGTGATCCCGCGTCAGGCGTTGTCAAACACCACCTGCGGCGCATGGCGCGGACGGGTAAAGCTGTAGCTCTTGATCTGGAACATATCGAGACCGACGTTGAACACCGGATCGAAGACATCCCATGTCTCCACGAGGATCAGTTCCTCTCCCTCGATGCCGGGCGGCAGACGGTCCGCCATGTCCGGCAGATCGGCGTCCTGCAAGCGGGGCTGGACACCGCGCGTCTCTGACCAGACCACCCGCCAGCCGGCCTGGTCCGCATTGTAGTTCACCACGGTCACCCGCAGATCGATCTCCGCGCCCTGCGCCCGCGTGAGATGCCGCAGCAGCGCCTGCGAATTTGTGATGTAGGCCGGCGTGATCGACGCCGTCTCACGGGAGATCATGTCGCCGATCACGTAATTGGCCTTCTGGCTGACCGCCTGCTGGCGAAACGCATCGAAATAGGTCCAGCCCACGCCGAAGATGAACAGAAGGGCGGGAAAGACGATCACCGCCTCGACGCTGACGAAGCCGCGGCAATCCCGGGCAAACCTCTTGAAGAAGGACGTGCGGTTCATTTTGCGGATCCTTAGCTGGGCTCGAAGACAAAAGCGGAGGTCGACACGATGGCCGTGTATCCATGGTCGTCCTTGGGCAGGCTGGCATTCAGGGTGGCGGCGGGCGTGACGGCGCGGAACTTGTAGCAGGCGCGCAGATACATAAGCTGCCCCCCGCTCCCGTGCCGGAACATGCGCTGCGGCGTGGCCTCCTGAGAGACATCCGCGCAATCCGCATTGGCGGCCGGTTCCACGAAATTGCGCATGTCGATCGGGATCATTTCCAGTTGCAGCGTCTCCGTGCAGCCGCCCAGCACGGTGGTGCGCGCGCAGATGCTGGCCTTGAGGGCGTCATGCGTGGGCTGCGTCACGCCGATCTTGAGGTCGCGCACCGACTGGTCCAGCGCACGTTCCAACTGCGTGTGGCGGACGGTGATCGCGCCCAGTTCCACCGCCGAGACGATGATGGCGACGATCATCGGCACCCAGAGGGCAAAGGCGGCAACCGCATTGCCGTTCTCGCTGGCGCAGAAGCGGCGCAGCGCAAGCATCAGGGGACGGGTCATTGTGTCAGCCTCAGTTGCGAAATCGTGTTGGCGATCGCGGCAAAGGTCTCCTGCAGTTCGAGGCCCTCCACGTCAAAGAAATGGGCAGGCGAGGAGGCACAGTCCCGCATCGCGTCGATGCCGCGCGGCGGCGCCTCGAAGCCGATGGCAAAGACCACGATCCCCTGTGCCTTGGCCGCATCGCAGATCGTGCTCAGACGCGTGTCCGCCGTGCCCGCATTGGCCTTGACCACATAGGGCTGGGCCACCGTCCAGTAACGCTGGTTGCTGATGTGGCCGTCCACCGCCGGGCGATAGAGCAGCAGGTCGGCGGCGGCGCGTGTCCCGAACCGATCGTAAAGCTCGTTGTAGTTGAGTTCATGAAGGTGCTGGGGGTCGGCGCCCAGCCCGTCGATGGCCACCTGGTAACGGGACGTCGGATCGTCTGCGGTGCGGGTCCAGTAATACATGCTGACATCCGACCCTGCGGAATAGGCGACGCGGTCGAGATCTGTGTAGCTGTGCACCGTGACGCCAGTGGATCCGGTGTTCAGGATCGGCCCGGGATCGGGCTGCGCGGCGTTCGTGTCGTATCTGACGGCATGATAGCTGTCCGTTTCATTGCCGCCCTTGATCGACGCGCCAAGGAAATCCGCGCTGTCGGTCAACCGGCTGTCCTGCGCCATGACGAAGCCGACCGCCTGCGCCGCGAAATCGTCCAGATCGCGCGGGCCGTTGTCCGGGAAATCCTCGATCTTGTGGGCGATGTCATGCAGCCCGTCGCCGTCGGTGTCGAAATAGAACACCACGTTGGAAATATCCTGCGGCCAGGCCGGGAAATAATCGGTCACGATGCGGTCGAAACTCTGCAACTTTACCGAATAATCGTCGTCGCCATAGTCATCGGTGCCCTTGGTGTGGACCCAGATGCCGGTTTTGGCTTCTCGCGATTTGAGCGTGCCGGGCAGATCATATTGCGTCGTGTTCGCGCCATCGGTCATGACGACCACGAATTTCCCGGTTTCCTCGTCCGTGTAGTCCGCCGGGCGGCCCTGAAAATACTGTGCGATCAGCCCGTCGCCGGACATGGCCTGCGTGACGGGCCGGCTTGACGGATCCAGCAGCCCTGTGCCCCATTTCATGCCGACATCGATCGCGGTGTTTCCCCAGGCCTCCAGCGCAGAAATCCGGTCCTTCAGCACCTCGGGGTCGGAGGTGTGTGGCAGGATCGCGGCATTGTCGCCGTCCCGGCACCACTGGCGCGGCGTGTTGCCCGCCACGATGGATCTGGACACCGGATCGAACCGGCCGACCTGTTCCAGCGGCATGTCCGGGAACAGGAGGGTTTCGCCAAAGGCGGTGTCGGGAAACTCCGCGCAGGCGGAAAAGTCGTGCTGCCGGTCCAGCGCGACATATTCCGGCAACTGCGTGCCCATGTTCACGGTCGCATTATACGGGATCAGCGAGATGGACGTCAGCCTGCTGCCCTCGGGCGGGATCAGAATGTCGACGAACTCCGTCGCCGCCGCCCGCAGGTTCTCGATCTTGGAATTGCTGCCCATCGACCCCGACACATCCAGCACGAGGGAGATTTCGGCATTCGTCGTGGCATGTTCGGCCGCGGCCAGCCCAGAGGCGCCCAGCGTGTTCACGCCGATCAGCGACATGAAATCCGAAGAGATCCGGCTGTCGGCCGTGGCGACCACGGTCTTCGAGGTCAGGCTTTGCTGCACGTCGATCGTCGTCAGGGCATCGGCCATCCCCATGGCGGTGAAATAGTCCCGCACGACCTGTTGGGGATCCTGCGTGTTCTTGAGATGGGCCGCCGCCAGAACGGCCCTGTCCAGCGTGTTCTGCACCTTGTTGCGCTTCAGCTCGGCATGCATCATGTCCACGCCGACGCCGCCAAAGACCATCATGACAAGCGACCCGACGATCGCGAGATAGGACATGTTGCCGGTCTGGTCCCTCCAGAAGGTTTGCAGGCCAAGGGCAATGGCCGATGTCTCCGGCCGGGCGGTGCGCAAGGCGTCCGCCGCGCAGATCTTTTTCGTTCTCAGCATTCCATCACCTTTCGACCGGGCGGCCACGGCGGGTTTCCTCGGAAACGGCCAGGTTTGTGTCGAATTTTATGCCAATTCAAAATGGTCAAACTTGGGCGATTCAGGGCCGGATTTCCCGGGTTTGTGCGGGGTTTCACCGGTAGTCCGCGTCATGCGACGGCTTTGTTTCCTTGATCCGGACGATCCCCGCCGCGCCGCGCGTTCCGGCGCCGCCGCGGGGCACGCTCGCGAATCCGGTGAAACCGGGGTTGGGATAAGGTAACTGTGACGTTAGGCTTAAATCGGATGCCCGACGGTCGTCGCCCCGCGCGTGGCATCCTGCACGCCTATAGGAAAGGAAAGAACGCCATGTCCGTCGCCCCAACCAACGAGCCGACATTCCGTCAATCCGTGGACCTGATGTATAATCGCGCGGTGGCGTTGATGGACCTGCCGCCGGGGCTGGAGGAAAAGATCCGTGTCTGCAACGCGACCTACACGGTGCGGTTCGGCGTGCGTTTGCGTGGTTCGATCCAGACCTTCACCGGCTATCGCTCCGTGCACTCGGAACACATGGAGCCGGTCAAGGGCGGCATCCGCTTCGCGCTGGAGGTGAACCAGGACGAGGTCGAGGCGCTGGCCGCGCTGATGACCTACAAATGCGCCCTGGTCGAGACGCCCTTCGGCGGGTCCAAGGGCGGGCTTTGCGTCGATCCGCGGCAATATGACGAACACGAGATGGAGCAGATCACCCGCCGATTTGCCTATGAGCTGATCAAGCGCGACCTGATCCACCCCAGCCAGAACGTGCCCGCCCCCGACATGGGCACGTCCGAGCGCGAGATGGCCTGGATCGCCGACCAATACGCGCGGATGAACACCACCGACATCAATTCACGCGCCTGCGTCACCGGCAAGCCGATCAATGCCGGCGGCATCCAGGGCCGGACAGAGGCCACAGGCCGCGGCGTGCAATATGCCTTGCAGGAGTTTTTCCGGCATCCGGAGGACAAGGCGAAGGCCAAGCTGACCGGAACGCTGGAGGGCAAGCGCGTGATCGTGCAGGGCCTCGGCAACGTGGGGTATCACGCGGCAAAGTTCCTGCAGGAAGAGGATGGCGCGATCGTCACCGGGATCATCGAACGCGACGGTGCCCTGTTCAACCCGGCGGGCCTGAACGTCCAGTCGGTTCGCGACTGGATCATGAAGCACGGCGGCGTCACCGGCTATCCCGACGCCAACCACGTCGCAGAGGGCAAGGCCGTGCTGGAGGAAGAGTGCGACATCCTGATTCCCGCCGCGCTCGAAGGGGTCATCAACCTCGGCAATGCCCGCAACATCAAGGCGCCGCTGATCATCGAGGCCGCCAACGGCCCCGTCACCGCCGGCGCCGACGACATCCTGCGCGAACGCGGCGTCGTCATAATTCCCGACATGTATGCCAATGCCGGCGGCGTGACCGTCTCCTATTTCGAATGGGTCAAGAACCTCAGCCATATCCGCTTTGGCCGGATGCAGCGCCGGCAGGAGGAGGCGCGGCACCAGCTTGTCGTCGATGAACTGGAACGGCTGTCCGCGGACCGCAATCTGGGCTGGACCCTGTCGCCGGGGTTCAAGGAACGCTACCTGCGCGGCGCGGGCGAACTGGAACTGGTGCGCTCCGGGCTCGATGACACGATGCGCGTGGCCTACCAGCACATGCGCGAGATCTGGCACGGCCGCGAGGATGTGACGGACCTGCGCACCGCCGCCTTTATCGTCGCGATCGACCGTGTGGCGGCCAGCTACCGGGCCAAGGGGCTCTGACGCCGCGCGCCATCGACACTGTGCATCGAGGGGCGTCCGTCCCTCGATGCGGCGGGTTTTCCTCGCCAACTTGCGAAAAATCGTAAGATCAGGTCATTCTTCTGCCGCATTTCCGGCCCGTTGATTGACCGGATGTTACCGGAAAAGGGTCCCGTTCGGCCGCATTTTATGGCGCGGCGAAACTGGAGGCCCATGATGACACGGTTCGCATTCTTCCCCAGACCCTTTCACAGGCCCGGAACGGAGGCTGATCGCGGGTTCTGGCGCGACGAGTCCGGGACCATCACGATCTATTCCTTCTACATCGCGCTGCTGGTGCTGATCATCATGGGCGCATCCGTCGACCTGATGCGTCAGGAGGCATGGCGCGCCCGGTTGCAGACCACGCTGGACCGCGCGGTTCTGGCGGCTGCGGATCTGGATCAACTCCAGACCCCGCAGTCGGTGGTGGACGATTACGTCGGAAAGGCCGGGCTGGGCGCTTATGTCACCTCTGTCGATGTCGACATGGCCCTGAACGAACGGATCGTCAGCGCCAAGGCATCCAGCAGCCTGTCGACCCTGTTCCTCGGGCTGTCCGGGCGCGACGTGCTGCCCGCCAGCGCGCTCAGCACCGCCGAGGAACGCATCGCCAATGTCGAGGTGTCTCTCGTTCTCGATATTTCCGGCTCCATGCGGTATAACAACCGCCTGACAAACCTGAAGCCCGCCGCCAAGAACTTTGTCGAAAAGGTCATGTCGGACGGCACCGAAAGCGTGACGACGCTCAA
>CAZRZN010000114.1:0-12272 GCA_964604565.1 uncultured Rhodobacterales bacterium
CCTTGGCGCACAGAACACCCTTGTTCACCGGGTGATCGCGGTTGCCCTCGATATACGCCACCTTGCCGGACTTCATGTGAACATTGATGCCGCAGCGGCAGGCGCACATGTAGCAGGTGGTCTTGCGGATTTCGTCCGAGACCTCGGGCGAAAGATCGAGCGTGGGTTGGGCCTGTGTCATGCTGATGTCCATGTTTCGCCGGACGACGTTACGCATTTGTCGCGCATCCCGCGACCGTTTTTCGCAAATTCCCGCAGCGGAAGAAACAAAGTTTCAGCCGCGGTGAATGCACCCGTCATTCACAGCTGCCCATGAGGGTGCGCGTATCGCGTGCGATCTGCCGTTCTTCGTCCGCGGGCACGACGTGGACCGGCAGATCGCCAAGCCAGGAAAGATGGTCCATGATGCCTTGGCGCACTGCCGCGGCGTTTTCGCCGATACCCCCGGTAAAGGCGATCGCATCGACGCCGTGCATCGCCGTGATGGCGGATCCGGCCTGCCGTGCCGCCCAATAGCAGAAGTGGTCGACCGCAAACCGGGCCGCTTCGTCCTGGCGGGCCAGCAGCGCCGCCATGTCGTTCGTCCCGGCCAGTGCCTTGAGGCCGCTTTCCTTGTTCAAGAGCGCGCCCGCCCGGTCGATACCGTGGTCACTGGCCATGCGCAGCACGGCCATGCCGTCGATGTTTCCGCAGCGTGTGCCCATGACCAATCCGTCCAGCGGCGAATACCCCATGGACGTGGCGACCGACTTCCCGTCGAGGATGGCGCAAAGGCTGGCTCCGTTGCCAAGGTGCATTGCCAGCAGACGCGGCGGCAACGCATCGCCGAATTGCGCCACCATTCCCGCGTAGGACAGCCCGTGAAACCCGTAGCGGCGAATACCCTTGTCCCGTTCGGCCTGTGGAATGGCGTAGGTCGTGGCAAGGAGGGCGTTTGTCGCGTGAAACCCCGTGTCGAAACTGGCGAATTGCGGCAGATCCGGGGCCAATTCCGCGAGCGCGTGGATGCCCGACAGGTTGTGAGGGTTGTGCAAGGGTGCCAGCGGGATACACGCCTCGATCCCGGCGACGACATCGGGGGTCAGACGCGCAGGCGCCGTCAGTTCCGCGCCGCCGTGAACAACCCGGTGCCCGGCCGCGGTGAGATCGCTGACAGGGTGGCCCGCGCGATCAAACGCCGAAACAAGGAGCGACAGGGCATCAACATGGTCCTGTGCCGTGACATCCTGCGCCGTTTCACCGACCTTCAGCCTACCCGAACCACCGATTTCTGTCACAGCGCCGTCCATTACGGAGGCGAGCGCGCCATCGAACAATTCGACCTTGATCGACGACGACCCGGCATTCACCACGAGGATCACGGCGCGGCACCGATCGCGCCAAGCGCCGCCGAGGCCATGCGGTCCTCTGCCGCCTGAGAGCGGGAGGTCAGGATGATCGGCACCTTTGCCCCCAGGACCACACCGGCGCAGCAGCATCCCATGCCCAGCGACATCAGTTTGAACAGGGCATTGCCGGCGGTGATGTTTGGGGTCAGCATGATATCCGCATCGCCCGACACCTCCGAGGCGTAATTCTTCGCATCTGCGGCGGCGCGCGAAAAGATCAGGTCCAGCGCCATGGGCCCCTGCACTATGGCCTGCGGAAGCGCCGCCTTGGCCCATCCTGCAATCTCGGCAGCCTCCATCGTGTTGGCGATGGAGGGGATCGGGTCCTCCGTCGGGGCGAGGATGCCCGCCTTGGGCCGGGCAATGCCGAGTTTCTGCGCAAGCGCCACCGCATGGGTCAGGCAGGCCTTGCGCGTCTCCACATCCGGATCCACGTTCAACGCCGCATCGGTCAGCAAGAGCGGGCGGTCCGATCCCGGGGCCGTTATGTGAAAGACGTGGCCGCAGCGCGTGCCCCGGTCCCTCAACCCTGCGGCCGTCGGCAACAATCCCTTGAGAAAGACGGATGTATGGATCTGACCCTTCATGATCGCATCCACCTCGCCGTTGCGGGCCATTTCTGCGGCCTTGGGCGCGGCTGATGCGTGGGGGGCGTCTATGACCGGCACATCGCCGATGTCCCACCCAATCGCGCGCGCGGTGTCGCGAATCCTGTCCACGTCGCCGATCAGGACCGGGGTGGCCAACCCCGCCTCTGCCGCCTCGCGGATGCCTTGCAGTGGAAAAGGCGCACCGGCATTGACCAGTGCAACCCGGGGGCGCGGCAGTGTCCGAGCATGCTCCAGCAGGGACACCGGGCAGGTGATCGGGGTTGTCGAAAGAAACGGGTAGGGTTCGGACATGGCAGGCCCTGTCATCATAAATTGACGGGCGGGAATGCTACCGGCCCGGACGTTTGCCGGACCGGACCATAACGGCATGTCGGCCTCATGCAACCTTTTGCGGCTGCATGTCGTCCGGGCTGATGCCCGCCACGGCAACGGGCTTTTTCATCGCGTCGCGGCGGAAAGGCTCACCAAGTTCCTGGTTGATCATCGCCTCGATCAGGGTTGTCACACCGTTTTCCATCTGGTCCCGGATCGCGGTGTTCAGCGCCTCTGTCAGCTCTTGCATGGTGCGCGCGACCACGCCCTTCAGCCCGCAGGCCTTGGCAATACCGGCATAGGACACCTCTTCATCCAGTTCGGTGCCGACGAAATTATCATCGAACCAAAGCGTCGAGTTCCGCTTTTCCGCGCCCCATTGGTAGTTGCGAAAGACGATCTGCGTGACGGCGGGCCATTCGCCCCGGCCGATGGCGGTCAGTTCGTTGACCGCGATCCCAAAGGCGCCATCGCCTGCAAATCCGACAACCGGCACCTCAGGCTGGCCGATCTTGGCGCCGACGATGGAGGGCAGACCATAGCCGCAGGGCCCGAACAGACCGGGCGCCAGATACTTGCGCCCTTCGTCGAAGGACGGGTAGGCGTTGCCGATCGCGCAATTGTTGCCGATGTCGGACGAGATGATGGCCTCGCGCGGCAGCGCGCTCTGGATCGCGCGCCATGCCATGCGGGGACTCATCCAGTCCGGCTTGTCCGCGCGGGCGCGTTCGTTCCACGATGTGCCGGGATCGTCTTCTTCGTGATCCATCGAGGACAGTTGTTGCGCCCATTTCGACTTGGTTGCCGCAATCCGGGCCTTGCGGTCCGCGCGTCCCTCATCCCCTGCCGTTTCGGAAAGTTGCGCCAGCAGACCCTTTGCCACCTTGGCGGCGTCGCCAACGATCCCGACGGCAACCTTTTTGGTAAGGCCAATGCGGTCGGGGTTGATGTCCACCTGGATCACCTTGGCCTCCGCGGGCCAGTATTCCATGCCGTATCCCGGCAGGGTCGAGAAGGGGTTCAGCCGGGTCCCCAGCGCAAGCACCACATCCGCGTCCTTGATCAGTTCCATCGCGGCCTTTGAACCATTGTAGCCCAGCGGACCCGCGAACAGCGGATGCCCCCCGGGAAAGGCATCGTTGTGCTGATAGCCGACGCAAACAGGCGCATCCAGCCGCTCTGCCAACGCCTGACTGGCCGCGATCCCGCCATGGGCCAGCACCACACCCGCACCGTTCAGGATCACCGGGTTCTTGGCCTGCGACAACAGCGCAGCGGCCTGCGAAACCGCGTTCTCGCCGCCGGATGACCGTTCAAATTCGATGGGTTCGGGGATCTCGATGTCGATGACCTGCGTCCAGAAATCGCGCGGGATGTTGATCTGGGCGGGCGCGCTGGCGCGCTTGGCCTGCGCGATCACACGGGTCAGCACTTCGGCCACGCGGGAGGGATCGCGCACCTCTTCCTGGTAGGCGACCATGTCCTCGAACAGGTTCATCTGTTCGACTTCCTGAAAACCGCCCTGCCCGATGGTCTTGTTCGCGGCCTGCGGCGTAACCAGCAACAGGGGCGTGTGGTTCCAGTAAGCGGTTTTTACCGGCGTGACGAAGTTGGTGATCCCGGGGCCATTCTGCGCGATCATCATGGACATCTTGCCCGTCGCCCGGGTGTAGCCGTCCGACATGAACCCGGCGCTGCCCTCATGGGCACAGTCCCAGAACTGGATGCCCGCCTTGGGGAACAGATCTGAAATCGGCATCATGGCCGACCCGATGATGCCAAAGGCATGCTCGATCCCATGGCGCTGAAGCACTTTCACAAAGGCTTCTTCAGTGGTCATTTTCATGGCTGGCGTCTCCCATAGGCACAAGAGCCGGCAACATCCACCGGCGGCTGACGAGCAATCTATCGGGGCCGCGACCGGGCGAATAGGGCCAGTTCCAAGGGCGGATTAAGGCCAGTTGGGAGGGGCTGCCAATCCTCAGCCCTTGTGGTTGGTCAAGCGGCGGAAATTGTATCCCGAAAGGTCTCTGCCGGAGCAAACGGCAGACCAAGTCAGTGCTGTTCTTCCAGAGCGTTCGATCCCAAGGCTTCGGCGGCCGCTTGGGACAGCCTGCGCCTTGACAGCAGCCACAGGCACATCAAGGAACCGGCATTAAAGCACCCTGCCAAATCTCTCGGGATTTGCACAACAGGACTTGATCCGCCGCGCCAGTGGGCTGTTGCAGAGACGTGCCTACAGAGCAGATGGCCAGAAAGGACATCGAAACTCTTGAACACCGTCCAGTGCGGGCGCCTGACCGCGACGGCCCTGATGGCACGCCAATTGCAACAGAAACCGTTTCGGTCCCGCCCAAGGCCCGCTAGAGGCGGGCCAGAAGCTCCGCTTTCTTGGCCGCGAATTCATCTTCGCTCAGAATGCCCATGTCGCGCAGACTGCCCAGCTTTTCCAGCGCGGAAAAGATCTGATCCGAATTGCCATGGCTCCGCTGAGGACTGGCGTCTTGCGTCGTGGACGCCGCCGGCGCGACATCGTCGACAAACTGGGTCGGCGGCTCCATCGGTGCGTCGGTCGGCTCGGGAAAGGTCATGGAGGGCTGCGCCATCCCTGCCCCTGATTTCTGCCCGGAGGCATCACCGGAGACTACGGGTAGCTGGTTCAGGTAGACGGTCCCATACTGGCTGGTAAACGTCCAACTGGCATCGCCCGATTGCTGCTGCCCGACGCCGCCAATCAGGTGGTCGCCGGTATCATAGACCGTCACCGAGCCATTCAGATTGACC
This sequence comes from uncultured Rhodobacterales bacterium, assembly GCA_964604565.1. Taxonomy (GTDB): domain Bacteria; phylum Pseudomonadota; class Alphaproteobacteria; order Rhodobacterales; family Rhodobacteraceae; genus CAZRZN01. The sequence continues at coordinate 5,096 of CAZRZN010000114.1, forward strand.
GCAAGCCGCCGCGCCTGCGGGAAAATTGCGTAGCTGAGATTGTTTTGCGCGCCCTGAGACGAAGGCTGGCCCAATTCCGACGGCCACCACGATCCGAAACCGCCACCGGAGAAGGACATTGACGGCCCGCCCTGCGACTGCCAACTGTCCTGCTGTGGGCGCACCGGCGCGAACAGCGGTCCCTGCTGAGCGGCGTTGGAAATTTCGGTGCACAGGTTTGCAACCGTGTTCTGCAAGCCGGTGTTGAACATGTCACCGACCATTGTCATTCCGCCATATTGCCATTGGCCCATGCCGCCCAATTCGGGGACGTTGAACTGCGCCTGCTGACCGCCGCCTTGCGCGACGGAACGCATCATCGACAGGATGGCGTCAGGGGACAGGCCGTATGCCTGGCTGAGACGGGATTGCACGGCCGCGCCGTGATCAGTGAGGGGGGACATTCGGACTCCGGCCGGGATTCGGCAATGACTGGGATGATGGCGGGCCGTAACACAGCCAAGGACATGGCACCAGAGAATGTCCCGCCGGAAGGCGAATGGATGCCACGCACCGATCCATGTCCACAAAGGATCGCCTGACGACCGGGCATTGGCGCGCGACGACAATCGGCGAGACCGCATATCGAATGGCTTGACTGGCAAGGCATAGAGGGGAACCCATGATTGGCATGGCTTGCCTACACGCCTTGCCGAAGGGCATGGCGTACGGATTTCCATGGCCGAGGCGCGCCCGCGTATCCCGCAGACGCACGAATTTCCCGCGACGCGACCGCACAACGCGCCGTCTTTACCCACCAATGCGCACCCACAAGGAGGGCGTTCCAATCATGCGGAAAGGCCCCTATTATCCTTTGACGAGCGCTATTTCATGATTTTGCTGCAATACAGCCGCGATTCCGCCGCAGCCCGGCACTACATCAGTTGAACCCGGGCGGCCTGACACCGCCCCCAGACACCAGAGCGACCATGCCGAACCTGATCGCCTATCTCGCGCTGGCGATAAGCCCGATCGTCGTCGCCGTGCTGATATCACGCCTGCGCCCGGATCGTGCGATCATCTGGTCGCTGCTCTTGTGCTACCTTTTTCTGCCGGAACCGCCTGCCGCCTTTGACTTGCCGTTGATCCCGGGGCTGGACAAACACAACATCCCGGCCCTCGCCGCCTTTCTGCTCATGATGGGGCGGCATGGCACGGGCGGCTCGCTGTTGCCGAACTCATCCCTCGGCAAGGCTTTGTTGCTGACCTATGTTCTGGCACCGGTCATCACCGCGCTCGGCAACAGCGAGCCTGTGTTTTACGGGCAAATTGCCCTGCCGGGCCTTGGGATCAAGGATGCCGCGGCATTGGTGCTGGAGCATTGCATGCATCTGATGCCATTTCTGCTGGCACGCCAACATCTGGCGAACGGCGGCGCACTGCGAGAGCTGCTGTTCGCGTTCGTGGTCTGCGGGCTGATCTATTCGCTCTTCATGCTGGTGGAAATGCGGCTTTCGCCGCAATTCAACATGTGGATCTACGGATATTATCAGGGCGTTTTTGCGACATCGATCCGCGAGGGTGGCTATCGCCCGACAGTCTTCCTGATTGCCGGTCTCTGGGTCACCTTCTTCATGATGACCGCCGTTGTCTCTGCCGTTGCACTTAGCAGATGGCCCGGCACGCAACAACGGTTCAAACTCGCGCTCGCCGCGGTGTATCTGTCCCTCATCATCGTCATGGCCAAATCATTGGGCGCGCTGATCTTTACAGTTTTGCTTGTCCCGATGGTGCTCTTGTTGCCCTCCAGAACGCAGGTCCGCGTCGCTCTGGTAATCGGCTCGATGGCCCTGGCCTATCCCGTCATGAAGGGGTTGGATCTAGTGCCGGAGGACTACATGCTCAGCGAGGCGGCCAAGATCGACGAGAATCGTGCCGACTCCCTCGCATTTCGGTTCGAGAACGAGGAAACACTGCTTGATCGGGCAAGCCTCAAGCCTGTCTTCGGATGGGGAAGCTGGGGGCGCAATCACATCCTCGACCCTCAGACCGGCCGGATCCTGACCGTGACAGACGGACGGTGGATCATTACCATCGGTGTCTTTGGCTGGATCGGCTTTTTCGCGGAATTCGGGCTGTTGTTGTTGCCCTTGATGCTGATTGCGCGGCAATTGCGTGGCGCCGGGGCTGACAGTCTGTCGCCGCTTGTCGGTCCGGTATGCCTGATTCTTGCGATCAATTTGGTGGATATGATCCCGAACGCGACCCTTACACCGCTGACGTGGCTGATCGCCGGCGCCTTGACCGGTTACGCCGAGAACCCACGCAAGGTGCCGGAGCCGAAAACAGCCAGTCTGGCTGGAAAGCTCCGCTGGCGATCCGTGATGTGAAAGAAACGTACCTTCAGAAGAAGCGCAGCCTTCACACCGCCGCACCCTTCCGCTTGGCGCCGCGGCGCGCGGTTCTAAAACCGGGGAAGCGTGCGCTAGGCAAACATCCGTGTTCCGCTTTTTGGCAGCAGACCGTCGGCGGAAAGGGGGGTGGCGAGGGGACCAGACAATCCTCCCCGATCAGCCAGCGCGAACAGCCGCCTTGAAAACGCCGGACCCTGCCCGGAAACAGGGCGCACCTCAGGTATCCTGCGGGATGATGCGGGCCGGTATCCCTGCGACGGTGGCCCCCATCGGCACATCCCGCGTGACCACGGCATTGGCCCCGATCACCGCGTGGTCGCCCACGGTCAGCGGCCCGATCAGTTTGGCTCCGGCGCCGACATCCACATGCCCGCCGAGTACCACGGGCCCGGCCAGTGTCACCTGATGAAACAACATGCAATTCACGCCAATCCGTGCCTCCGGGTGCACGATGATCCCCGTCGGATGGGTCAGACGCAGACCGCCACCGATCTCGGTCGTGAGGTGCAGTTCGCTCTGGCACATCAATGACCAGAACCAGTGATTGACCACCCAGTATCTTGCGACCATTTTTCCCAATGGGCCCCGACCGCGCCAGGACTGGTATCGTCTCACGGCCCGGATCATCTTCTTTCCCGGTTCCCAGAACCGAAGGACCCGCTCACGCGACCAATCCGGCACGTCTGCCGATATGCCTGTCTTGGTCATCTCTGCGTCATTGCCCATGCTGCGCCATACTCCTGCCCTGAAATGCGCTATCCTTGATGTTATGGCAACACTCTGACGGCAAGGTGCCGAAAACCTACGCCACGGTCAAAAAGGCCAGAGCCCGGAGAACCCGGATGGAGACACATGACGCCCGCGGACGAGGACACTTGAGTCGATGAGCGCGCCAAGGCACTCACCGCTCCCTTATCGGGGCGATATCGACGGACTGCGCGCGATCGCGGTTCTGGCGGTCGTGCTGTATCATTTCGGCCTGCCGATCGGCGGCGGATTTGTCGGTGTGGACGTGTTCTTCGTCATCTCGGGCTTTCTGATCGGCGGCATTCTGTGGCGCGAGTATGATGCCACCGGACGCATCGGTCTGGGCAACTTCTACCTGCGCCGTTTCCGCCGCCTTGCGCCGGCCTTCTTCGTAATGATTCTTGTGGTCACCGCGGTGGCCTGGGTGTTGCTCTTGCCGTTCGAGTTTCGCGAGTATGGCAAGGCCGTGATCGCGGCGACCGTCTATCTTTCCAATGTGCTGTTCTTCCGCGAGGCGGGCTATTTCGACACCGCGTCAGAGGACAAGCCGCTGCTGCACACATGGTCGCTGGCGGTCGAGGAACAGTTCTACATATTTCTGCCACTTGCCATGATCCTGCTTGCGCGCTGGCGTTGGGGGCTGATCGGCACCCTTGTTGCCTGCTGGGCGGCATCGCTGGCGGCCTGCGTGCTGATCACGCCATCCTCACCTACCGCCGCATTCTATCTGTTCCCCTTTCGCGCGTGGGAGATGCTCAGCGGGGTCCTTTTGGCGGTCTGGGGCCATCAGACCGGATCGCGATGGCGCGGTCATCCGGCACTGTCCTCCGTGGGTCTGGTCATGGTCGGCGCGTCGATCTGGTTCATTCCGGCGGGGCCGTTGTTTCCCGGGCTCCTCGCGATCCCACCGGTCTTGGGCACCGTGCTTCTGCTGTCCTCCGGGACCGGCGCCAATTCGGTCAACCGGCTGCTGACCTATCCCGGATTGCGCTTTTTCGGGCTGATCTCCTATTCGCTCTATTTGTGGCATTGGCCGGTCTACACCCTCAGCGATTATCTGCGCGGCGGACATGTCGGCATACTGGAATCGCTGTGCTGGCTGGCGCTGTCCGTGGGTCTGGCCTGGCTGTCCTGGCGATTTGTCGAACAGCCGGTGCGTCATGCGCGCGCACTGCGGGGGCGCACCGTCCTTGGCGCAACGGTGATGGCCTCAGGGACGGCACTGGCGGTGGGCGGGCTGCTCTATGTCAAGGACGGGCTGCCGGACCGGTTCGGCCCCGAGGCCCGTGTCCATATCGACGCATCCGGCGATTTCCTTCAGGACTGGAGCAGATGCTACATCGCGGACGACCTGCCTCTGGACGGGCTGGAGGTGTGTCCGATTGGCCCTGATGGCCCTCCGAAGGTGCTGGTCTGGGGCGACAGCCATGTGCGGGCCATGAAGGAGGGGCTGGACGTCGCAGCCCATGAGGCGGATGTCCCGGGCATTATCCTGTGGCGTGCGGGGTGTCCGCCGCTGTTCGACATCCGCAAGGTGGAAAGGGCCGCGACCCCCGCGCAGGACGCGGCCTGCACCCGGGCCAACGTCCAGATAAGGCAGGGGTTGGGCCGGCTCGACACGCTGGAGACGGTGCTGCTGATCGGACGGTGGGGGTATTACGCCACCGGCGCCGGTCAGGGGTTCAACGCCCATGACCGCATCGCCCTTCACCCGACAGCAAAGCCCGTGTCGACCACCATGCCGCAGGCCCAACTGCTGGCAGAGGCCGCGCGCGCCACAGTCGAAACGCTCACGACGGATATCGGTCGCGTCTTTGTTTTGCGGCAGCCACCTGAAATTCCAATGTATTTCAGCCGCATCGCCGCGCGGGAGGCCGCCCATGCAGGAATGCCGCTGGCCCCGGCACCCCGTACCGAACCCGATGTTCGGGCTGATACGATGGTATTGCGGACCACGCTCGCGGACGCGCCTTGGCTGCCCTTGGCAGAGGAAAGGCGTATCTCTTTCCTGGATCCTTGGCCGTTCTTCTGCGAGAGCGGATTTTGTTCGGCGGTGCAGCAAGGACGCGGACAGTATTTCGACAACAATCACCTGACCAACAGCGCCGCGATCCGCATCCGCGAGGTGATCGCCCCGGTCTTTGACCAATCCGGGGCGCAGGTCACGCGAACGGGACTCTCAGGCGGATGACACCCGTGTTCGAAACCGACTGGGACGTCATCGTGATCGGCGCAGGCATGGGCGGCGGAACGCTGGGCCGCGCCTTGGCCGAGGCCGGGCAAAAGGTTCTCTTCGTTGAAAAGGGCACGGAGGGATTGCGTTCGGAACGAAACGGCCTGTCTGGGATCTTCGTGCCGGAGGCGCGTGCGGCGCGCGGTCTTTGGCCGGATCCGCTGCATGTCGCGCTGGATGGCATCGAAACGCGCTTTTTCCCACCGCTTGGCAGCGGACCGGGAGGATCTTCGGTGTTTTACGCCGCAACCCTCGAAAGACCGGCCCGGCATGACCTGGACGATCTGCCCGACCAACCGCATCCGACCGGCGGCTGGCCGGTAAGCTATGACGAAATGGCGCCCTGGTATGACAGGGCAGCGCGGCTGTTCCAAGTGCACGGCACACCTGATCCCCTGTCGCCGGAGGCACCCTTGCCGCTGCGCCCGCCCCCTGCGATGCACCCGGCAGAAGCCGCCTTGACCGACAGTCTGCGCGCCGCCGGTCTGCATCCCTACAGGTCGCACACAGGGATTGCCAACGTCGAAGACTGTCAAAATTGTCTCGGCAGGAAATGCCCGAAGCCCTGCAAGATGGATGGCCGGTCGGCCGGGGTGGAACCGGCGCTGGCCACCGGAAACGCACATCTCCTGACGAATGCCGAGGTCACGAGACTGGTCGCCGAAGGTGACCGCATCACCGAGGTGGAAGTGCGGGTTGACGGCAAGGTGCGGACCCTTCGCGCGCACCGGTATGTGCTGGCCGCGGGCGCACTGCATTCGCCACGGCTGTTGATGGCCTCCGTCTCCGAAGAGTGGCCGAACGGACTTGCCAACCGATCGGGGCTGGTGGGACGGAACCTGATGCTGCATGTCGATGAGCGCTTCGCCCTCTGGCCAAAACGCGGCACGCCGGACACCGGGGCGACCAAGGGAATTTCATTCCGCGATTTCTATCGTCGTGCCGACATGCGCCTCGGCACGGTTCAGGCCATGGGGATCCGCGCCTCTTATGGCGAAATGGTTCATTTTCTCAACCGGATGCTGGCGCTGCGCGGACTTTCACGTTTCAGCATTCTGACCCGGCCCGCGGCGGCGATCGCGCATACGCTGCTGGGACATGCCCATCTCTTCGTCGGACTGATGGAGGATCTTCCGTATGCACATAATCGCGTTCTGCACGATCCCGCAAATCCAAGGCGGCTGGCGGTAAGTTACACGCTCTCCGACGAACTGAGGACGCGGCGCCGCGCCTTTCGGCGGGCGCTGCGCAAGGGGTTGCGAGGACACCGGCACATGTTTCTGTCCATCACCCCGGAATTGAACTGGGGACATCCCTGCGGCACGCTGTGTTTTGGCCATGATCCGGACAGATCCGTGACACGGGCAGACGGGCGGGCGCATGACGTGACAAATCTGTGGGTGGCGGACAGTTCCTTCATGCCGACCTCGATGGGGGTGAATCCAAGCCTCACGATCGCCGCTCATGCCTTGCGCGTGGCACATCTGATGCTGAAGGACAGGACATGACGCAAATCACACCGCGGGATGGCTTTGCTATCGTGACGGGCGCAGGCTCCGGCCTTGGCCGGGCGCTTGCGCGACAGCTTTGCGAAAAGGGGTTCATCGTGGCGGGTACCGGGCGGCGGCCCGAGGCGCTGCAAGACACGGCAAAGCTTTGCCCAGAAGGGCGCTTCTTGCCGGCAACCATGGACGTGGCGGATTTCGATAAGGTCGCTCAGGGCTTTTCCTTGCTTATCGAGCAACACGGGCCTCTGGCCCTGCTGATCAACAATGCGGCGGTTTACCCGAGGATCGACCTCCTG